>NZ_CP134876.1:3931470-4233891 GCF_032108445.1 Micromonospora halotolerans | reverse complement strand
GTTTGGATCCGTGGGCGGTGCCACAGTGGCGGTGACAGAGCCCACGCCGCTACCCTCCTTCCGCAGCCACGACGTGCTGGACCGGGCGACTCTACCGGCACGGAGGGCGCCCAGCGCGACAATTTCCAACGAGGTGACATCGCCGTGAGCGAGCGACGCGAGCCGGCCCCGGGGCCGCGCCGCGCGGGCGGCGACAGGGTCCCCCGATGAGCGGCTGGGACCGCTGGCGCGAGCTGGCCGAGCCCTCCTGGGCGGCCGAACCCACCCACGAGTGGCGCCCGCAGTTCCCCGGTCAGCGCTATCCCGGCGACATCGGACTCGAGTACCTGGCCTCGCCCGCCCCGCGTGGCCGGGCCTCGGCGGTCGGCCGGGCCGAGGTGCACCCGGTCAGCCCCGCGCCGGGTGGCGAGGACGCGTACCCGGTCAGCCCGGCGGGGCCCGACGACCTCGACCGGCGGCGTGGCACGTACCCGGTCAGCCCGGCCGGCCCCGACGACCTCGACCGGCGGCGCGCGTACCCCGTCAGCCCCGCCGGACCCGACGACCTCGACCGGCGCCGCGGCATGTACCCGGTCAGCCCGGCCGGACCCGACGACCTCGACCGGCGCCGCGGCACGTACCCGGTCAGCCCGGCCGGACCCGACGGTCGGCGCGGCGCGGCGTACCCCGTCAGTCCTGCGGGTCCGGATGACCTCGACGGTCGACGCGGTGGGCGGCCGGGCGCGAACGGGCGGCAGCTCGAGGACGGTCCGCGGCGCGGGGCGCCGGGTGACCGGTTCGACCAGCGGTGGGTGCGCCCGGAGTCGGCGCGCGGGGCGGCGCCGCACCGGCCGGTCTCCCCCGCCGCGGAGCCCGGCTGGGTGCCGGAGCCGGAGGAGTACCCGCACCACGCGCCGCGATCCGGTCGACCGGAGCAGCGCCGGGCGCCGGCGGCAGGCCGGACCAGCCTGCCGCCGGACGGCGCGGTGGACCGGCGGGAGCCGGCGTTCGACGGCCGCCGGACGTTCGACGGCCGGCGCGAGCCGGGACTCGACGATCGCCGGGATCCGGCCTTCGACGGGCGAGCGGGTCGGCGGGAGGCGGACCCCGGGCGGCGCGACCAGGACATGCCCGGTCGGGGCGACCAGGACTTCCCCGGCCGCCGCGACGCCGGAGCGGCCCGCCCGAACGGGTGGAACCCGGACTTCCGCCAGCCGGGCGAGCCACGTTTCGACGGGCCGCGCGGCGAGCCGGGTCGGGGCTACGACGGGCCGCCGCCTGGCGAGCCGGGCCGCGGTCTCGCCGGACCGCGCCGGGAACCGGACTGGGGTCACGACGGACCGCCGCGTGGCGAGCCGGTCCGGGGTCACGACGGACCGCCGCGTGGCGAGCCGGGCCGCGGTCTCGACGGATCGCGCCGGGAACCGGACCGGGGTCACGACGGGCCGCCGCGCCGGGAGGCGGCCGCGCGGGCCGAGACGTACCGGGAGGCACCCGAGGCCGGGCGCCGGCCGGTGGACCCGTACCGCGCCGAGCCGGGCCGGTACGGCGAGTCGCGTCCCGCCGCGTTCCGGCCCGAGGAGCGCCGGGAGGGTCAGCGCCCTCCGGGCGACCGCGCGCGCCCCCACCACGGGGAGTGGCCGGTCGTCGAGCGGCGACCGCACATCGAGCCGGCCGCGTACCGGCCCGACGAGCGGCACCGCCCGACGGTCGACCGGCCGGGCCCGGACGCCCGCCCCGGCCGCCCGGTGGACGAGGCGGCCCGCTACGACGGCCGCCGCCCCGAGTCGGGCGGCCCGCGGCCGGACGTGGTCGGCCCGCCACCGGAGTCGACCCGTCGTCGCCCAGAACCGGTGAACGGCCGGGCGGAGCCGGTCCGTCCCCGGCCCGAGTTCTCCGGCCCGCGCCCCGAGTCGGTCGGACCCCGGCCGGAGTCGGTCGGGCCCCGTGCGGATTCCACCGGTCCGCGCCCTGACCCGGTCGGTCCCCGCGTGGAGTCCACCGGTCCGCGTCCTGGCTCGGTCGGGCCCCGGCCGGACTCGGTCGGGCCCCGACCGGAGTTCCGCCCGCAGCCGGACGGGTGGCAGGGGCGGCCGGGCGAGCCCGGACCGGCCCGCCCGGGCGACGGCTGGCGACCTCCGGTCGAGCCGGCCGCGCGAGCCCGTCCGGACGACCTGCGGGAGCGGCCGCTGCGCCCCGACGAGGTCAGGCAGCAGCCGCAGCCCGGCGCGCGCCCCGACCCGCGACGCGAGGCGGCCATGCCGGCCGCCCCGGCCCGACCCGGGGAGCGCCCGGACCGGCCGATGGCGCCGCCTCCGCCACGCCCCGACGACGCGCGCCAGCGGCCGGTGCCGCCGACGCGGCCGGACGAGTGGCGTCAGCCCGCCGTGCCGACCCGCCCCGACGACGGCCGGCGGCCACCGGTGGAGCCGGCGGGTCGACCGGACCCGCGCCGGGTGGAGCCCATCCCGGGCGCACCGCTGCCGGCCATGCCGGTGTCGGACGCGCCGCTGCCGGCAACGCCCGTGTCGAACGCACCGCTGCCAGCCACGCCGGTGTCGAACGCACCGCTGCCAGCCACGCCGGTGTCGAACGCACCGCTGCCGGTCACGCCGGTGTCGGACGCGCCGCTGCCGGTCACGCCGGTATCGAGCCCACCGCTGCCAGCCACGCCCGTGTCGGGCGCGCCGCTACCGGCCACGCCCGTGTCGGACGCACCGCTGCCGGCCAGGCCCGTATCGAGCGCACCGATCGCGAACGCCCCCGTCTCCGGCGTGCCCGTGTCGGGGGCACCCGTCTCCGCACCGCCGGTCTTCGAGGCGCCCGTGTCCGGGCGGCCGGTGTCCGGCCCACCCGTGTCCGGCCCACCGATCTCCGGTGCGCTCGCATCCGGGGCCTCCACCGCCCAGGCGCCGACCTCGGAAGCACCGACCTCCGGAGCACCGACCTCAGTTGCGCCCACCTCCGGCGCGCCCGCTTCCGGCCGGCCCGCCGGTCCGGGCGAGCGACCGGTGCCGGGCGATCGGTTCGACCGGCCGGCGGGACCGGCCGCGGCCCCGCCCGCCTACCCCACCGTCCAGCCGGCGGTGGACGGCGGCAGGACAGGACCACCACCGCAGACCCGACCCGTCGAGGGGCCGGCAGCGGCCGAAGCGGCCCGACCCGCACCACCGACCTACCCCGGGCCCGGGGTCGCCCGACCGGAGCACACCGTCAGCCGGACCGTGTCCGCCGAGGACACCCGGACGGGCGGCGCCGCCGGTCCGCGCACGCGCGCCGAGGCCGCCAGGCCGACGGACGGCCCGGCGACCACGCCGGCCGGCCCGGGCTCGCCGCGCGCGGGCGGCCCGGCGTCCACTCCGGTCGGCGAGGACGGGAACGCTCCGTTCGGCGAGGTCGCCGGCCGGCCGCACGACGCGGCGGCGACGCGCCCGGCCGAACCGGCGGACGGTGGCGCGGAGGCCTGGTTCCGGGCGAGCGAGCCGGTGTCGCCGGCAGCTGCGCCGGAGACCTCCGCTCCCGCGCACGCGAATGCGCCGGTGTCCCCTTCGTCCGGACCCGCCGACTCGCCGGCCCTACGGCCCATGGCGGAGCGGTCCGACCCGGCGCCCGAGGCTCGCGTGGCGCTCCGTCCGGAGGCAGCCGCACCGGACCGGGAGCGGCCGACCTCCACCCTCGACGTCCGGCCCGGGTCGGATCCGACATCCGCGCGCTCGGCGGAACCCGCGCCCGCCCCGGTCGGCCCGGGTACCCCCAGCCCCGCAGCCGATGCCCGGCCCGTCTCCGGCCCGCCCCAGCCGCCGACCAACGTCCCGGCGCAGCCGGAACCAGCCCCCGCCAGGCCCCGGTCCGACGTGCCCGGACCCACCACCCCGGCCGCGGCACCGTCCACGGCCACCGCAACGGACCGACCCGCTCCGGCGCCGTGGACGCCACCGGTCGCCGGCCCGTCCGGCGGCGCCGCACCGCCCGCCGCCGGACCCGCCCCGGCACCGGCCGGACCCGCCCCGGCACCGGCCGGGCCCGTTCCGGCAGCGCCTGCGCCGAGCCCCGCCACGCCGGTCTCCGCACCGCCCGCGGCGAACCCCGACGCGCCCGCGCCGGCAACGCCCACGCCAGGCGCCGCCGCCTCCGAACGACCCGCCCCGGACCCGGCCGCCCCGGTGTCCGGAGCGCCCTCGCCGAGCCTCGCCGGATCCCTCGCCGCCGGTGCCGTGGCGCCGATCTCCGGGCCGCCCGGCCCCGACGTCCCGCCGCACTCCGCATCTGCGCCGGCCACGCGGGAGCCGGCCACGCGGGAGCCGGCCGCCACCGCCCCGGCGGTTCCGGCCGGACAGGCCACCGACGCCGCCGACGCCACAGGGACCGCCGAAGGCATGCCGGCGGACCGGAACCCGCACCCGCCGACCGAGGCCGCCGTGCCAGCGGAGACCAGTCAGGACGCCACGCCCGCCAGCGCCGCCCCGGCTCCCGCGCCGCGCACACCGGACCAGGCCGGGGTGCCGGCAGAGACGGCGCCCGCGCGGCCCGCGCCGCCGCGGACCAAGGTGCCGACCCAGGCCGGCGTGCCAGGTCAGGCCGGCGTGCCAGGTCAGGCCGGCGTGCCGGATCAGACCGGGGTGTCGGCACAGAGCGGGGTGCCGGCACAGGTGGCACCCGCGCCGCGCGCGCCGGAACCCTCCGACGTGCCGGCACCGGCGGAACCGGCACAGGACGATGCCGCACCGGCAGCCGCGTGGCAGGAGACCGCCGCGACACCGCACGAGCCGGCCGCCGCCACCGACCAACCGGATCCCGTCCCGGGTCCGCCGGCCGTGCCGGACGCGCCGGCACCAGCACCGGCCACCCCGGCCGACGTCTCCGCCGAATCCACCCCGGCCGGGGCTGCTCCATCCGCCGACACCGCCGGACCGGCTGACGGGGTAGCCGCTGACCAGGAAGCGGCCGAGAGCGAGCCTGCCGACCAGGAAGCCGACATCGAGCGGCGGGAGGCCCGCCCGGCCGACCCGGAGCAGGCGCTGGCCGCCGTCCGCTGGCGGCTGGACCCGGAGACCCTCCGCGAGGAGGCGCCCGACCCGGCGGCGCTGCGGGAGATCCGGGACGGCCTCACCACCAAGCTGGGCAGCGCGCTGGACAACCGCAGCCGTGCCCGGCTGCTCAGCCTGCGCTCGGTGGCGTCGCGGATCCTCGGCGAACTTGACGACGCCGTGGCCGACGGGCGGCTCGCCCTCACGTACGCGGAGGCCACCGGTGAGTTGCGGCGGACCGCGCTGGCCCGCGCCCGGCTGGCCGAGGTGCTGCGCTGGCGGGGCGAGTACGCGGAGGCGGACCGGCTCTTCGCGGAGGCCAACTCGCCGGAGCTGCCGGACCGGCTGCGTGCCGTGCTGCACGAGCACGCGGGCCGTTCCTGCTACGACCAGGGCCGCCTGACCGAGGCGTGCCTGCACTTCGAGCGGGCACTGGACCTGCGCCAGGGTGAGGACGGGGAGCTGAACGCGCGGACCACGCTGGCGCTGGACGCGGTCACCGAGCGGGCCGCGACGGGCGGGTTCGGGCCGAAGCCGCGCAGCCGGGAGACGCTCCTGGGCGGCGAGCGGCACCCGGTGCCGACGTTCGACGAGGAGCAGGAGCTCTGGGGGTACGCGGACGCCGAGGGCGAACTGGTGATCGCCCACCGGTACGCCGAGGTGCAGCCGTTCCGCGAGGGCCTGGCGTGGGTACGCCGCCCGGAGGCGTCCCGCTGGGCGCTGATCGACACGGCCGGCGCGGCGCTGATCGAGGCGAACAACGGCTACCGGGCGGTGGGCTCGTTCTCGGAGGGGCTGTCCTGGGTGTCGATGGACGGCAAGGGCCGGTGGATGGCGGTCGACCGGACCAACATCGTGAAGATCCCGCCGGGCTACGAGGACGTCCGGCCGTTCCGGGGCGGCCTGGCGGCGGTGCGGCAGAACGGCGGTTGGGGTGCCGTGGACCGGACCGGCCAGGTGGTGGTGCCGACCCGGTACCACGGTCTCACCACGGCGCTGGCCGACGGCCGGCAGGTGGACGGCTTCACCGAGGACGGCCTGGCCGGGGTGGAGCTGGCCGGTCGCCGGGGTGTGGTGGACCGGACCGGGCGGGTGCTGGTCCCGCCGGCGTACCCGTCGCTCGTGGTGCATCCGGTGGCGTTCCTGGTGGCCGACGAGTCCGGCCGGTGGGGCGCCCTGGACCGGCGGGGTGAGCTGCTGATCGACCTGGAGCACCCGGGGCGGGCCGCGGTGGTCGCGGAGATCGACCGGCTGCTCGCCGACACGACCCCGGTGCTCTGACGCTGCGGCGTCAGCACCGGGCAGGAGACGCCGGTGCAGCGTCACACACCGCCGCGCCGCGCGGCGACCATGATCGGGCAGGGCTAGGGTCGGGGCATGGAATTCCGACACCTAGGCCGCTCGGGCCTGCTGGTCAGTGAGATCTCGTACGGCAACTGGATCACCCACGGGTCGCAGGTCGAGGAGGAGGCCGCCACCGCCTGTGTGCGGGCCGCCCTGGACACCGGCATCACCACCTTCGACACCGCCGACGTCTACGCCGGCACGAAGGCCGAGGAGGTGCTCGGCCGCGCGCTCAAGGGCGAGCGGCGCGAGGGGCTGGAGATCTTCACCAAGGTGTTCTGGCCGACCGGGCCGGGCCGCAACGACCGGGGCCTGTCCCGCAAGCACATCATGGAGTCGATCAACGGCTCGCTGCGCCGCCTGCAGACCGACTACGTCGACCTCTACCAGGCCCACCGCTACGACTACAGCACCCCGCTGGAGGAGACGATGGAGGCGTTCGCCGACATCGTGCACTCCGGCAAGGCGCACTACATCGGCGTCTCCGAGTGGAAGGCGTCGCAGATCCGGGAGGCGCACGGGCTCGCCCGCGAGCTGCGCATCCCCCTGGTCTCCAACCAGCCGCAGTACTCGATGCTATGGCGGGTCATCGAGGCCGAGGTCATCCCCACGAGCGAGGAGCTGGGCGTCGGCCAGATCGTCTGGTCGCCGATGGCCCAGGGCGTGCTCTCCGGCAAGTACCTGCCGGGCCAGCCGCCGCCGGCCGGTTCCCGCGCCACCGACGAGAAGTCCGGCGCGGGCTTCATCGCCCGGTTCATGACCGACGAGGTGCTCACCCGGGTGCAGCGGCTCAAGCCCCTGGCCGAGCAGGCCGGGCTGACCATGCCGCAGCTCGCCGTCGCGTGGGTGCTCCAGAACCCGAACGTCTCCTCGGCGATCGTCGGGGCGTCCCGGCCGGAGCAGGTGCACGACAACGTGAAGGCGGCGGGCGTGAAGCTCGACGCCGACCTGCTCAAGGCCATCGACGAGATCGTCGAGCCGGTCACCGAGCGGGACGCGGCGAAGACCGAGAGCCCGGCGCAGCGTCCGTGACGCTCTTCCCGGGCCGGCGCGGCCTCCGCGCCGGCCCGGGACCCTCGGGGGTACGCGCGGCGGCAAGGGCCCCGCCGCTGCGCGACGGCTCCCGATTCCGGAGGGTCAGCCCTCCCAGAACCGGATCAGGTGCCAGCCGAGCGCGTAGAGCTGGGGCGGCAGGCCGAGCAGGTCGCCGACCGAGAAGACCGCGCTGAAGAACCAGCCGTTGATCCGCGGGCTCCACAGCAGGGCGAACAGCAGGATGAAGCCGTACGGGGCGAACAGGTCGTACATCCGCCGGTACGGCGGGGACAGCCACGGCTCGATCATGTTGCCGCCGTCCAGGCCGGGCACCGGCAGCAGGTTGAGCACGCTCGCGGTGAGCTGGAGGAACGCCAGCAGTCCCACCCCGGCCCAGAACTCCAGCGGGCCGCCGCCGACCTCCCGGCCGACCCGCACGGCCAGCACGAGCAGCAGGGTGAACAGCACGTTGGTGGCCGGCCCGGCCAGGCTGACCAGGGTGTGCCGCAGCCGGCCCGGGATGGCGTGCCGGTCGACCCAGACCGCGCCGCCGGGCAGGCCGATGCCGCCGAGCAGCACCACGACCACCGGCAGCACGATGGACAGCAGCGGGTGGGTGTACTTCAGCGGGTTCAACGTCAGGTAGCCCCGGTGCGCGATGTCCCGGTCCCCGGCCCGGTACGCGACCACGGCGTGCGCGTACTCGTGCAGGCAGAGCGAGACCAGCCAGCCGGAGACCACGAAGAGGAAGACGTCGAACCGGACGCTGCCGAACCCGTTCCAGGCCATCACGCCGCTGGCCACGAAGATCGCGACCAGGGCGAGGAAGATCGGGCTGGGCCGGAACGCCGCCCGGGGCACCCCGAGCACCAGCGGGTCGCGCGGGCGGTCGTAGCCCGTCATTCGGCCGGGGGCAGCAGGCTCATGCGGTATTCCACCCGGTCGTCCTCCAGGAGCGCGACGGAGGTGACGCCGGACGCCGCGAGCTCCCGCCAGGCCTGGCCGATCCACGACTCGGCGTCCGCCTGGCTGGGGAACGACTCACCCGGCCCGTCGACCGATGCGCCGTTCGTGCCCTCGTACCGCCAGCTCCACGCCATGCCGCGTCTCCCCTCGCCGCCGTCGCCCTGGGACGGAAACCCCCGCAAGCCTAGTCGGCCGGCCGCGGGACGGCCCGGCCGCCACGTGGATCATGCCCACGGCCCACCGGTACGGTGGCTCGGTGCTGACTCAAGGAGTGGTGCTCAGCGATCGCTACCGGCTGGGCGAACGCATCGCGACGGGCGGCATGGGTGCGGTCTGGAAGTGCACCGACACCCTGCTGGGCCGCGAGGTCGCCGTGAAGGTCCTGCTGCCGTCGCTGGTCGCCGATCCCGAGTTCACCACCCGCTTCCACGCCGAGGCCCGGATGCTGGCGGCGCTGCGGCACCCCGGCATCGTGCAGGTCCACGACTTCGGCTCCGCGACCCTCGCCGACGGCAGCCAGGTCAGCTACCTCGTGATGGAGTACGTCGACGGCGAGCCGCTGGTCACCTGGATCCGGCGCGCCGGCCGGCTCGACCCGGCGTCCACCATGTCGGTGGTGGGGCAGGCCGCGCACGCCCTGCACGCCGCCCACCTCGCCGGGATCGTCCACCGCGACGTGAAGCCGGGGAACCTGCTGGTCAAGCGGGACGGCACGGTCGTGCTGGTCGACTTCGGCATCGCCCGGGCCAGCACCATGGCGGGCATCACGGCCGCGCACATGGTGCTCGGCACCGCCTCGTACATGTCGCCGGAGCAGGCGGCCGGACAGCCGGTGTCACCGGTCACCGACGTCTACGCGCTCGGCGCCGTCGCCTACTACTGCCTGGCCGGGCGGCCGCCCTTCGAGGGCGACAACCCCCTCCAGGTGGCCATGCGGCACGTCCAGGACGAGCCGCCGCCGCTGGTGGGCACGCCGCCCGCGGTGGTCGAGGTGGTCGGCCGCGCGCTGGCGAAGCGTCCGGCCGACCGGTTCCCGAGCGCGCTCGCCCTGGCCGAGGCCGCCCAGGACGCCCGGGACGCCACCCTGGCCCGGCTCCCCGCACCGCCCCGCCCGCCGTGGGCGGTCGCGGGTCCCGCCGTGCCCGGCCCGGCCGTCCTCCCGGCGCCGACCCCGGACCCGCCCGCGGCGACGCCACCGGCCGGCCAGCCGTCGACCGGTCACACGCCCGCCGGCCAGTCCCCTGCCGGCCAGCCACCCGCAGGTCCGCCGCCCGCGGCGTTCCCGCCCGGGCCGCGGTCGGCCGCCGGCCCCGCCCCGGCCGTCCCCACCACGCCGCCCGGTCCCGTTTTCGCTCCCGGGCAGGCCTCCGCCGTTCCCGGGCCCGTCCCCGGGGCTCCCGGGCCGGGTTCCGCGCCGGCGCCGGTCTGGGCGGCCGGCGTCGCGCAGGCGGGCGGGGAGCCCGGCCACGGGTCGCTGCGGGACCGGCACGCCGGTTCCGGCGTACCGCCGACGCTGGAGGAGCCGGCGGAGCGCCGGGGCCGCGGGCGGGCACTGGCGCTGGCCGGTGCGGCCGGCGTGGTGCTGGTCGCCGTGCTGACCGCGGTGGTCGTGGCGGTGCTGAACTCCCCCGACGACCCGGATTCCGGCCGCGGCCCGGCCGCGCTGGCCGGGGAGTCCCCGGTCGCCGACCCCGCGCAGCCGGAGGCGTCGGCCGGCGCCAGTGTGGGCGCCGGTTCCGGCGCGTCGCCGACGCCGAGCCGCAGCGGGCGGCCGGGCCGGTCACCGTCGGCCACGCCGAGCCGTCCCGCCGCGGACGCCGGCACCCCGTCGGCCGGGGACCCCGCGCCGACCACCGGCGCGCCCGCCCCGACCGGGAGCAAGGCCAGCACGAAGCAGCCGTACACGGCGGCGCAGGCGTGCGGCAGCGGCTACCAGGTGATCGACTCGGCGACCCTGACCGCCGGCGGGGTCCGCAAGGGGCGCGTCTACCTGCTCTACAGCACCGCGGGCGGCACCAACTGCGTGGTCACCCTCAAGGACACCGACGTCGGGCAGGCCACCACGGTGACCGCGTACCTGGAGGTGCAGGGCAAGGCGCGGCAGACCGAGAGCGGCGCCTACCGCTACTACGCCGGGCCGGTGCGGGCGAGCGCCGCCGGGGCCTGCGTGAAGTGGGGCGGGTCGGCGGGCGGGGCCAGCTACGGCAGCGCGTTCGAGCACTGCGACTGAGCCCCCGGGCCGGCGGGCGGCGACCCGCCGGGCGGCCTTAAGGTACGGGCATGTCGGTAGACGGGTGGAACACCCTCCTGGTGCTCGGCGGTATCCGCTCGGGCAAGTCGGAGTTCGCCGAGTCGGTGGTCGCCGACGCGCCCACGGTCCGGTACGTGGCCACCGCCCCCGAGGGGGATCCGGAGGACACCGAGTGGGCGACCCGCCTCGCGGCGCACCGCGCCCGCCGGCCTGGCAGCTGGACCACCGAGGAGACCGCCGCCGACCCCGGCCGCCTGGCCGAGGTGATCGCGACGGCCGGGCCGAACGAGACGCTGCTCGTCGACGACCTGGGCGGCTGGGTGACCGTGCTGCTCGATCCGGCGCACCAGCCGGCCGACGACACGGCCACCATCGCGGAGCTGGCCGCGGCCGTCCGGGCCAGCGCCGCCCGGCTGGTGCTGGTCAGCCCCGAGGTGGGCCTGTCGCTGGTGCCGACCACGCCGCTGGGCCGGGCGTTCACCGACGCGCTGGGCGCGACCAACCGGGCGGTGGCCGAGGCCTGCGACGCCGTCGCCCTGGTGGTGGCCGGGCAGACCGCCTGGCTGAAGCCGGCCGCCGCGCCCGCACAGGCCGTCCCTGCACAGGCGGCCCCTGCTCAGGCGGGCGCCGGCCAGGCCGGTCCCGCACAGGCAAACGCACCCCAGGCCGCCCCCGCACAGGCCGGCGTCCCTGACGAGGCGCTGCCCGAGGTGCTCACCCCGACCGCGCCGCCCGTCCCCGCCCCGGCCCCGGCCGCCGTCGGCCCGGCCGACTGGGCCGCGCCGACCATGGCGCTGCCGATGGTCGCCACCGGCCTGGTCATCCAGCCCGGCATGGAACTGCCGATGCCCGACGACTACACCGGGCCGCAGGCGGTCGACCGGCTCGCCACCCTGGATATCCCCGGCGCCGGCCTGGGCGTGCTGGAGCGGGTGGTCGGCTTCGCCGCCGCCACCCAGGGCACCGCGACCCCGACGCCGTGGGGTTCGGTCCGCGTGCTGCTGCTGCACGGCGACCACGAGGGCGGCGCGTCGGCCGGCGCGGTGCCCGGCGAGTCGGCCCGCCGCGCCCGGCAGGCGCGCGCCGGCAAGGGGCCCCTCGCCCGGCTGGCCGCCGAGAACGGCGCGAGCCTCCAGGTGGTGGAGACGCCCACCTCCGCCCCCATCGAGGAGGGGCCGGCGCTCGGCGGCGAGGAGGTCGAGGCGGCCCTGCGCTACGGCTGGCGGCTCGCCGAGCAGGCCGCCGACGCGGGCGTACAGCTGCTGGTGCTCGCGGCGTGCGGGGCCGGCACCGAGACGGCCGCCGCGGCGGTGCTGGCGGCCACGGCCGGCGCGGAACCCCCGGCGGTGCTCGGCCGGGTGGTGACCGAGCACGGCGAGTTCGACGACGCCGCCTGGATGGTCCGCTGCGCCGCCGTCCGCGACGCGCTGCACCGCACCCGGCGCTCCGCCCGCGAGGCCAAGGACGTGCTCGCCGAGCTGGGCGGCGGCGACGTGGCGGTGGCCACCGGCGTGCTGCTCGGCGCGACCGCCCGGCGCGTCCCGGTGCTGCTCGACGGGCCGGTCGGGGTGGCCGCCGGCATGGTCAGCCGCGACCTGGCCGGGCAGGCCCGGCACTGGTGCCTGCTGCCCGACCACGGCGGCCGGCCCGGGGTGCGGCTCGCCGCCGACGTGCTGGGCCTGACCCCGCTGCTGGACCTCCGGCTCGACCTGGGCGAGGGTGCGACCGCGCTGGCCGCCCTGCCGCTGCTGCGCTCGGCCCTGTCCCTCGCCGCCGGCCTGCCCGTGCACCCGGCGCTCGGCGGCGGGGACGACGAGGACTTCACCGAGCCCGAACCGGCCGGACCCGGACCCGCCAGCACCGGACCCGAGCCGGACTTCACCGAGCCCGAGCCCGCCGGCCCCGGACCCGCCACCACCGGGCCCGAGCCGGACTTCACCGAGCCCGAACCGGCCGGCCCGGGGCCCACCACGGTCGGGCCGGACGAGCCGGTCGCCCCCGGCCGACGTGCCGACTGAGTTCCGGCTCGGCGACGGGATCCGGCTGGCGCTCACCACCTTCACCACGGCGCCGGTGCGCGCCGGCCGGGTGGACCGGGCCGCGGCCGGGGCCGCCATGGCGCTGGCCCCGGCGGTCGGTGTGCTGCTCGGCGCGCTCCTCGGGGCGGTGCTGCTGCTCGCCGCGGCGGTCGCGCCCCCGCTGGTCGCCGCCGGGGTGACCGTCGCGCTGGGCGCGCTGCTCACCCGGGGCCTGCACCTGGACGGGCTGGCCGACACGGTCGACGCGCTCGGCTCCTACCGGCGCGGGCCGGCGGCACTGGAGATCATGAAGAAGCCGGACGTCGGGCCGTTCGGCGTGGTCGCGTTGGTGGTCGTACTCCTGCTCCAGGCGGCCGTGCTCGCGGAGCTGGCCGGGCGGTCGCGGCCGGCGGCGCTCGCGGCGGTGGTCGCGGCGACGGCGGCCGGCCGGCTGGCTGTCGCGCTGGCCTGCCGGCGCGGGGTGCCCGCCGCCCGGCCGGAGGGGCTGGGCGCGCTGGTGGCCGGCACGGTGGGGCCGGTCGCGCTGGCGGCCGGCACGGCCGCCGTGGCGCTGCTGGCCGTGCCGGCGGTGCCCGGCCGCCCGTGGCAGGGGCCGCTCGCCGTGCTGGCCGCGCTCGCCGTCGCAGCCGGGCTGCTGCGGCACCTGGTACGTCGGCTCGGCGGGATCACCGGCGACGTGCTCGGCGCCCTCGTGGAGCTCGTCACCACGCTGTCCTACCTGGGACTGGTGCTGTCCGGCTGAGCCTCACCCGTCCGGGCGGGTAGCGTTCTCAGGCGAGGTGCACCGGCACGGTCGAGGGGGACGGCATGCTCATCACGGACGACTTCCTGCCCGTACCGGTGCCGGAGTCGCTGGACGCGACCTATCTGGTGCCGCTCGTCGGCCTGCCGAAGGTGAGCCCGAAGACCGCCGTGGAGCGGCTGGCCGGCCGGCTCGCCGAGCCGGTGCACGGGCTGGCCCGGCAGATGCTGGACAGCCCGCTCATGACCGTGGACACCCGCCCGGTCAGCGAGTTCCCGGAGCTGCCGCCGGACCTGCTCACCGCGTTCGGTGCGACCGAGCCGCAGCTGGCCCGGCTGGCCGCCGCCACGCACCTCGTGGTGGTGCAGGCCGAATACCGGCCGGGCTGGCCGCCGGCGCACGAGTGGGCGGCCCGCGCGGTGGCCGCGGCGGTCGCCGAAACGGTCGACGGGGACGTGGTGGACGTCTTCGGGCTCCAGTTCCTCGACCCGGCCGCGGCGCTGCGGTCCCTCCCCGACGAGCAGGGCCGGATCCGGCTGGTCGACTGGGTGCTGGTGCCCTACTCGTCGGACGCCGACGGGCTCTGGTTCACCACGAAGGGGTTGCGCCGCTTCGGGCTGCTGGAGCTCCAGGCGCAGGGCGTGCCGGACCACCTCACCCGGGCCTGGGGCGCGGTGATGACCGGGGCCGCGCGGCGCCTGCTGCGGGACTGGACCGACGGGCTGTCCGGCGAGGAGGTGCCGGCGTTCGTGCAGCTTCCGGTGCTGGCCACGGTGACCGGGCACGACATCGCGGTGGCGTACGGCAATCCGGAGCAGCACGGCGCGACCGCGCCCGTGCTGCTGCGGCTGGAGCTGGACCCGGCGACCGACCCGGACGCCGACTCGTTCCTCACCCTCAACCCGCCGCCCGGGCACCCGGGCCCGCCCGGCCGCTACTTCGCCGCCGCCTGCGCGACCCTGTTCAACGGCATCCAGCCCGACGTCCGGTACGCCCGCTCCGGCGACGCGATGAGCCGGGCGGTCGACACCGCCCGGGCCGCGCTCGACGACATCCGGTCCCGCTTCCTGGCCGGCCTGCTCCCCACCGAGAGCCAGCTCGTGGTCAAGTACGGGCTGCCCGGCGACGACGGCCCCGAGTACGTCTGGGCCGGGGTGACCTCGTGGGACACGCCGGAGCGGATCGTCGGCGCGAGCGCCAGCGACGCCGCCGGCGACCCCACGGTCCGGATCGGCGCCCCGGTCGTGGTGGAGGCCGCCGACGTCGTCGACTGGGCCGTGCTGGACGCCACCGGCGTCATCGAGGGCGGCTGGACGCAGGCCGTCCTCGACGCCGGCGAGCCCCCCGCCACCGACTGACCGGGCGTCAGGGCTCGATCGGGGTGCCGGTCCGGGCAGCCCGGGCAAGACCCCAGTCGTGCAGCGCCGACAGCACCGGGACGAGGCTGCGCCCCTCCTCGGTGAGGTGGTACTCGACGTGCGGGGCCTTCGGGGCGCCGAGGTCGTGCCGGGCGACCAGCCCCTCCGCCTCCAGCTCCCGCAGCCGCTGGACGAGCATCTTCTCGCTGACGTCCGGCATCCGGCGGCGCAGCTCACCGTAGCGGTGCACACCCTCCTTGAGGTGGGCGAGGATCACCGGCCGCCACCGGCCGCCGATCACGTCGACGGCCACCTCCACCGCGCAGTGGTAGCGCCTGGGCACGCGATCCCCCTACTCACCGGAAAGTGCGTACTTGAACATGGGCCGGCCCGGGTGTGGGCTGGTGACATGATCATCGAGTACATCAGGTACCGGGTGCCGGTCGAGCGGCAGGCGGAGTTCTACACCTCGACCGAGGTGGCCTCCACCCCCTAGCACCTGTCGATCATGAAGTTGGCGGCGATGTCGATCTCTTCGAATGCCGCCAACTTCATGATCGACGCGTTCGCCGCGGTCAGCGGACGGAGGGCTGGACGAAGGGTGGGCGGGTCAGGCGCATCTGGGCGCGGCGGCCGCGGATGTCGACCTCCAGCGTTTCGCCGTCGGGGAGCTTCGGGTCGGTGTCGATCAGGGCCAGGGCGATGCCCTGCTTCTTCGTCGGGCTGAAGGTGCCGCTGGTGATCGTGCCGACCTGCTTGTCGCCGGCGTAGACGGCCATGCCGGGGCGCGGGATGGCCCGGTCGACCGCCTCCAGGCCGCGCAGCGTCCGGGCGGGGCCGGCGGCCTTCTCGGCCCGCAGCACGTCGCGGCCCCAGAAGGCCGGCTTGTCCCAGCCGACCGCCCAGCCCGAGCGGGCCTGCACCGGCGTGATGTCCAGCGAGAGGTCCTGCCCGTGCAGCGGGTACCCCATCTCGGTGCGCAGCGTGTCCCGGGCGGCCAGGCCGCAGGCGCGCAGCTCCTCCACCTCGCCGGCGGCGAACAGCGCGTCCCAGACGGCCAGCGCGTCGCCGGCCGGCACGACCAGCTCGTAGCCGAGCTCGCCGGTGTAGCCGGTGCGGCAGACGGTCAGGTCGACGCCGTTCAGCCCGGCGGCCGAGAAGCTCATGTAGTCGTGCCCGGTGGGCAGGCCGAGCGTGCCCAGCAGCTCCGCCGAGCGCGGCCCCTGGACGGCGAGCACCGCGTACGCCTCGTGCTCGTCGGTGACGATCACGCCCTCGGGCGCGGCGGCGCGCAACCGGCCGACCACCTCGGCGGTGTTCGCCGCGTTCGGCACCAGGAAGACGTGGTCGTCGGCGTACAGGTAGGCGATGATGTCGTCCACCACGCCGCCGGTGGCGTCGTCGCAGCAGAGCGTGTACTGGGCCTTGCCGGGGGCGATCCGGCCGAGGTCGTTGGACAGGCAGGAGTTGACGAAGTCCGCGGCGCCCGGCCCGGTGACGCGGGCCTTGCCGAGGTGCGAGACGTCGAAGACGCCCACCCCGGTACGCACGGCGGTGTGCTCCTTGAGCACGCCGCCCCCGGCGTACTCGAGCGGCATCTCCCATCCCCCGAAGGGGGCGAACTTGGCGCCGAGCGCGGTGTGCCGCTCGTGCAACGGGGAACGGCGCAGCCGGGTCGCGGCGGCGTCGGAGGTCACCTCGGTCATGGGTGCGAACTTACCGGCCCGTGACCGGCTGGCTAGCATCGGCGGGAGGTCCCGCCCGCGTCCCCTCGGGTGCAGGCGGGACGGCCCGCCTGGACTCATCGGGTGCAGGCGGGACAGCCCGCCCGCATCCCCTCGGGTGCAGGCGGGACAGCCCCGCCTGGACCCATCGGCGGGACAGCCACGCGTCCGGCGGGTAGGTTCGCCGCCGGAGACCTTCATCGCCGGCACGCGACGCAGCGGCCGGCCCGGCCCGCCCGGAGTAGCTTTCGTGACATCGCCCCGCACCACCCTCAGCCTGGTCGACACCGACCCCGCCGAACTCGCCGTCGACGCGATCGTGATCGGCGTGCACAGCCAGACGACCGAGCAGGAGGCCGGCTCACCCGCCGGCGCCCTGCTGCTGGCCAGCGGCGCGGAGAGCATCGCCGCCGCGTTCGACGGCAAGCTGACCGAGACGCTGGCCCTGCTCGGCGCCACCGGCGGCCCCGGCGAGGTGATCAAGCTGGCCACACTGGGCACGGTCACCGCACCGGTGGTGGTCGCCGTCGGCCTCGGCCCCGAGCCGTCCGGCGCCGCTCCGGCCCCGGAGACCCTGCGCCGGGCCGCCGGCGCGGCCGTCCGGGCCCTGGCCGGCGCGTCCCGCGTCGCGCTCGCCCTGCCGCTGCCCGACGACGCCGACGCCCCCGCCGCGCTGCGCGCCGTCACCGAGGGCGCGCTGCTCGGCGGCTACCGGTTCGCCGGCTACAAGACCAAGCCGCAGCCGGCCCGGCGCGAGCCGGTGGCCGAGGTGCTGGTCGCGGTGCCGGACGCGGCCGACGCGACCGCCCAGGCCGAGGTCACCCGCGCCCAGGCGGTGGCCGGCGCGGTGCGGACCAGCCGGGACTGGGTCAACACCGCCCCGAACGAGCTGCGCCCGCCGTCGTTCGCCGAGGCCGTGGCCGCCGCCGCCCGGGAGGCCGGACTCGGCGTCGAGGTGCTCGACGAGGCGGCGCTGGCCGCCGGTGGCTACGGCGGCATCCTGGCCGTCGGCCAGGGTTCGGAGGCCCCGCCGCGGCTGGTCAAGCTGACCTACACCCCGGAGGGCGGTGGCAACGGCAAGCGGGTGGCGCTGGTCGGCAAGGGCATCACCTTCGACACCGGCGGCATCTCGATCAAGCCGGCCCAGGGCATGTGGGAGATGAAGTCCGACATGGCGGGTGCGGCGGCGGTCGGCGCGGCCATGCTGGCCGTCGCGGCGCTCAAGCCGTCGGTCGCGGTCACCGGCTACCTGCCGATGGCGGAGAACATGCCGTCGGGCACCAGCTACCGGCCGGGCGACGTGATCACGATGTACAGCGGCAAGCGGGTCGAGGTGCTCAACACCGACGCCGAGGGCCGGATGATCCTGGCCGACGCCATCGCCCGGGCCTGCGAGGACGGCGCCGACTACCTGTTCGAGACCTCGACGCTGACCGGCGGTCAGGTGATCGCGCTGGGCAAGCGGATCGCCGGCGTGATGGGCACCCCGGAGCTGTGCGAGCGGGTCCGGGCCGCGGGTGACGCGACGGGCGAGCCGGCCTGGCCGATGCCGCTGCCGGACGACGTGCGCAAGGGCATGGACTCCGAGGTCGCGGACATCTCGCAGGTCAACGCCGGCATGGACCGGGCGGGCCACATGCTCCAGGGTGGTGTCTTCCTGCGCGAGTTCGTCACCGACGACGTGGCGTGGGCGCACATCGACATCGCCGGCCCCGGCTACCACTCGGGCGAGGCCACCGGCTACTGGACCAAGGGCGGCACCGGCGTCCCGGTGCGCACGCTGCTGCACCTGGTCGACGACGTCGCCGCCAACGGCTGACGCGTCCACCACGCCGCAACGGGGCGCTCCCCTCGCCGGGGGGCGCCCCGTCCGCGTGTCCGGGTCAGAACAACTCGGGGCGGCGCTTGCGGCGCTCGTTGTAGTCGCGCATCCGCTGCGGGTAGCCCATCAGCCGGACGTCGTAGATCGGGATGGCCAGCCGGTGGGCGAACCGGCGGGCCTCCTCCGGCCCGCCGACCCGCCGCCGGGTCCACTCGCCGTCGTCGGCGATCAGCATGATCGTCGTCTCGGTGACCGTGGTCCGGGGTTCCAGGTACGCCTCGACGCCCCGCCGGGTGCGGACGAAACTCTCAAGATGGTCCAGATCGGCGCGGTCGGCGACCCGGTCGCGACTCAGCGCGCCCGCCTGCTTACGTCGTCGGAACAGCCCCACCGAACCCACTCCTCCCCCGTCCGTCATCGAAGACGGTGCCAAGCGTACGTGTCACCGACGTGTCGTTGGGCACCTCACTACGCGCCCCGTCCCCGGTGGTGACAAGATGACCGAGGTGGGGTGTGCCTGTTACTCCGCCGTAACCCCCGATGCAGCGACGCGACCTGGGAGTTGGACGTGAGCGAGCCGAACGACGCAACCTTCGACATCGTCATCCTCGGAGGTGGTAGCGGCGGCTACGCGGCGGCGCTGCGTGCCGCCCAGCTGGACCTGTCCGTCGCCCTGATCGAGAAGGGCAAGCTCGGGGGCACCTGCCTGCACAACGGCTGCATCCCCACCAAGGCGCTCCTGCACGCCGCCGAGATCGCCGACCAGACCCGCGAGTCGGAGCAGTTCGGCGTCAAGGCCGAGCTGGTCGGCATCGACATGGCGGCGGTCAACTCGTACAAGGACGGTGTGATCTCCCGCCTCTACAAGGGTCTGCAGGGCCTGGTGGGCAGCGCCAAGAAGATCACCTTCGTGGCGGGCGCCGGCAAGCTGGTCGGGAAGAACGTCGTCGAGGTCGACGGCAAGCGCTACACCGGCCGCAACGTCATCCTGGCCTCCGGCTCGTACGCGAAGAGCCTGCCCGGCCTGGAGGTCGACGGCGAGCGGATCATCACCAGCGACCACGCGCTGACCCTGGACCGCGTCCCCTCGTCGGTGATCGTGCTGGGCGGCGGCGTGATCGGCGTCGAGTTCGCCAGCGTCTGGAAGTCCTTCGGCGTGGACGTGACCATCGTCGAGGCGCTGCCGCGGCTGGTCGCGGCCGAGGACGAGGAGTCCTCGAAGGCGCTGGAGCGGGCGTTCCGCAAGCGGAAGATCAACTTCAAGGTCGGCAAGCCGTTCGAGAAGGTCGAGAAGACCGAGAACGGTGTGAAGCTGACCATCCAGGGTGGCGACACCGTCGAGGCGGAGCTGCTGCTCGTCGCCGTCGGCCGCGGCCCGAACACCGCCAACCTCGGCTACGAGGAGCAGGGCGTCAAGATGGACCGCGGCTACGTGCTGACCGACGAGCGGCTGCGCACGAGCGTGCCGAACGTCTATGCGGTCGGCGACATCGTGCCCGGCCTCCAGCTCGCCCACCGTGGCTTCCAGCAGGGCATCTTCGTCGCCGAGGAGATCGCCGGCAAGACCCCGGCCGTGATCGACGAGGCCGGCATCCCGCGGGTCACCTACTGCGACCCGGAGCTGGCGTCGGTCGGGCTCACCGAGGCGAAGGCCAAGGAGCAGTACGGCGCCGACAAGATCAAGACCTACAACTACAACCTGGGCGGCAACGGCAAGAGCCAGATCCTCAAGACCGCCGGCCACGTGAAGCTGGTCCGGGTCGAGGACGGCCCGGTGGTCGGCGTGCACATGGTGGGGGCCCGGGTCGGCGAGCTGATCGGCGAGGCGCAGCTCATCTACAACTGGGAGGCGTACCCGGCCGAGGTGGCGCAGCTCGTGCACGCCCACCCCACGCAGACCGAGGCCCTGGGCGAGGCGCACCTGGCCCTGGCCGGCAAGCCGCTGCACTCGCACGCCTGATCACGACAACCGCGGCGTCCGGCGACGGGCGATGATCCCACCAGGGGAATGAAGGAGTCTGGAGAACATGCCGGTATCGGTCACCATGCCCCGGCTCGGCGAGAGCGTCACCGAGGGCACCGTCACGCGCTGGCTCAAGCAGGAGGGCGACACCGTCGAGGCGGACGAGCCGCTGCTTGAGGTGTCCACGGACAAGGTGGACACCGAGATCCCGTCGCCCGCGGCGGGCGTGCTGAGCCGGATCGTGGTCGGCGAGGACGAGACCGCCGAGGTCGGCAGCGAGCTGGCGATCATCGCCGGTGAGGGCGAGGAGGCCGGCGGAGCCGCCCCGCAGCAGGAGGCCCCGGCGGAGGAGGCCGAGCAGGCCGCCGCCGAGCCGCAGGCCGAGGCGGAGCAGCCGGCCGTCGAGGAGCCCGCCCCGGCCGCCGCGCCGTCGGGCGAGGGCACGCCGGTCACCATGCCGGCCCTGGGTGAGAGCGTCACCGAGGGCACGGTGACCCGCTGGCTCAAGCAGGTCGGCGACACCGTCGAGGTGGACGAGCCGCTGCTGGAGGTCTCCACCGACAAGGTCGACACCGAGATCCCGTCGCCGGTGGCCGGCACGCTGCTGGAGATCAAGGTCCCCGAGGACGAGACCGCCGAGGTCGGCGGCGTCCTGGCGATCGTGGGCGCGGCCGGCGCCGCGCCGAAGGCGGAGCCGAAGCCCGAGCCGAAGCCGGAGCCCAAGGTCGAGGCGAAGCCGGAGCCGAAGCCCGAGCCGAAGCCGGAGCCGGAGCCCACGGTCGAGGAGCCGACCCCGGGCCTGTCCTACAACGAGCCGGCCGCCGAGGCGGAGCAGGCCGCGCAGCCGGCCAAGGCCGAGCAGGCCGCGACCCCGCCCGCGCCGGCCGCCACGCCGCAGCGGCCGACCGTCCCGGCCCAGGCCGGTGGCGAGGAGGGCGCCGGCTACGTGACCCCGCTGGTCCGCAAGCTGGCCGCCGAGCACGGGGTGAACCTCTCCTCGGTCAACGGCACCGGCGTCGGCGGGCGGATCCGCAAGCAGGACGTGCTGGAGGCGGCCGAGAAGGCGAAGGCCGCCCAGGCCAAGCCGGCCGCGCAGCCGGCACCGGCCGCCGCGGCTCCGGCTCCGGCCAAGCCGGCCGCGAAGCCGCAGCCGAGCGGCAAGCGGGGCACCGTCGAGAAGCTGCCCCGGATCCGCAAGGCCATCGCCAACCGGATGCACGAGTCGCTGCACGAGATGGCGCAGCTGACCACGGTGATCGAGGTGGACGTCACCCGCATCGCCAAGCTGCGGGCCCAGGCCAAGGACTCCTTCCAGCAGCGGCACGGCGTGAAGCTGTCCTTCCTGCCGTTCTTCGCCCTCGCCGCCATCGAGGCGCTGCAGACGTACCCGATCCTCAACGCCCAGCTGGACCTGGACGGCGGGACGATCACCTACCCGGACGCCGAGCACCTCGGCATCGCCGTGGACACCGAGCGGGGCCTGCTCGTGCCGGTCATCCACAACGCCGGTGACCTCAACCTGGGTGGGATCGCCAAGCGGGTCGCCGACCTGGCCGAGCGCACCCGGACCAACAAGATCAGCCCGGACGAGATCGCCGGCGCGACCTTCACGCTGACCAACACCGGCAGCCGGGGCGCGCTCTTCGACACGCCGATCGTGCCGTCGCCGCAGTCGGCGATGCTCGGCACGGGTGCCGTGGTGAAGCGCCCGGTCGTGGTCAACGACCCGGACCTGGGCGAGGTCGTCGCGGTCCGGTCGATGGTCTACCTGGCCCTGTCGTACGACCACCGGCTGATCGACGGCGCGGACGCGGCCCGCTTCCTCGTCGCGGTCAAGGAGCGGCTGGAGGCCGGCAACTTCGAGGCCGAACTGGGGCTCTGACCCCCTGACGGCAGAGGGGCGCGCGGCGGAAGCCGCGCGCCCCTCTCGTCGTTTCCGGGTCAGCCGCGCAGGTGCTCCTCGGAGACCGCCCAGAGCCGCTCGGCGGCCTCGGGGTCCCGGGCGTACGGGGCGTAGCCGGTGCGGGTGCCCGGCTGGTTCGGCCCGGCCTCCTGGCAGTCCTCGAAGTACCGGCCGCCGACGCCGGCGACCAGCGGCGAGGCGGCGACCAGCACCGAGGTGGCGGCGCCCTGCTCGGGGTTCTTCCAGTACGCCGCGCCGCCGCCACTCTGCGTGCGCATCCGGTCCAGCTCCTCCTCGCTGATGTAGCGCTGGAGGTTGGTCCGGATCGCGCCCGGCATGAGCGCGTTGGTGTAGATGCCGTCGTCGGCCCAGCGCCGGGTGGCGTCCACCGCGAAGAGCACGTTCGCGGTCTTCGACTGCCCGTACGCCTGCCACGGGTCGTACGGCCGCTGCCGGAAGTGGATGTCCTCGAAGACCACCGGCGAGCGCAGGTGGGCCGCCGAGCTGACCGAGACGATCCGCGCGCCCTCGGCTGCGGCGAGGGCCGGGTGCAGCCCGGTGGCCAGCGCGAAGTGCCCGAGGTGGTTGGTCGCGAATTGCATCTCCCAGCCCTGCTCGGTGCGCATCTCGGGCGAGGCCATGATGCCCGCGTTGTTGACCAGCATGTGCAGCGGCCCGTCCCAAGTGCGCACGAAGGTGGCTACCGAGCCGAGGTCGGCCAGGTCGAGCGGGGCGACCAGGATCCGGTCGTTGCCGGTGGTGCCCGTGATGTCGGCGGCGGCACGCTGCCCGGCCTCGGTGTTGCGGACCGCGAGGGTGACGTCGGCCCCGGCGGCGGCGAGCGCGCGGGCGGTCTCGACGCCGATGCCGGAGGCGCCGCCGGTGACGACGGCCCGCCGGCCGGTCAGGTCGAGGTCACGGACCACCTCCAGGGCGGTGGTCTCGCGGGAGAACGGGGTGCTGACGGCTGTGCTGGTGGTCATGATCCATCCTTGTCGGCGGCGGCACGGACCGGTCGTCCGAGCGCTACGATGAGAAGCGGAGGATCCTCCGTTACTCCGACCCTAACCGGAGGCTCCTCCGGTTGCCAAACCCGGCCGGGCCCACGCCCCGGTCGAGCCGAGGAGGGGCCGTGCCCGACCGCCCGCTGCGCGCCGACGCGCTGCGCAACCGGCAGCGACTGCTGGACGTCGCGGTCCACACCTTTTCCCAGGCCGGCGGCGAGGTAACGCTGGACCGCATCGCCAAGGAGGCCGGCGTCGGCATCGGCACCCTCTACCGCCACTTCCCCAGCCGGGAGGCGCTGATCGAGGCGGCCTACCGCAAGGAGCTGGCCAAGCTCTGTGACGCCGTGCCCGAGCTGCTCGCGGCGCTGCCCGCCGAGGCGGCCGTCCGGGCCTGGATGGACCGCTTCGTCGACTACCTCGCCACCAAGCGAGGCATGGCCGACGCGCTGCGGCTGGCCATCGCCTCCGGCGCCAACCCGTACGCGCACAGCCGGGACCGGCTGCTCGCGGCGCTGAGCGACCTGCTGGCGGCCGGCGCCGCCGCCGGCACCGTACGCGCCGACGTGGCCCCCGCCGACGTGCTCGCCGGGCTGAGCGGCGTCTCCCTGGTGGCCGGCGAGCCGGACCAGCGCGCCCAGGCCGGCCGCCTGCTCGACCTGCTCATGGACGGGCTGCGCCACCGCCCGGGCTGAGCCCAATCCGACCCGCCGCCGACCCGACGCTGACAGACTCGGTCGGTGAGCGGCTTCGGGTGGCGGGGACGCCTCGGGCCGGCGGTGCCGGTGGCGCCCGGGGCCCGGGTGGACCGGTTCGAGGTCTTCTTCGACCTGGTCTTCGTCTTCTCGTTCTTCATCATCACCCGGGCCACCGCGCTCCAGGTCAACGGCGGCGCGCTGCTGCACGCGCTGCTGGTCCTCGCCGTGCTGTGGTGGACGTGGGTCGTGCACAGCATCGTGGCCACCCGGATCCGGCTCGGCGAGGGCTTCGTCCCGGTCCTCATGACGGTCGGCATGGCGGCCCTGTTCACCTTCGCCCTGTCCCTGCCGAACGCGTTCCGGGACCCGCGCGGCAACGCGGCCGGGCCGATCGTCGCGGCGATCAGCTACACCGTCATCCGGGGCGTGCACCTGCTGCTCTACCTGCACGCCGTGCGGGACAGCCCGACGGAGCGCCGGCAGCTCCTCCGGTTCACCCCCGAACTGGTGGGCAGCACCCTGCTGCTGGGGATCGCCGCCCTGATCCCGCCGAAGATCGACGACCTCTTCTCGGCGGCGGCGGTCCGGGACGGGCTGTGGGCGCTCGTCGTGCTGCTCCAGTACGCCACGGGCCTCGTCGCGGGCACCTGGGGCTGGGGCGTGGCCTCCGCCGAGCACTGGACCGAGCGGTACGACCTCATCCTGATCATCGCGCTGGGCGAGTCGGTCATCTCCGTGGGCGTCGGCAGCAACCTGCTCGGCCAGCCCCCGACCTGGCCGGCCGTGGCGGCGGCCGCGCTCGGCATCTTCTTCACCGCCGCGCTCTGGTGGGCGCACTACGACATGATCGGGCCGGCCGCCCGGATCGCCCTGCACGCCGCCGAGGACGGCCCCCGCGTCGCCATGGCCCGGGACGCCTACGGCTACCTGTTCCTGCCGATGATCGCCGGCATCATCCTGTTCGCGCTCGGCGCGGAGATGATCGTGCACCAGATCGCCGACCCCCACGTGGCGCAGCACCTGCCGGCGCCCGGCCCCGGCGTGCCGCTGCTCTTCGGCGGGGTGATCTGCTACATCTGCGGCAACATGCTCTTCCAGCTCCGCACCCTGCGCACGCTGAGCTGGACCCGGGTCGTCGCCGTGCTGCTGCTGGCCGTGAGCATCCCGGTGGCCGTACACCTGCCCGCGCTGGCCGCCCTGACGCTGCTGACCGCCATCACCGTCGGCATGGTGGCCGCCGAGGTGGTGGTCTTCGACGAGGGCCGGCGGGCGCTGCGGAGGTTGGTCTTCGAGGAGCGCACCAGCCACGAGGCCCACGAGGCGGCCTACCGGGCACGCTGGCACGAACCCCACGAACGCGACGAGGGCGAGTGAGCCGACCTCGGACTCAGCGGCGCAACTCGGCGGCGGCCTCCTCGTACGCGGCCGCGGCACGGGCGAAGTAGTCGAACAGGACCTCCCGCTGCTCCGGGGAGTAGCCCTGGAGGATCTCGCCGATCTTCCGGCGCGCCGGGGCCAGCACCTCGTCCAGGCCGGCCGGCTTGCCGACCAGCTCGACGATCACCTTCCGCCGGTCGTCCGGTGACGGCACCCGGCGCACGTAGCCGGCCTGTTCCAGGCGGTCGATGAGCCGGGTGGTCGGCCCGGTGGTCAGGCCGGTCCGCGCTCCCAGCTCGCCCGGTGTCATCGGCCCGGCCAGCTCCAGGATGTTGAGCGCGTACAGGTCGGTGCCGCCGAGGCCGCACTCCTTCGCGCCCGCGTGGCCGTGCAGCAGCACCGCGCTCAGGTAGCGCCGGTAGATCGCGGCATCCGGACGTATCTGCGGAGTTGACACGAACCGATCCCCTCCCTAATCTCTTCTTTAAGGAAGAAGCTTCCTGAAGGAAGACACTTCCTCCGTGCAGCTATCACCGGAGGTTAGACCATGCGACAGGCCGACAGCCAGCGCGACAACGCCGCCATCCGTGCCCTGCTGGACCAGCTCGCCGAAGCCTGGGCCGGCGGAGACGGCGCCGGCTACGGCGCCGCCTTCACCGAGGACGCCAGCTACGTCACCTACGTCGGCACCCACTACCGAGGGGCGGCCGAGATCGGCGCCGCGCACCAGGCGCTCTTCGACAGCTTCCTCAAGGGCACACGGCTCACCATCGAGGCCGATGACCTCCGGTTCCTCACCGACGACGTGGCCGTGCTGGTCAGTCGCGGCGCCACGGGCAAGGGGCGGCCGGGGAAGCCGGACAAGATCCAGACCTGGACCCTGGTGCGGGGCGCGGACGGCGAATGGCGCGTGGCCAGCTTCCACAACACCCGGCACCAGCGCCTCATGGAAGGCGTCTCGTTCCGGCTCCAGCCCGCGACCCGGCCCGCGGTCGGCCGCTGACCGGGACCGGGAGGAAGCAGCCTCATGTCCGCCATCGCGGTCGTCGGCGCGACCGGACGCACCGGACGGCTCATCGTCGACCGGGCACTGACCGCTGGACACACGGTCACCGCCGTCGCCCGGCGCCCGCAGTCGCCGGCCCACCCGCACCACCGGCTGCGCCAGCACGCCGCCGACGTGCTCCACTCCGCGGAGCTGCGTGCCGCGCTGCGTGGCCAGGTCTCGGCGCTCGGCGCTCGGCGCGGCCGGTCGCGGACCCACCGCCGTCTACTCCGCCGGCACGGCCGCCCTGGTGGCGGCCCTGGGGACCACACGGCGGCTGGTCGTGCTCTCCTCCGCCGGCCTCGCCGTTCCGGCCGGCGCCGGTCCCGGCACCCGGCTCGCGGCCCGCATCCTGCGGCGCGTCATGCGGGACACGTACGCCGACCAGGCCCGGATGGAGGAACTGCTGGCCGGGACCGAGCTGGACTGGACCGCCGTGCGCCCCACCCGTCTGACCGACGGTCCGGCGACCGGCCGGGTCCGCACCTCGATCGGCGGCGCCACACCGGTCGGCCGCCAGATCAGCCGGGCGGACCTGGCCGCGTACGTGGTCGCCGCGCTGGACGATCCCGCCACCTTCCGCACCGCCGTGGCGGTCTCCTCGTGACGCGTACACTGCCCGGAGCGTCGCGGTGCACCCGGCACGAAGGCCGCCGTGGGCATGGAGGCGCGGGACAGCAGGGGACCATGTGCACCCATCCCACCCGTCGAGCGGCCGGCTGACCGCCCTCGGCACCCAGTTGATCGAGATCCACCACTGGCTCCGCGAGGAGCTGGCCCGGCTCCGCGCGAGCCTCGACTCCCCCGCCGGCGGCGCCGCCCTGACCCGGGAGCTGCGCGCGCACTGCGTCGGCTTCTGCGCCGCGCTGGACCGGCACCACACCGGCGAGGACGGCGGCGCGTTCCAGGCCCTGGCCGAGCGGGCGCCCGAGCTGCGTCCCGTGCTCGCCGAGCTGAGCGCCGACCACCGGGTGGTCGCCGACCTGCTGCGCCGGATCGACGCCCTGCTCGCCGGCGCGGCCGACGGCCGGACCGTCCGGGCCGAGCTGGACGGGCTGGCGGCGCTGCTGGAGTCGCACTTCAGCTACGAGGAGCGGAAACTGGCCGCCGCGTTGAACCGGCTGGGCGGCGACCCCGTGGAACTGCTCGGTGTCACGCCACCCGGAGACGGGGACATCCTCGAACGGACGGAGACCGCATGACCGTCGACACCGTCGCCGCCGCCGCGCTCCGCCTCAACGACGACGACCTGTCCCGCCTCGACGCCGTGCACCGGGCCGCGTGACAGGACGGGCCCCTCCTTGACGCCTGGGCGTCAAGGAAGGGCCCCTGCCCATGAGACTTCCGCGGATTCGCCGGTCAGCAGAATCGGCGGGTCCGGACTGGCCGGGACCGGCGTACCCAAGGAATGCTGGGCCGATGGTGACCTTCTCCGTGCAGGCCGGCCCGACCGACGCGGCGAGCTGGACCGACCTGGCCCGACGGGTCGAGGCGGCCGGGTTCGACGCGTTGCTGGCCGCCGACCACCCCGGCCACGGCCCGTCGCCGTTCGTGGCGCTCGCGGCCGCGGCGGCGGTGACGTCGACACTCGGCCTCGGCTCGTACGTCTCGAACGCCGGGGTGCGGGAGCCGATCCTGCTCGCCACCGACGTGGCCACCCTCGACGTGGTCTCCGGCGGCCGGGCCCGGCTCGGCCTGGGCGCCGGGCACACCCCGGCCGAGTGGCGGGCCGTCGGGCGCGAGCGCCCCGACGTCGCCGCCCGGGTCCGCCGCTGCGTCGCGGTCGCCGAGGCCGTGCGGGACCTGCTGGCCGGGAACGAGGTCACCGTGGACACCCCCGAGCTGGCCGCGTACGCCGCCCGGCTGACCGAGCTGCGACCGGTGCGGGACCGGGTCCCGCTCACCATGGGTACGGCCAACTCGGCGCTGCTGCGCTGGGCCGGCGCGCACGCCGACGTGGTCGGGCTGACCGGCTTCGGACGTACCCTGGCCGACGGCCACGCCCACGACGTGCGGTGGCGCGCCGACCAGATCGAGGCGCAGCTCGCGCACGTGGCGGCGGGGGCGGCCGGGCGGGACGCGCCGCCCGCGCTGGAGGCCCTGGTCCAGCAGGTGACCGTGACCGACGACGCGGAGGCCGCGGCCGCTTCGATCGCCGCCGACACCGGGCTGACCGTCGCCGATCTGCTGGCCACGCCGTTCGTGCTGGTCGGCACCGCTGACGAGATCGTCGCGGCCGTCGCCGAGCACCGGCGCCGCTGGGGGATCACCCGCTTCGTGGTCCGCGCCGGCGCCGTCGACGCCCTGGCCCCGCTGCTCCCCCGCCTGACCGCCATCGCCTGACCAACTCCGGCTCGCCGGCGTTCCGGCCCGGTCGCCGCGACACCCGGGCGCTCAGGCGTCGAGATCCGCGAGCGTCTCCCGCAGCCAGGCCAGCTCGGTGCGCGTCGTCGCCGTCGCGATGGTGAACAGCCCCCGCCGGAACGGGTCGTCGAAGTCGGCGGCGCGCAGCGGCCGGTCGCCGTCCCAGAAGAAGCTGGCCGGCTGGGTGAGGAAGGTCAGGCGCCGCCGCAGGACCGCCGCCTGGGCCGCCGGGTCGTCGAGGTGACGCAGGAACGCGAGCAGGGTGAACCACCGGTTCTCGTCGGTGATGAACAGGTCGTCGGGCTCGCGCAGCCGGTCGAGCAGGGCCCGGCGGCCGGCGGCGGTCAGCGACAGCACCTGTCGCGGCGCGGCCACCCGGCCGGGCTGGAGCTCGCGGGTCAGCAGTCCGGCCGCCTCCAGGCGCTTGAGCAGCGGGTAGAGCGTGCCGTCGGCGATCGGGCGCACGTGCCCGGTCAGGGCGGCGATGCGCTTCCGCAGGTCGTAGCCGTGCAGCTGGTCGTCGTAGAGGAAGCCGAGGACCGCGAGTTCCAACATGATCCAGATCATACCCCCGTGCCGATATACCCTCTTGCCAAGATACCTCGGAATGGAGGTATCTTCTTCGCCATGCACAGCGCCATCGTGACCCCGGACGGTTCCCGCATCCGCTGGGCCGAGCTCCCCGGCACCGAACCCACCCGCGTCTACCTGCACGGACTCGGTGCCAGCTCCGCCACCTACTACGCCGAGGCCGTCGCCCACCCCGCCCTGGCCGGGCACCGCTCACTGCTCCTGGACCTGCTGGGCTTCGGCATCAGCGACCGGCCGGCGCACGCGGCGTACACCCTGGACATGCACGCGGACCTGCTGGCCCACGCGCTGGACCAGGCGGCGGTGACGGACGCCGACGTGATCGCGCACAGCGCGGGCGGCGCCGTCGCGGTCCTGCTGGCGGCGCGCCACCCCCGGTTGGTACGCCGCCTCGTGCTCGTCGATCCCGCCCTCGACGCGACGGAGACGTTGCCGACGACGAAGCGGCCGGGCAGCTCGGGCATCGGCGTCTACCACACCGAGCAGGAGTTCCTGGACCACGGCTGGGACGAGACGATGGCGTTCGTCGGGCCGGAGTGGGCGGCCACGATGCGCCTGGCCGGACCGGAGGCGCTCTACCGCACGGCCATGAGCCTGCTCCGCGGCACGACCCCGGGCGTACGCGAGGAACTGGAGAGGCTGGCCGTGCCGCGCACGGTGCTGTATCCGGCGGCGGACCGGCCGCGGTCCGATGCGAGCCGGCTGGCCGCCGCGGGTGTCGACGCGGTGGCGATTCCGGACTGCGGCCACAACATCATGGTCGACAACCCGACGCGATTCGCCCTGGCCGTGGCGGCCGCACTGGCCGGCCGGGACTGACCCGGCGCGGCTGCCGCCCGGCCACCGCGGCCGCCCCCCATCGGACGTCGAACGCGTGTACGATCCGGCCAATGATCGATGAACGGTTCGCGTTGCCGGCCACCGTGGACGAACGCTCCCTGCTCGAGACGTTCCTGGATTTCCAGCGGGACGCGCTGGTCCGCAAGTGCGCCGACCTCACCGACGCGCAGCTGCGCCTGCGGCCGGTGCCCTCGTCCGGCCTGTCCCTGATCGGCCTGGTCCGGCACCTGGCCACCGTGGAGCGGTGGTATTTCCAGGCGGTGCTCGCCGAGGCCCGCCCCGGCGACCTCTACGACCTCACCGACGACCCGGACGCCCCGTTCACCGACGTCGCGGAGGCCACCGGCGCGGAGACCTTCGCGCTCTGGCGCGCGGAGGTGGCCGCCGCGCGGCGGATCACCGCCGAACGCCCGCTGGACGCGGTCGGCCGCAACCCCGGCACCGGGCGCCCGCACTCCCTGCGCTGGGTTCTCGCGCACATGATCGACGAGTACGCCCGCCACCTCGGGCACGCCGACATCCTGCGGGAGGCGATCGACGGCCGGACCGGGGAGTGAAGCGGCACTCACTCACGAGAACCGCCCCGAGGTCGGCGGGCCGGAGTCGGGAACGACGAGTGAGTGATTTCGCTCAACGCATCCGCGCCGGCGTCCGTACCCGAAGATATGCGCATGCGGATCCTCATGGCCGGAGTCTCCGGTTTCCTCGGCACCCGACTGGTCGACCGACTCACCGCGGACGGGCACCAGGTCACCCGCCTGGTCCGCCGCGCGCCGCGCACCCCTGACGAGCGGCGCTGGAACCCGTCCGCCGCGCAGCTCGACCCGCAGGTGGTGGCCGACGCCGACGCGGTGGTGAACCTGGCCGGCGCGGGGGTGGGCGACAAGCGCTGGAACGACGCGTACAAGGGCCTGATCCGGTCCAGCCGGGTGGACAGCACCACCACGCTGGCGATCACCATCGCCGGGCTGCCCGCCGCCGACCGGCCCGCCGTGCTGCTCAACTCCTCCGCCGTCGGCTGGTACGGCAACACCGGCGACCGGACGGTCGAGGAGGACTCGCCGGCCGGCGAGGGCTTCCTGGCCGACGTCTGCCGGGTGTGGGAGGCGGCCACCCGCCCGGCCGAGGACGCCGGCGCCCGGGTGGTGCGGCTGCGCACCGGGCTCCCCCTGCACCGCGACGGCGGGGCGCTCAAGCCGCAGCTGCTGCCGTTCCGGCTGGGCGTCGGCGGCAAGCTGGGCAACGGCCGGCAGTGGCTGCCGTGGATCTCGCTGCGGGACTGGCTGGACGCGGTGACCTTCCTGCTGGCCCGCGACGACCTCGCCGGTCCGGTCAACGTGGTCGGTCCGGCCCCGGTCACCAACGCCGAGTTCACCCGGGAACTGGCCCGCCAGCTGCACCGGCCGGCGGTCATGCCGATCCCGGCGGTGGCCCTGAAGGTCGCCCTGGGCGGCTTCGCCCACGAGGCGCTCACCAGCACCCGGGTGCTGCCCGGTGTGCTCGGCAAGGCCGGCTTCTCCTGGACCCACCCGGACCTGCCGGGCGCGCTGCACGCCGCCCTCACCGACTGAGCCGGCGAGGGCGGCGGCGCGGTCAGCAGCCGATGACCCAGTAGGCGGGGCCGGTCTGCTTGAGGGTGCTGGTGTAGAAGGTGTTGTCGAGGCCCATCCGCTGGTTGCTGCCCAGGGCGTAGGCGTAGCCGCCGGACTGGTAGGCGCGGCCGGCCGTGACGTGCGCGTAGTTGCTCGCGGTGACGCAGACCGGCGCGGTGGTCGGGGTCGGGGTCGGCGACGCGGTCGCCGTCGGCGTCGGGCTGGGCGTGCCGCCCCCGCCGTTCAGGCCGAAGAAGAGCGCGTCGCGGTAGGTCGAGCAGATGGTGTCCAGGAAGTACGCCCCGGCGGTGCCGCACTGGTCGGCCGCCGAGCCCGGGTCGATCGGGGTGCCGTGGCCCATGCCGGAGACCCGGTAGAGCCGCACCTGGTCGCTGCCGTAGACCTCCATGCTCGTGCCCGCCGGCAGCGAGGCGGTGCTGCTCGGGGTCTGCGGGACACCCAGCACGTTGGTCCACTGGTCCCGCGACTCGGTGGCGTTCAGCGGCGCGACCGTGGTGTCCGAGGTGCCGTGCCAGATGGCCACCCGGGGCCGCTTGCCGGTGTAGCCGGGGTAGGCGTTGCGGACCAGGTCGCCCCACTGCGCCGGGGTCTTGTCCACGCCGGGGTTCATGCAGGTGAAGGCGTTGGTCATGCTGGTGGCGCAGCGGTACGGCAGGCCGGCGATGACCGAGCCGGCGGCGAACACGTCCGGGTAGGTGGCGAGCATGACGGCGCTCATCGCCCCGCCGCCGGACAGGCCGCTGACGAAGACCCGGCTCCCGTCGGTTCCGTAGCTGGACCGGGCGTAGTCGACCATCTGCTTGATCGACAGCGCCTCGCCCTGGCCCCGGGCGGTGTCCCCGGTCTCGAACCAGTTGAAGCAGGAGTTCGCGTTGTTGGCCGAGGGCTGCTGCGGCACGATCAGCGTGAACTTCCACTGGTCGGCGTACTTCTGCCAGCCCGAGTTGGTGAAGTAGGTCGAGGCGTTCTGGGTGCAGCCGTGCAGCAGCACGACGGCCGGGGCGTTGGCCGGCAGGCCGTCCGGGCGGTAGGCGTACATGGCCAGGTTGCCGGGGTTCGAGCCGAAGCCGGTGACCTGGGTGAGCGCGGCGGCCTGTGCGGGCGGCGCGGCGGCGAGGACGGCGGCCGCGGCCAGCACGACCCCGGCCGCCACCCCGGACAGGCGGGTGAGAAGGGATGAGGAACGGCGCACGGCGGCCTCCTGACGACGAAGTGTGAACTGGGTCACTGTCGAGTTGCCGCGACGTTACGTCCGTGTTTCGCGCTCCCGGAATGGCCGCCGTTCACACATTCACGAACGCCGAAGTGTGCGGACGGGGCCGACCCCACCGGGTTTCGTGTCTGACCGGCGGGTCCAGGTCCGGTTGGTAACGTCCGCTGCGTGCCGTCCTCCCCGTCCCTGGCCACCGGCCCGCCGACCGCGCCCGCCACCCGGAGCCGGCGCGCCGACCTGGTGCTGGTGCTCGCCGCGGTGGCCCTGGCCCTCTGGGTGACCAGCGGGATGTGGCGGGACCCGAACACCCGCACGATCACCGTGAACTCCAGCGACCAGGCGCTCTTCGAGTGGCTGCTGGCCTTCGGCGGGCACGCCGTGACCCACGGGGAGAACCCGCTCTTCACCCACCTGATCAACGTGCCGGACGGGGTGAACCTCGCGGTCAACACCTCGATCACCGCGTACGCGGTGGTCTTCGCGCCGCTGACGTACCTGATCGGGCCGCCCGCGACGTTCCTGGTGATCCTCACGCTCAACCTGGCCGCCACCGCGGTGGCCTGGTACTGGCTGCTCAGCCGGCACCTGGTCGCCAGCCGGCTGGCCGCCGGGATCGGTGCCCTCTTCATCGCCTACTGCCCGGCCATGGTGTCGCACGCCAACGCGCACCTGAACTGGACCGCCGGCTGGCTGGTGCCGCTGCTCATCTGGGGCGTGCTCCGGCTGCGCCGCCCCGGGCGCGCGGTCGCCGGCGGCGTCGTGCTCGGCGTGCTGGTGGCGGTCGCCTTCTCGATCGCCGCCGAGGGGCTCTTCTTCACGGCGCTGGCGCTCGCCCTGTTCCTGCTGGTGTGGGCGCTGCACCCGGCCCGCCGGGCCGAGGCGCGGGCCGCGCTGCCGAGCTTCCTGCGCGGGCTCGGCGTGACCGCGCTCGTCTCCGGGGTGCTGCTGGCGTACCCGCTGTGGCTGCACTTCGCCGGGCCGCAGCGGTTCCACGGCACCGGCTTCGACCCGCTCATCCACTCCGAGGACATCGCGGCCTTCGGGTCGTACCCCCGCCGGTCGCTGGCCGGCTGGGCCGGGCTCGGCACCTCGCTGGCGCCCAACCCGACCGAGGAGAACTCCTTCTTCGGCATCCCGCTGCTGCTGCTCGCCGTGGCCTGCTTCGTCCTGCTCCGGCGGCGCGCCGACCGGGCGTTCCGGGCCACGCTCACCGCGCTCGGCGTGACCGCGCTGGTCTTCGCCGTGCTCTCCTGGGGCCCCACGGCCAAGTGGAACGGCCGGCGCACCGACCAGCTGCTGCCGTTCGGGGTGCTGGACAACCTGCCGGTGATCAACGCGGCGCTGCCCTCCCGGCTCGCCCTGGTGGTGGCCCCGGTGATCGGGCTGCTGCTGGCGTACGCGGTCGACTCGCTGCGCGCCCGGCCGCCCCGGCACCGCTCCACCGAGCTGGCCTGGGCGCTCGGCTTCGCCGCCGCGCTGCTGCCGCTGCTGCCCACCCCGCTGCTGACCAGCGTCCGGGAGCCGGTGCCGGCGTTCATCACCACCGGCGCCTGGCAGCGCTACGTCTCCCCCGGCGGGGTGCTCACCCCGCTGCCGCTGACCGTCGACATCTATCCCGACGGCCAGCGCTGGCAGGCGTACGCCCTGGCGCACCGGCAGGGCGAGTTCCGCATCCCGGCCGGCTTCTTCCTCGGCCCGGGCGGGCCGGACGGCCGGGGCCGGATCGGGCCCGTCCCGCGCACCTTCAGCGCGCTCATGGACCAGGCCGGCCGGACCGGGCTGGTGCCGATCATCACCGACGGCAGCATCCGGGAGTCCCGAACCGACCTGCGCTACTGGGGGGTCGAGACGGTGGTGCTGGCCGACCGGGTGCACGGGGCGAAGTTCGATGTCGACGAGGAGGCGGTGCGACGCACCGCCACGGCCCTGCTCGGCCGGCCCGAGCGGGTCGAGGACGTCTGGGTCTGGCGGGTGCCGCCGGCCTGACGGCGACCGGTGCTCGCGACCGCGGGGCGCCGCTCCGCCGCACGCCTCGCGCTCGCGACGAGGCTCACACGGTGCCGCGCGGCCCGGCGCGACTAGGCTGGACGGGTGAGCGTGACGACTTCCGGGCTGACCGCCGTCCGTGCCGGCCTGATCGACTACCGGGCCGCCTGGGACGAGCAGCGCCGGGTGCACGAGGCCGTGGTGGCCGGCGAGCAGGGCGACACCGTGCTGCTGCTGGAGCACCCCAGCGTCTACACCGCCGGCAAGCGGACCGAGCCGTGGGACCGGCCGATGGACGGCACCCCGGTGGTCGACGTGGACCGCGGCGGCAAGATCACCTGGCACGGGCCGGGGCAGCTCGTCGGCTACCCGATCGTGAGGCTGCCCGACCCGGTCGACGTGGTGGCGTACGTCCGGCGCACCGAGCAGCTGCTGATCGACGTCTGCGCCGAGTTCGGGCTGGCCGCCGGCCGGGTCGAGGGGCGCAGCGGCGTCTGGGTGCCGGAGGACGACCGGGGGCCGGCCCGCAAGGTCGCCGCCATCGGCATCCGGGTGGCCCGCGGCGTGACCCTGCACGGCTTCGCGATCAACTGCGACTGCGACCTCAGCCACTACGACCGGATCGTGCCGTGCGGCATCCGCGACGCCGGGGTCACCTCGCTCACCGCCGAGCTGGGCCGCCCCGTCACGGTCGCCGACGTGCTGCCGGTGGTCGAGCGGCACCTGCCGACCCTGGTCGCGGTCCAGGGCTGACCCGGTGCGGATCGACCTCGTCACCCTCGTCGTCGCCGAGTACGACCCGGCGATCACCTTCTTCACCGAGGTGCTCGGCTTCGAGCTGGTGGAGGACAAGCCCTCGCTGACCAACGACGGCCGGCCGAAGCGCTGGGTGGTCGTCCGCCCGCCGGGCGGCGGGACCGGGCTGCTGCTGGCCCGCGCCGACGGGGAACGGCAGGCGGCCGCGGTGGGCGACCAGACCCACGGCCGGGTCGGCTTCTTCCTCCAGGTCGACGACTTCGACGCCACCTACCGCCGGATGGTCGAGGCGAAGGTCGAGTTCGTGAAGCCCCCGCGCACCGAGCCGTACGGGCGGGTCGCCGTGTTCCGCGACCTCGCCGGCAACCCCTGGGACCTGCTCGGTTCCGCCTGACGAGGAGAGGACCACCCCCGATGACCGACGTGATGTCGACCCAGCAACGGATCGCCGAGGAGCTCCGGGTGCCGGCGACCTTCGACGCCGCCCAGGAGATCGAGCGCCGCGTCGTCTTCCTCGCCGACCGCCTGGTCGACACCGGCCTCACCACGCTGGTCCTGGGCATCAGCGGCGGCGTCGACTCGACCACCGCCGGCCGGCTCTGCCAGCTCGCCGCGGAGCGGGCCCGCGCCGCCGGCCACCCGGCCGTCTTCATCGCCATGCGGCTGCCCTACGGGGTGCAGGCCGACGAGCACCACGCGCAGGCCGCGCTGGAGTTCATCCGTCCCGACCGGGTGCTCACGGTCGACGTCAAGCCGGCCGCCGACGCCGCCCTGGCCGCGCTGGTCGCCGGCGGGCTGACCTTCCGCGACGCCGCGCAGCAGGACTTCGTGCTCGGCAACGTCAAGGCCCGCCAGCGCATGATCGCCCAGTACGCGGTGGCCGGCGCGGAGGGCGGGCTGGTGGTCGGCACCGACCACGCCGCCGAGGCGGTCACCGGCTTCTTCACCAAGCACGGCGACGGCGCGGCGGACCTGGTCCCGCTGACCGGGCTCACCAAGCGGCGGGTGCGGGCGCTGGCCGCGGCGCTCGGCGCCCCCACCGAACTCGTCGGCAAGGCGCCCACGGCCGACCTGGAGACCCTGGCCCCGGGCAAGCTCGACGAGGACGCGCTCGGCCTGGCCTACGAGCACATCGACGACTACCTGGAGGGCCAGCCGGTGCCCCCGGAGGTGGAGGCGGCGCTGGTGGCCCGCTACCACGCCACCGACCACAAGCGCCAGCTCCCGATCGCCCCCTGACGAAAGGAGGGGCCCCCTGTTAACACCCGTCTGTTAACAGGGGGCCCCTCCTTTCTCCTCAGGGCGTGAGGCGGTGCAGGTCGCGCGGGAAGGCGGTCACCTCCCGCACGTTGGCCGCGCCGGTGAGCCGGGCGACGAAGCGCTCCAGCCCGATGGCGAAGCCCCCGTGCGGCGGCATGCCGTGGCGGAACGCGTCCACGTAGCCGGCGTACGGCTCGACCGGCTCGCCGCGGGCGGCCAGGGCGGCGAGATAGTCCTCGTACCGGTGCAGCCGCTGCCCGCCGGTGACCAGCTCCATCCCCCGGAAGAGCAGGTCGAAGCCGTTGGAGTGGGCCGGCCGCGCCGGGTCCGGGTGGGTGTAGAACGGCCGCTTCGCCATCGGGTACCCGGTGACGAAGAGGAAGTCCGAGCCGTGCTCGCGAAGCGCCCACTCCCCCAGCGCGCGCTCGTGCGCCGGGGCGAGGTCCGGCTCGTCGGCCGGCGCGCCGGCGATCTTCAGCGCCTCGGTGAAGTGCACGGCCGGGATCTCGGTGGGCACCTCGGGCAGGGTGAGCCCGAGGGTGGCGACGGCCGCGCCGGCCCGCGCCGCGACCTCGGCCAGCATCCCGGCCAGGGTCTCCCGCAGCGCGGCCATCACGTCCCGGTGGTCGGCCACGAAGCCCAGTTCGACGTCGAGCGACGTGTACTGGGCCAGGTGCCGGACCGTGTCGTGCGGCTCGGCGCGGAACACCGGCCCGACCTCGTAGACCCGCTCGAAGACGCCGACCATGAGCTGCTTGTAGAACTGCGGCGACTGGGCCAGGTACGCGGGCCGGCCGAACCAGTCCAGCGCGAACACGTTCGCCCCGCTCTCGGTGGACGAGGCGACCACCTTCGGCGTGTGGATCTCCACGAACCCGCGGGCGTCCAGGCTGGCCCGGAAGCCGGCCACCGCCGCCGCCGAGATCCGCAGCGCGGCGGAGCGGGTCGGGTGGCGCAGCGCGGCCGGCGCGTGGTCGAGCTGGGTGGGCAGGGTGGCGGTGAGCGCCGGCCGGTACAGGTCGAACGGCGGCGGGACGGCGGGCGGGCCGAGCGGGCGTACCGTCGGCTCGGCCAGCTCGACCCCGGCGGGCGCCGTGGCGTTCGCGACCACCGTGCCGGTGACCTCGACGACGGTCTCCTCGGGAAGCGACTCGACGGCCGCCCGCACGGCGGGGTCGGTGACCACCACCTGGGCCAGGCCGGCGGCGTCCCGGACGATCAGGAAGGCCACCGACTTGAGCAGCCGGCGGCGGTGCACCCAACCGGCGATCCGGACGGACTCGCCGACCTGGGAGCTGAGCTGGGAGGACAGGATGCGTTGCACGGCGGTTACCTCCTCGATCAATCGCAACGCGATCCCCGGGAGGTGTGGGCGAGCGGGAGCCTCGCGGTGCCACCACACCTTCGCCCCGCACGGTGGCGGAGCCTCGTTCGTCGCCTTTTCACCGGGGCCAGCCGGGCGGGTTCTACTGGGCGCGCACGCCGTTCTTCCCGCAGCTCGGGAGGGTCTTCGCGGGCCGGCGCCAGACCGCCTTCCAGCACATCGGCGGCTCTCTGCGCTGGCGGATCGGCCCACTACTCGGCTCCGTCGCAGCTCTGTCGGGCACGCTAGCACCCTCTCCCGGCCCGGTGTGACGGGGTTTTCTGGTCGCTCGTGTCCGGTGTCACAACGATTCGGGCGTGACGGCCGTCGCCCGACGTTCATCGACGGCCGCCGACCGGCGTAGGCTCGGTTTCGTGACGATCGAGCACTCCGCGCCGACGACCGAGCAGGCAGCGCGCACCGCGACTGTCGCCCCCGAGGGGCGGCGCATGCTGCGGATCGAGGCGCGCAACGCCGAGACGCCGATCGAGCGCAAGCCGCCGTGGATCAAGGTCAAGGCCAAGATGGGCCCGGAGTACACCCAGCTGCGCGGGCTCGTCTCGCGGGAGGGGCTGCACACCGTCTGCCAGGAGGCCGGCTGCCCCAACATCTACGAGTGCTGGGAGGACCGGGAGGCCACCTTCCTCATCGGTGGCGACCAGTGCACCCGGCGCTGCGACTTCTGCCAGATCGACACCGGCAAGCCCGCCGAGTTCGACGCCGACGAGCCCCGCCGGGTCGCCGAGTCGGTGGCCGCGATGGGCCTGCGCTACGCCACCATCACCGGCGTGGCCCGCGACGACCTGCCCGACGGCGGCGCCTGGCTCTACGCCGAGACGGTCCGGCAGATCCACGCCCTCCAGTCCGGCTGCGGCGTCGAACTGCTGATCCCCGACTTCAACGCGGTGCCCGAGCAGCTCGCCGAGGTCTTCGGCGCGCGGCCCGAGGTGCTGGCGCACAACGTGGAGACCGTGCCGCGGATCTTCAAGCGGATCCGCCCCGCCTTCCGCTACGAGCGCTCCCTCGACGTGATCCGGCAGGCACGCGCCGCCGGCCTGGTCACCAAGAGCAACCTGATCCTCGGCATGGGCGAGGAGCGGGCCGAGGTCTCCCAGGCGCTGCGCGACCTGCACGAGGCCGGCTGCGAGCTGATCACCATCACCCAGTACCTGCGCCCCTCCCCCCGGCACCACCCGGTCACCCGCTGGGTCAAGCCGGAGGAGTTCGTCGAGCTGCGCGAGGAGGCCGAGGAGATCGGCTTCGCCGGTGTGATGAGCGGCCCGCTGGTCCGCTCGTCGTACCGAGCCGGGCGGCTCTACCAGCAGGCGCTCGCCGCCCGCGACGAGGTCGTGGCCGCCGGCTGAGGCCGGCCGTCCGCCGCGTCACCCACCGCCGGCCACCCGCCGGATGCCATGATCGCAGGGATGACCGCCGGGGTACGCCAGGAGCCGCGCGAGGCCACCCGCCCGCGCGCGCCCCGGCGTCCCCGGCTGCCGGTCCTGCTCGCCCTGCTGGTCGGGCTGGCCGGGGTCGGCTACCGGCTGGCGCTGCTGCTCGCCGACGCGCCGCCCACCAACAGCGACGAGGCGACCATGGGGCTGGCCGCCCTGCACATCGCCCGCGGCGCGGACTTCCCGGTCTGGTTCTACGGCCAGGCGTACATGGGCACCCTGGAGGCGTACCTGGCCGCGCCGCTGATCGCCCTGGCCGGGCCGTCGGTGCTCGCCCTGCGCCTGCCCACCCTGGCGCTCTACGCCCTCTTCCTCGCCCTGTCCTGGCGGCTCGCCCGCCGGCTCGGCGGCGACCGCTGGTACGCCCTGCTGGTCGTCGCCGTGCTCGCGCTCGGCTCCGACCGGGTGCTCAAGAACCAGCTCATCGCCGGCGGCGGCTACCCGGAGCTGAACCCGGCCGCGGCGGCGCTGGCGCTGCTCACCGTGGGGTTGTGCGCCGGCGGCTCGCGAGGGCTTTCCCGCCGGGCGGCCGCGGGCGGGCCCGCGGCGGGCCTGCCGCGCTGGGCGTCCTGGGGGTTTGTCTCCGGGTTGCTGCTCTGGGTCGACCCGCTGATCCTGCCGTTCGTGCTGGCGCTCGGCGCGGTGCTGGTGGGGTGGCGCCGGCGGGATCTGGTCGGGCGGGCCGGGGCGGCCCTGGCCGGGGGCCTGCTGCTGGGCGCGGCGCCGATGCTGGTGGACAGCCTCCGGCACGGCCGCAACCCGCTCGCCGCCGTCCTGACCGCCAGCGGCGCCGATGCGGCGGCGAGCTTGGGCGAGCGCCTGCACGGCGGGCTGGTGCTCGGGCCGCCGCTGGCCATGGGCTTCTGCTCCCCCGGCCGCTGTGCCGGGTGGCAACTCTGGTGGGCGCCGACGTTCCTCGTCCTGCTGCTGCTCGCGGCGATCACCGCCTGGCGCACGCTCCGCCGAGCCGCGTCGCCCGCGGATCTTGGAGAGTTCCGGTTCCCTGCGAACGACAACTCTCCAAGATCTGGTGACGACTCCGCTGGCGAGGCGGGCCAGCGGGTGTCGGCTGGGGTCCGCCTCGCCCTGCTCGCGGGAGCCGCGGCGGTGCTGGCGGCCTATGCGATGAGCAACGCGGCCGGGCGGGCCCCGATGGAGAGCGCCCGTTACCTCTCGGTCCTCGCGGTCGCCACGCCCGCCCTGCTCTGGCCCCTCTGGTCCGCCGCCCGCCGGGCCGGCCTGTGGCCCCGACCGGCCGGGCCGCCCCACCACCCCGGCGAGGTGGCGAAATTCGACCCGGCCGGCCACCACCTCGGCGAGCTGGCGGGATCCGACCGGCCTGGATACCGCCACATCGGCGAGCCGGAGTCGATCAGTCGGGCTGCGGGCGGCCGGAAGCGGATCCGGGCGGCCGGGGTGGCGGCGGTCGCCGTGCTGGCGGGGATGCTGGGCACCGGGGCGGTCGCCACAACGGGCGCGGTCGGGACCGTGCCGGCCACCCACGGGGAGGCCGACCGGCACCGCATACTCGTCGACGCCCTCGGCGACCTGAACCTGCGCCACGTCCGCGCCGGCTACTGGACCTGCAACCGGCTCGCTTTCGCCAGCGGCGAGGAGGTGCGCTGCGCGGTGGTCGACGACGAACTACGCCCCGGGTTCGACCGGCTGCCCGGATACCGGCGGGCGGTGGGCGCCGACCCGGACGCGGCCTGGGTGGCCCCGGCCGGGTCGCCGCTGGCCGCCCGGCTGGACGGGCGACTCGGACCCGGCCCGGGCGGGCTCAGGGTGGTCGACGTCCCGGGCTGGCGGATCTACCTGCCCCGCCGCTGAGCCGGCGTGACGGGTGGCGCCGGGTCGAGCAGCCCGAGGCGGTGGGCCAGCGCGGCGGCCTCCACCCGGTTGGTCACGTCCAGCTTCGCGATGATCCGGGACACGTGCACGCTCGCCGTCTTCGGCGAGATGAAGAGTCGCTCGGCGATCCGGCTGTTGCTGTGCCCCTCGGCGACCAGCCGGAGCACCTCCTGCTCCCGGCTGGTCAGCAGGTCCGGGCCGGGCCGGCCGGCGCCACGCAGCCCGACCCGCCGGGCCAGGGTGGCGGCCTGCTCCCCCAGCGGGGCGGCGCCGAGCGCGGTGGCGATGTCCGCGGCCTCGCGGACGGCGGCGGCCACCTCGTCCCGCTCGCCGGCCGCCGCGGCCGCCTCGGCCAGCGCGAGCAGCGCCCGGCCCAGCGGGTACGGCTGCCCCACCGCCCGCCACTCCGCCACCGCCGCCCGCCAGGCCGGCAGCGCCCCAACCGGCCGCTCCGCCGGAGCGAGGGGCGTTCCGGCACCGCCGTCGGTGGCGGGGGTGACGCCGGTGAGGATCGCGGTGACCTGGGCGGCGTGCGCCTGCTCCGCCGGAAAGCGGGCGGGCAGCACGGCGGCCACCGCGGCCGCCTCGGCGGCCAGCTCGGCGTCGCCGACGAGCGCCGCGGCGCGGGCCACCGCGCTGAGCACCGGCCAGCCCTCCCGCGGCAGGTCGACCAGGCGCTCGTCGGCCAGGGCGGCCCGGCTCGCGGCGAGCGCGGCCACCTTGTCGTCCGCCGCCAGGGCGGCCTCGACCCGCAGTTCGTGCAGCGGCAGCCGGTGGTTCGGCCACAGGTACGGCCGGGCCAGGAAGGCCAGCGCCCGGCCGACCACCTCGTCGGCGGCGGGATGCGCGCGGGCCAGCCGCAGCCCGGCCCGGAGCTGGAGCCAGTGCAGCCCGGAGACGCCCGGCGGGTCGATCCGGGCCGCCTCGGCGCAGGCCGCGTCGGCCTCGTCCCAGCGGCCCAGCGCGAGCAGCGCCTCGGCCCGGTTCGACAGCAGGTACGCCCCGGTGGAGCGGCTGATCCCCACCCGCCGCGCCTCGCTCACGCCGGCCGCGGCGGCCTCCTCGCTCTCGGCGTACCGGCCCAGCTCGTAGAGCACGTCGGAGAGGTACACCAGCGCGCTGACCAGCGCCGGCGCGTTGCCGGTGGCCCGGGCGAGGGCCTCGGCCCGGCGCAGCTCGGCCAGCCCCAGGTCGGGGGCCTTGTCGGTGCGGCAGAGCAGGGCGATCCGGGTGGGCAGCAGGGCCACGTCCTCGCCGATCGCCTCGGCCGCGGCCATCGCCTCGTCGGCCACCGAGGCGGCCTGCGCGGGGTCGATCTTGACCAGGTGGGCGGCGATGTCGGCGAGCAGCCGCACCCGCTCCGGCGCGTCCGCCAGCCCGCCCGCCAGCCGGTACGCCTCGCGCACCTCGGCGGTGCCGTCGCTCTTGCCGAGCAGGGCGAGCAGCCGGCCACGCCGGTGCAGCAGGTGGGCGGCGCGCAGCGGCTCGGCGGCGGTGTCCACCTCGGCCAGCGCGGCCCGGGTCAGGGTGAGCGCCCGGCTGTAGTCGCCGGCCGTGGTGGCCGCCGCCAGGGTCTCCTCCAGCACCCGCAGGTGGTCCATCCCGAGCCGGTCGGCGGCGTCGGGCACCAGCTCCCACAGTTCGAGGACCCGTTCCAGCAGCCGGCTCTGCTCCGCGTACGCGTACCGGTCGCCCGCCGCGCCGGCGGCCTCCCGGGCGGCGATCAGCGCGCGCGGGTGGTCGTGTGCCGCGTACCAGTGGTGGGCGATCTCGGCCGGGGCGCGGCCGGCGGCCACCAGGTGCGGCTGCGCCTCGATGGCGGCGGCGTACCGGGCGTGCAGCCGGGCGTGCTCGCCGGGGAGCAGGTCGTCGTGGACGGCCTCGCGCACCAGCGCGTGCCGGAACTCGTAGTCGCCGTCCGGGTCGGCCACCACGAGCTGGCCGGCCACGGCCGCGCGCAGCGCGTCCTCCAGCTCGTTCTCGGGCAGGCCGGCCACCTCGGCGAGGAGCTGGTGGGCGAAGCGGGTGCCACCGGCGGCGGCGATCCGCAGCACCCGCTGGGCCGGCTCGGGCAGCCGGTCCACCCGGGCCAGCAGCAGGTCGCGCAGCGTCTCCGGGAGCACCGCGCAGCCGACCGGGTCACCGGCCGCGGCCAGCTCCTCGATGAAGAACGGATTGCCCTGGGTACGCCCGTGCACGTCGTCCACGGCGCGGGGCGCCGGCTCGACGCCGAGCAGGTCGGCGAGGACGGCGGCCGTGCCGTCCCGGTCCAGCCGGCCCACCTCGACCCGGCTCACGCCCCGGGCCCGGTCCAGCTCGGCGAGGAAGGGGCGCAGCGGGTGGCCGCGGTGCAGCTCGTCGGTGCGGTAGGTGCAGACCAGCAGCAGGCGGGTGGACCGGGCGGCCCGGACCAGGAAGTCGATCAGGTCCCGGGTGGACCGGTCGGCCCAGTGCAGGTCCTCGATGAGCAGCACCAGCGGCCGCTCCTCGGCGAGCCGCCGGAACAGGTCGGCGACCAGGTCGAACAGGTAGCCGCGCGGGGTGTCGGAGACGGGCAGGCCGATCGGCGCGGCGGCCCCGGCCGGCACCCGGGCCAGCTCGGGCAGCAGCCGGGCGAACTCGGCCTCGTAGCCGGCGAAGGCGGCCGGGCCGTCGTGGCGCAGCACGTCGCGCAGCGCGGCGGCGAACGGCGCGAAGGGCAGGCCGGCCTCGCCGAGCTCCAGGCACTGGCCGATGAGCAGCCGCGCCCCGGTCGCGGTGGCGTGCGCCCCGAACTCCTCCAGCAGCCGGGTCTTGCCGACCCCGGCCTCCCCGCCCACCAGGACGGTCGCCGGGTCCCCGGCCCGGGCCCGGCCGAGCGCCTCGCGCAGCCCGGTCAGCTCGGACTGGCGGCCGACGAGGACGGTGCTGGCGGCGCGTGGGGTCACGCCGTCGAGCATGCCACGGCGTACGCCGGCGCCGTCCCGGCCGACCGGCCGGTTCCCCGCCGGTCCGGCCGCCCCCGTGGCGGCCGGACCGGCGGGCCTGGAACCCGACCCGGCCGCACCACCCCGGTCCGGGACGGCCGGACCAGCGTCCGTGGAGCCCGCCCCGGCTGCGGCGCTCGGGTGCGCCGGCAGCGCCGGGGCGGTCACCGGCGGGCGTCGGAGACGCGGGCGGCGTGCTGCCGGCGGCCCAGCCAGCCGCGCGGGTGGCGGCGGGGCAGGGACCGGGCGAGCCGGTCACGGGCCGCGTCGGCCTGCAGCTCGGAGGCGTGGCTGCGGTGGATGCTGAGGAGCAGGTCTGCGTCGTTGCCGAACATCTCGGTTCTCCTGTCGTGCGGTGTCTGTCGCTGTCGACACTGACTTTCCGCGCGAAGGTGCCCCCGGGGCATGGGTGCGCTGCCTGATCTTCGGCCGTTCCCCCTCCTTACCCGGGGGCCTCAGCGGCCCGGCCGCGACGTAAGGTACTCAGCCGCGGCGGAGGGGCGGCCACGGATCAACCGGCTGCGCGGCGACCACTAGACTCTGCACCATGGCAAAGCCCCAGGAGAAGGTCTCGTTCGGCCAGCGGCTGAAGCAGATCGGGATGGTGTTCCAGTTCACCGCCAAGCAGGACCGGTGGTTCGCGCCGCTGACCGCGGCGGCGGTGCTGATCCCGCTCGCGCTCACCGTGGTGGCGGTGCTGCTCTGGGGCTGGATCTGGCTGCCGATCGGCATCCTGTTCATCCTGCTCGCCGTGCTGATCGTGCTCAACCTGCGGTCCAACAAGGCGATGATGAACGCGGCCGAGGGGCAGCCCGGGGCGGCGGCCCAGATCATGGAGAGCATGCGCGGCGACTGGCGGGTCACGCCGGCGGTCAGCTCCACCACCCAGATGGACATGGTGCACCTGGTGATCGGGCGGCCGGGGGTGATCCTGCTGGCCGAGGGGAACCCGCAGCGGGTGCGCGGCCTGCTCGGCCAGGAGAAGCGCCGGCTGGCCAAGGTGATCGGCTCGGCGCCGCTGCACGACTACGTGATCGGCCAGGGCGAGGGCGAACTGCCGATCCGCAAGCTGCGGATGACGCTGATGCGGCTGCCCCGCAGCCTCGCCCCGAAGGACGTCAACGCCCTCGACAAGCGGCTCAAGGCGCTCACCGCCCGCCCGCAGATGCCCAAGGGCGCGATCCCCAAGAACATGCGGCCGCCGCGGGGCGCGTTCCGCCAGACCCGGGGTCGCTGATCCCCGTCGTACGCGAGAAGGAGCCGGTCCCGCGCGGGGCCGGCTCCTTCGTCGTGCGGGCCAGGGTCAGCGGCGGGCGGCGCGCGGGGCGTCGGTGACGACCGACCCGGTGAGCCGGTCGTGCAGGCCGCGCCGGTGCTCGTCCATGATCAGAGCGGGCACCACGACGGCCAGCAGCACGCCGCGCAGCAGCGCCCGGACCAGGCCGATCCGGCCCCCGTCGGCCCAGGAGAGGCAGCGGATCCGGGTGAGGTACATGCCGGGGGTCTGGGCGAAGAGGCCGAGGAAGAAGCCGTACTCCAGGATCAGCACCAGGACCGGGGCCCAGCCGTCCCGGACCGGGTTGGCGAAGATGTTGGCAATCAGCAGGCAGAGCAGCCAGTCGACGAGCAGCGCGCCGAAGCGGCGGCCGAGGCTCGGAGGCGTGAAGGTCGGGTCCGCGGCGGGCGGCACCGGCACGGCGGCGGTATCGGTCACAGCGGCCAGGGTAGCCAGCGGCCGGCGCGGTGACGGGAGCGCCGCGGCGGGCAGGGGTGCCGGTCACTGCCCGGTACGGCGGTTCGGCGCCCAGCGGGGAACGGGACCAAACCGCGCAGACGGCGACAGACCGGCGCAGCGGGAGCGTCGGAGCCGCGCGGCTGAGCGGCCGGAATGACGCTCCGCGAGGGACGTAACACGGCGGAAACAGACGAGACACGGCCGGGCAACCCCGCGGCCATAGCGTCGCCAGGAAGACAGCGACCGGAGTGGACCCGCCAGGAGGACCTGTGTTCGCCAATCCCGAGGAACTGCTGCGCTACCTCACCAACGAGGACGTGAAGTTCGTCGACGTACGTTTCTGTGACCTGCCCGGCGTGATGCAGCACTTCAACCTGCCGGTCGAGTCCGTCGACGACAGCCTGTTCACCGACGGCCTCGCGTTCGACGGTTCGTCGATCCGCGGCTTCCAGGCGATCCACGAGTCGGACATGCTGCTGCTGCCCGACGTCGCGTCGGCGTTCATCGACCCGTTCCGGGCGCAGAAGACCCTCGCGTTGAACTTCTTCATCCACGACCCGTTCACCCGCGAGGCCTACTCGCGGGACCCGCGCAACGTGGCCAAGAAGGCCGAGGCGTTCCTCGCGGCCAGCGGCATCGCCGACACCGCCTACTTCGGCGCCGAGGCGGAGTTCTACATCTTCGACTCCATCCGCCACGAAACCTCCGCCCACCAGTCGTTCTACTACATCGACTCGATCGAGGGCGCCTGGAACTCCGGCCGGGACGAGCCCGGCGGCAACCGCGGGTACAAGACCGCGTACAAGGGTGGCTACTTCCCCGTCCCGCCGGTGGATCACTACGCCGACCTGCGCGACAGCATCGTGCGCCGCCTGGTCGACACCGGCTTCACCGTGGAGCGTTCGCACCACGAGGTCGGCACCGCCGGCCAATCGGAGATCAACTACAGGTTCTCCACCCTGCTGCACTCCGCCGACCAGCTGCAGCTGTTCAAGTACATCGTGAAGAACGAGGCGTGGGCCAACGGCAAGACCGCCACCTTCATGCCCAAACCCCTGTTCGGCGACAACGGCTCCGGCATGCACACCCACCAGAGCCTGTGGCTGAACGGCGAACCCCTGTTCTACGACGAGACCGGCTACGCCGGCCTGTCCGACACCGCCCGCTGGTACATCGGCGGCCTGCTGCACCACGCCCCGTCGCTGCTGGCCTTCACCAACCCCACGATCAACTCCTACCGGCGGCTCGTGCCCGGCTTCGAAGCGCCGGTCAACCTCGTCTACTCGCAGCGCAACCGCTCCGCCTGCACCCGCATCCCGGTCACGGGTAGCAACCCGAAGGCCAAGCGGGTCGAGTTCCGGGTGCCCGACCCGTCCAGCAACCCCTACCTGGCGTTCTCGGCGATGATGATGGCCGGTCTCGACGGCATCAAGAACAAGACCGAACCGCCGGCGCCGATCGACAAGGACCTGTACGACCTGCCGCCGGAGGAGTGGGGCGACGTCAAGCAGGTGCCGGGCTCGCTGCCGGAGGTGCTCGACGCCCTGGAGGCCGACCACGACTACCTCCTCGACGGCGGCGTGTTCACCCCGGACCTCATCTCCACCTGGGTGTCGTGGAAGCGGGCCAACGAGGTCGACCCGGTGCGCCTGCGCCCGACCCCGCACGAGTTCGCCCTGTACTTCGACTGCTGAGCAGAGCCCCTGGGCACAACTTGGGTACAACCGACGGGCCATCGATCTCCGCGTACGCGCGATCGATGGCCCGTCGCGCTCTGTCGCCTTAGCCAGCGGCTTTGGCGATGATGCCGTCCATCTCCTCTCGACCGAAGGCCCGCAGGGTCGTGGTACGGACGTTGCCCGCCCCGCCGAGCTTCAGGAGCGCCGCGGTGCCGGTTTCCTCGTCCGGAGCCTCGACGACGGCCACGAGGTCGTACGGACCGACAGTCCAGTAGATGGTCAGGAGATTCGCCCCGAGATTCTGGGTCGCTGCGGCGAAGGCCTCAGCGCGCTTCCCGGTGTCCTTGTAGCCTCGGATCCCCTGATCGGTCCAGTTCAGCAACGCGACATACGTCGGCATGGGCCTTCACCTCCATGAAGAGACCTCATCGTAAGGTCAATTCTGGACATAATGGACGGGATCTGCATCAACATCCCGGTCCTTCCGTGCCCGCTCTGCCAGCTCCGGTTCGCGCGTACGCCGTCAGCGGGCTCGGCGGGCTCGGATCGCGACCACCACGACCACCACCACCAGCGCGGTCATGAGGATCGCCCCCGGCGCCTTGGTGAACCGGGCCAGGTTGGTGCCGTCGGGCAGGGCGAGCAACGAGGCCACCGCGCAGGGCGCCACGAACCACGCCGTCCGGGCCACGGCGAGCGTCGCCACGGCGAGCAGCGCGAGGGGCCAGGTCGCGTACCAGGGGTGGAAGACCGGGGCGAGCAGCACGGTGGCGGCCAGCGCCAGGCCGGCCCCGGCCAGGGCCGCCCGCGGCCGGGCGGCCGGCTGCCCGACGTCGCCCAGCCGGCGCAGCGCCGTCCAGGCCCGCCACCAGAGGATCACCAGCAGCACGGCGAGCACGGCGAGCGCGGCCGCCCGGACCACCTGCACGGCCTGCGGATCCCGGCCGGCCAGGCCGCCCGCGTAGTCGACCACCAGACCGACCGCGGTCGGTGGGGAGGTCCACTGCTCGGAGTCGCCGCTTCGGGCCAGGCCGCGTACCCAGCCGAGACCCAGGCCCGTGGCCAGGCTGGTGGCCGCCAGCGTGGCCAGCACTCCCCCGGCCAGCCAACCGCCGTCGCGCAGCAACGCGCGCCAGGTGTAGCGGCCCGGCACGGCGGCCAGCACCGCGAACGGGAGCACCACCACGGCGACCGCCTTCACGGCGACGGCCAGCCCGAACAGCACCCCGGCGACGACCAGCGCCCGCGGCCCGCCGGGCCGGCGGATCAGCACCAGCAGGCCGAACAGCAGCAGCCCGAGGCCGACGGCGTCGTTGTGCGCGCCGGCCACCAGGTGCACCCCCACCAGCGGGCAGGCCAGCACCAGCCAGGCCGCCCGCCGGGTGGGCACCCCGACGGCCCGGGCCAGCCCGGGCAGGCAGAGCGCCGCCAGCAGCACCCCGGCCAGGGCCACCACGCGCAGCAGCACGATCGCGCCGACCAGGCCACCCCCGAGCAGCACGGCCAGGCCGGCGAGCAGCACGAAGAACGGCCCGTACGGAGCCGGGGTGTCCCGCCAGATCGGCGACACGCTCTCCGCCCACGGGCAGCCGGCCGCCGCCACGCCGACCCGGTACGGATCGGCGCCGTGCGTCCAGGACCAGCCCTGGCAGGCGTACGAGTAGACGTCCCGGCTGCCGAGCGGCGGCGCGGCCAGCAGCGGGAGCAGCCAGAGCCCGGCGGTCAGGTACGCCCACCGGCCCGACGGGGCGCCCCAGCGCAGCGACCACCAGGCCCCGACCAGCAGCACCGTGCCGACCAGCCAGCAGCCGAGCACCGCCGGCCCGTGCGGGGCGCGCCAGGCGTCGCCGAGGCTGGTCACGGCGGGGGTGTCGGGCAGCGCGCCGCCGAGCCAGCCGGCGACGGTCAGCAGCGCGGCCCCGGCGAGTCCGGCGTACCGGGCGACCGCGGCGGCCACCGGCCGGACCGGTCCGTCGGGCAGCGCGCCGGGCTCGCTCACCGGCACCTCTCTCAGTCGGCTCCTCGGTCGGCGGGGACCGGCCGGCGGGCCGCCCGAGCCGAACGTACCAACCGGACCACCACCACGATCACCAACAGCGTCATGAGGGGCGCGCCCGGCATCTTGCTCCACCGGGGCAGGCCGGTGCCGTCGGCCAGGACCAGGAACGACGAGACCAGCGCCACCAGCGCGAACCAGCCCGTCCGGCGCGCGGTGGCGGCGAGCACGGTGAGCGGCCAGATCCAGTACCAGGGGTGGAACAGCGGCGAGAGCGCGACCGTCGCGGTCAGCGCCAGGCCGGCGTGCCAGAACGGCTCCCCCCGGCGCAGCGCCCGGAACCAGAGCCAGACCAGCACCCCCACCAGGACCACCACGGCGATCCCGCGGGTGACCGGCAGCGCGTCGATGTGCGCGCCGAAGATCGCCGCGACGTACCCGGCGGTCTGCCCGACCGCGGTGGGCGGCGAGGTCCAGGCCACGACCAGCCCGCCCTGTTCGAGTCCGCTGATGAAGCCGAAGTCCAGGCCCGCGGCCAGGGTCACGGCCACCACGGTGGCCACGGCCGCGCCGACCACCCACGCGCCGTCGCGGACCAGCGCCCGGATCCGGTACGGCCCGACGATCGCGGCCAGCGCGGCGAACGGCACCACGACCAGCGCGGTGACCTTGACGGCGGCGGCCAGGCCGAGCAGCAGCCCACCGGCGAGCAGCGGCAGCGGCCGACCGGGCCGGGCCGCCACCACGGCCAGCCCGGCGACGAGCAGGCCCACCATGAGCGCGTCGTTGTGCGCCCCGGAGATCAGGTGCACGGGCACCAGCGGGCAGGCCAGCGCCAGCCAGAGCGCCCGCTGCGGCGGCACCCCGCAGCGGCGGGCCAGCACCGGCAGCGCCCAGGCGGTCAGCCCCACCCCGGCGACCGCGAGCAGCCGGAACAGCGCCACGCTGCCGGCCAGCGACCCGGCCGCCGACACCACGGCCCCGGAAAGCACCACGAACAGCGGCCCGTACGGGGCCGGGGTGTCCCGCCAGATGTAGGAGATGGTGTCCAGCCACGGGCAGGGCAGCGCCGACACGCCCTGCTCGTACGGGTTGATCCCGGCCGAGTAGCTGGCACCCTGGCAGGCGTAGGCGTACGCGTCCCGGCTGCCCAGCGGCGGGGTGAACAGCATCGGCAGCAGCCAGAGGGCGACCGTGACGAGCACCCAGCGGGTCGACGGGGCCTGGTCGCGCAGCGACCACCAGGCCCCGGCCAGCAGGGCGGTGCCGACCAACCAGAGCGCGATGATCAGGGGCCCGTTGGGGCCCTGCCAGATGCTGACCGGGGTGGGGCGCAGGTCACCGTGCGGCAGCGCGCCGCCGAGGTAGGCGGCCACGGCGAGCAGCACCGAGCCCGCCAGGCCGATCCAGCGCGAGAGGTGGTGAGGCACGCCGGACATGCTGCCAGTACGGTGGGTCGCGATCAGGAGGTGGGCATGCGGGGCGGTCGGGTGGTGGCGGTGTCCGCCGCGTCCGCGCTGGTCCTCGCCGTGCTGTATCTCACCCTGCCGGCCACCGGCTCGGACCTGTCCGCCCAGGTGGCACGGGCCGGCTTCTTCGCCGAGCACGGGCCCGCCCTGGTCGACCTGCGCTGGTACGGCGGCGTCCACCCGTGGGGCTACAGCCTGGTCTCGCCGCCGCTCATGGCCCTGCTCGGGGTCCACCTCACCGGGGCGCTCACCCTGCTCGCCTCGGCCACCGCGTTCGCGGCCCTGCTGGTCCGGACCCGGGTGCCTCGGCCGCTGCTGGGCAGCCTGGTCGGAGTGCTCACCATCGCCGGCAATCTGGTCTCCGGCCGGGTGACGTACGCCCTCGGGGTCACCTTCGGCCTGGCCGCGCTCCTCGCGCTGACCCTGCCCGCCGGGGCCGCCGGGGCCGCCGGGGCTGCCGGGGCTGCCGGGGCTGCCGGCCGCGCCCGGTGGTGGCGCGTCGGGCTGGCCGCCCTGGCCGCCCTGCTCGCCTCGGCGACCAGCCCGGTGGCCGGGCTCTTCGTCGGCCTGGCCGGGGTCGCGCTGCTGCTCACCCGCCGGTACGCCGACGGCCTGCTCCTCGCCGTGCCGGCCGCCGCGCCGCTCGCCGTGACCGGACTGCTCTTCGGCGAGGGCGGCTGGATGAACATCAGCCACACGGACACCCTGCACGCCGTGGTGACGAGCCTCCTGGTGGCCGCGCTGGTGGCCCACCGGCCGGTGCGGGTCGGCGCGCTGCTGTCGGCGGCCGGGGTGCTGGCCGCCGCACTGCTGCACACCCCGGTCGGGTTGAACGCCACCCGCCTCGTGGTGATGTTCGCGCTGCCCGTGCTGGCCGCCACCGCGACGCTCCCCCGCCGGCTGACCGCCCGGTGGCCCGGACGCCACCCCGCCGGGCCCGCAGTCGAGCCCAGACCCGCGGACGAGCCCGGGCCGGCGGACGAGCCGAGGGTGGCGGTAGGGCGACGGCGGACGGTAGGAGCGGCCGTGCTGGCCGCGCTGCTGGCGGCGGTCTGCGTGTGGCAACCGCCCGTGGTCACCGCCGACCTGGCCAGCGCGGACGATCCCACGGCCGACCCGGCGTACTTCGCGCCGCTGCGCGCGGAGCTGGACCGGCGCGGGCTCAGCGGGCGGGTGGAGGTGCCGCCGACCCGCAACTACTGGGAGGCCGCCCACCTCGGCGAGATGCCACTGGCGCGGGGCTGGCTGCGCCAGGCCGACATCGCCCGCAACCCGCTCTTCTTCACCACGGTTCCCGGCGCGCCCGGCACCGGGGTCCCGCTGACCGCCGACACCTACCGCGCATGGTTGGCGGAGAACGCGGTCCAGTACGTCGCCGTGCCCGACGTCGAGCTGTCCTGGGTGGGGCGGCCCGAGGCGGACCTGGTCCGCGCCGGCCTGCCGTACCTCACCGAGGTCTGGTCGGACCCGCACTGGCGGCTCTACGCGGTGACCGACCCGACCCCGCTGGTCGGCACGCCCGGGGAACTGGTCCGCCAGGACGCCGCCACGGTGACCTTCCGCGCACCCGGCCCCGGCCCGGTACCCCTGCGGATACGCCACGACCGCTGGCTGACCGCCTCCGGCGGCGCCACCGTCGCCCCCGACGGCGAGTGGACGACAGTGACGGTCCCGCACGCGGGCACCTACACCCTCGGCAGCTGACCCGGGACCTTCTCGCCAGCCGCTACGAACGTGATGACGTGAACGACTCACCCCGCCCGGCCGGCCCTCTCCGAAACCGGTCCGCCTCGGTCCGCCTCTGGACCACCACCGGGCCAGCTCCGGCCGCCATTGGGCCACCACCGGGGCACCTCCGGCCGCAATTGGGCCACCACGGACCATCTCCGGGCCGCCATTGGACCCCACCATCGGACCATCTCCGGGCCGCCACAGAGCCATCTGCGGGCCGCCATCGGGCCGCCACAGGGCCGCCATCGGGCCGGCCCACCACCGAGCCAACGTTGGGCCGCCACAGGGCCGCCATCGGGCCGGCCCCCGCGGCGGGTGGGCCGGTGCGGGGACGGCGATTCACCCACGTCATCAAGTTTGTAGCCACCGACGAGGAAGCCGACGACCCGGCCAGGCAGCGGCGAGCGCCTAGCCGCCAACCCAGCCAGGCAGCAGCAAACGCCCAGCCGCCAACCCGGCCAGGCAGCAGCAAACGCCTAGCCGGCGACCCGGGCAGGCAGCGGCGAGCGCCTTCCAGCTGATGTCGCCGCCGACTCACCACTGCCGGTTCCTGTCGGAGTCTTAGGACCGGCGGGCGGTCCGGGCGCGGGCCCTGAGGCGCCGGCGGGTCATGCCGGGGAGTCGAGCACCCGCTCCATGGCGGTCCGGGCGCGGCGGCCCGTGCGCAGGTACTCGTCGAGGAACTCGCCCGGGTCGTCCCCGCCGAGCAGCCGCACGACGCCGGCCAGCTCCACCCCGTGTCGCGGAAGTTGGTCACCGGCCCGGCCGCGGACCAGCATCAGCGCGTTGCGGACCTGGGCGGCGAGCGTCCAGCCGGCCGCCATCTCGGCCGCGTCCTCGGGGTCGACCAGACCGGCGTCACGGGCCGCGGCCAGCGCGCCGAGGGTGCTCGTGCCGCGCAGCGCGGGCAGCCGGCCGGCGTGCCGGAGCTGGAGCAGCTGCACGGCCCACTCCACGTCGGCGAGCCCGCCCCGCCCCAGCTTGGTGTGGGTGGCCGGGTCGGCGCCCCGGGGCAGCCGCTCGGTCTCCACCCGCGCCTTGATCCGGCGGATCTCCACCACCTGCTCGCGGGTCAGGCCGTCGGCCGGGTAGCGCACCGGGTCGACCATCGCCTCGAAGTCGGCGCCCAGGTCGGCGTCGCCGCAGACGAACCGGGCCCGCAGCAGCGCCTGCGCCTCCCACACCTTCGACCAGCGGGCGTAGTACTGGGCGTACGCGGCGAGGCTGCGTACCAGTGGGCCCTGCCGGCCCTCGGGGCGCAGGTCGGCGTCGACCCCGAGCGGCGGGTCGGGGGCGGGCGCGGAGAGCAGCCGGCGCAGCTCCTCGGCGACGGCGTGGGCGGCGGCGGCCGCGGCCTGCTCGTCCGCGCCCTGGGGCGGGTCGTAGACGAAGAGCACGTCGGCGTCGGAGAGGTAGTTCGACTCGCGTCCGCCGAGCCGACCCATGCCGATGACGGCGAAGCGCAGGCCGGGCGGCCCCGGCTGGGCGGCCCGGGCGGTGCGCAGCGCGGCGGCCAGGGTGGCGTCGGCGACGTCGGAGAGGGCGGCCCCGACCGCCGTGACGTCCGCCAGGGTGGGCACCCGCCCGCCGCCGTCCGGCGACCGTGGGGTGAGCGGGGCGAGCGTACCGGCCCGGCTGAGCACGTCGGCGCAGGCCAGCCGGACCAGCTCCCGGCGGCGCAGCGCGCGTACGGCGCGGGTGGCCTCGACCGGGTCGTCGTGCCGGGTCGCGGCGGCCGTGAAGCCCTCGCCGAGCACCTCCCGGGGGCGCGGGGTCAGCTCGGTGTCCTCGGCCAGCAGCCGCAGCGCCTCGGGCTCCCGGGCCAGCAGGTCGGCGGCGTACCGGGAGGAGGAGAGCACCCGGGCCAGCCGACGGGCCACCGGGCCGGAGTCGCGCAGCAGGCGCAGGTACCAGGGGGTGCTGCCGAGCTTGTCGGAGACCTGCCGGTAGTTGAGCAGCCCCCGGTCCGGCTCGGGCGCGTCGGCGAACTCGCTGAGCAGCACCGGCAGCAGGGTGCGCTGGATGGCGGCGGTGCGGCTCACCCCGCCGGTGAGCGCCTGGAGGTGCCGCAGCGCTCCGGCCGGGTCGGCGAAGCCGAGGATCTCCAGCCGGCGCCGTGCCGCCTCCGGGGTGAGCCGCAGCCCCTCGGCGGGCACCCGGGCGACCGACTCCAGCAGCGGCCGGTAGAGCAGTTTGGCGTGCAGCCGGCGTACCTCGGTGGCGTGGGTGACCCACTCGGCGCGGAACTCCTCGACGGCGCTGCGGCCCGGGGTGGCGGCGTAGTCGAGCGCGGCGGCCAGCCAGCGCAGCGCGGCCGGCTCGGTCGGCACGGTGTGGGTGCGGCGCAGGCCCTGGAGCTGGAGGCGGTGCTCGACGCCGCGCAGGAAGCGGTAGCCGCGCAGCAGTGCCTCCCCGTCGGCGCGGCCCACGTAGCCGCCGGCGACCAGGGCGCGCAGCGCCGGGATGGTGCCCGGCGCCCGCAGCGACTCGTCGACGCGGCCGTGCACGAGCTGGAGCAGCTGGACGGCGAACTCGATGTCGCGCAGCCCGCCCGGGCCGCGCTTGATCTCGCGTTCCAGCTCCTTCGGCGGGATGTGGTCGATGATCTTCCGGCGCATCGCCCGGACGTCCTCGACGGCCTCCGGCCGCTCGGCGGCCGTCCAGACCAGCGGGGCGAGCGCGTCGATCCACTCGCCGGCCAGCGCCAGGTCGCCGGCCGCCGGCCGGGCCTTGAGCAGCGCCTGGAACTCCCAGGTGCGGGCCCAGCGGCGGTAGTAGGCCAGGTGGCTGGCGAGGGTCCGGACCAGCGGGCCGCGGTTGCCCTCGGGACGCAGCGCGGCGTCGACCGGCCAGGCGACCAGCCCGCAGATGTGGATCAGCCGGGTGGCGACCTGGGTCGCGGCGGCCAGGTCGTCGTCGGTGGCGGCCACGAAGATGACGTCGACGTCGGAGACGTAGTTCAGCTCGTCGCCCCCGCACTTGCCCATCGCCACCACGGCCAGCCGGGGCCGGGCAGTGCCCTCCGGCAGCTCGTCGGCGGCGATGTCGTAGGCGGCGGCCAGGGTGGCGTCGGCGAGCCGGGACAGCGCCGCCATGGTCTGCTCGAGGCCGCGGCCGCCGGTCAGGTCGGCCGCCGCGATCCGCAGCAGCGCCAACCGGTACGCCTGCCGCAGCGCCGGGACCGGGCCCGTGGCGGCGGTCAGCCGGGCGGCGGTGGCCAGGTCGAGCCGGCCGTCGGCGGAGGGCGCCAGCCCGTCCGCCTCGGTGGCCAGCACGGGCCACTGGGCGGGGTTGGCCACGAGGTGATCGCCGAGCGCCGAGGAGGCGCCGAGGACCGCGACCAGGCGGCGGCGCAGCCCCGGGTCGGCGGCGAGGGCGTCCAGCACCGCCGGCTTCTCCCCGGTACGCCGTTCCGCCTCGACGACGCGGTGCAGCTGGCGCAGCGCCAGGTCCGGGTCGGCGGCCCGGGACAGGGCGGCGAGCAGCTCACCGGCCGCCTCGTCGGCGGGTTCCTGCTCCTCGACGCGCCACAACCCGAGCCCGTCCGGCCCGAGCAGGTCGGCGGCGCGCGCCGAGCCGTCGCCCTCGGCGAACCCGTAGCGGGCCAAGCGGCCCCGGGCCGGTCGGGTCATCTCAGTGCCCGAGCAGCGGCAGGGTGGGACGGATCGTGGCGGCGTCCAGCTCGCCGAGCGCGAGGGCGGCGAACCGGACGGCGAACGGCTGCCAGACCTCCTCCACGTCGGCCATCACCCGGTCGCAGGCGGCCACCACCAGCTCCGGGTCGTAGCCCAGCTCGGCCAGCAGCTCCGAGTCGCGGGCCCAGTCGGCGATCATCGCGGTGTCGCACTCGATGTGGAACTGGAGCCCCCAGGCCCGGTCGCCGAGGCGGAACGCCTGGTTCGGGTAGCGGGTCGAGGCGGCCAGCAGGGTGGCGCCGTGCGGCAGCGCGGTGATCTCGTCGCTGTGCCACTGGAGCACGTCCGGCATCAGCGGCACGTACCGGAAGAGCGGGTCGGTCTCGGCGGCGTCCCGCTTGCCCACCACGGCGGGCCCGACCTCCGGCCCGGACGGGCTGCGCTCGACCTGCCCGGCGTGGGCGGTGGCCAGCAGCTGCCCGCCGAGGCAGACCCCGAGGGTGGGGATCCGCTGCCGGACCGCCTTGCGCAGCAGCCCTTCGAGGGCCGGGAACCAGGGCGCGCCCGGGGTGCCGTCCGGCAGCGGGTAGGCCTGCTGCTCGCCGCCGAGCACCACGAGCGCGACGTAGCCGTCGAGGTCGGCGGGGAGCGCGTCACCGGCGTGCGGGCGCAGCACCCACAGGTCCAGGCCTCCCTCGGTGAGCCACTCCCCCAGGCGGCGGAGGTCGTCGGTCGGGTCGTTCTCGATCACCAGCGCGGTCGCCACGACGTCGAGGCTATCCGGTACGCCCGGCGAGGGCCGGTCCGGCTCGGCCGCACTAGGCTCCCGTCGTGCCCACCGACGACTGCCTGCGCCCACCGGTCCTGCGCCCCGGCGACCAGGTGATGCTGGTCTCGCCCTCCGGCCCGACCCGTCCGGAGCGGGTGGCCCGCGGCATCGAGCTGCTCACCGGCTGGGGGCTGCGCCCCGTGCCCGCGCCGCACGCGTACGCCCGCCAGGGCTACCTGGCCGGCGCCGACGAGCTGCGGGCCGCAGATCTGAACGCCGCCTTCGCCGACCCGGAGATCCGCGGGGTGATCTGCACCCGGGGCGGCTACGGCGCGCAGCGGGTGGTGGACCACATCGACATGGCGGCGGTCCGCCGCGACCCGAAGGTGGTGGCGGGCTTCTCCGACATCACCGCGCTGCAGTTCGCGCTCTGGCGGGGCGCCCGGCTGACCGGCGTGCACGGCCCCGGCGCGGCGTGGCGGGACGAGCGCACCCCGCTGCGCTCGGCGGAGTCGCTGCACGCCGCGCTGATGACCACGGAACCGGTGACGATCGAGGCGTTGAAGGAGGAGGAGACGTACGCGGTCCGGGTGCCCGGGCGGGCCGAGGGTCGGCTGCTCGGTGGCAATCTGTGCCTGATCACGGCGTCGATCGGCACGCCGGACATGCCGGACCTGACCGGGGCGGTGCTGCTGGTCGAGGAGGTGGAGGAGCCGCCGTACAAGGTCGACCGGATGCTCACCCACCTGCGCCGCTGCGGCGCCCTGGACGGGATCGCCGGGGTGGCGGTGGGCCAGTTCACCGACTGCGCGGACGGCTGGGACACCACGATCACGGATGTGCTCACCGAACGCCTGGGCGACCTGGGCGTGCCTGTCCTCGGCGGCCTCCCCATCGGCCACGGCCCCGACCAACTGACCGTCCCGGTAGGCACCCCCGCCGTCCTCGACGCGACCACCGGCACCCTGAGCGTCTCCCCCGCCGTCCGCTGACCCGCCGGGCTCCCGCAGTCGATCATGAGGTTGGCGGCAGTTTGAAGGTCCACCACTGCCGCCAACCTCATGATCACCGGGTCAGGGGGTGAGGTGGGCGACCTTGCCGATCTCCAGGGCGGCCCAGACCGTGCCGTCGGGGGTCACCGTCAGGCCGTGCGGTTCGGACTGCGGGGTGGGCAGGTCGTGGCCCGTGATGTGGCCGGCCTTGTCCATGTGGCCGATGCGGTTGGCGGCCCACTCGGTGAACCAGCAGCCGCCGGCCGGGTCGGCCACGATGGCATGCGGGCGGGCCGCGCGGTCCGGCAGCGGGAACTCGTCGATCCGGCCGTCGGGGGTGATCCGGCCGAGCTGGCCGGCGGCGATCTCCACGAACCAGAGCGCGCCGTCGCCGCCCAGGGTGATGCCGACCGGTCCGGCGGCCTCGGTCGGCAGGGCGTGCAGGGTCACCTGCCCGTCCAGCGCGACCCGGGCGATCGCGTTCGCCTGGTTGAGGGTGAGCCAGAGGGCGCCGTCCGGCCCGGCGGCCAGCATCGAGGGGAAGCCCTTGGCGGCGGGCAGCGGGAAGGTGGTGACCGCCCCGTCGACGGTGACCCGGCCGACGGTGTCGTCGCCCATGCCGGCGTACCAGAGGGCGTCGTCCGGGCCGACGGCGAGGCCGCACGGCGCGGTCCCCGGCGGGAGCGCGACGGTGCTGGTCTCCCCGTCGACGGTGATCCGGCCCAGCCGGTCGTCGCCGGAGCGGGTGTACCAGAGCGCGCCGTCCGGGCCGGCGGTGATGATCAGCGGGCGGCTCTCCGCCGGGTCCGCGGGGTACGTCCGCACCTCGCCGTCGGGCCCGACCCGGGCGACGCCGCCCGTCCCGGCCAGCGTCAGCCAGAGCGCGCCGTCCGGGCCGGCGGTGATCCCGTACGGTCCCGAGCCTGGTTCCCCGAGCGCGATCTCCCGGATGGAGGGGTTCGTCATGCGGCTTCGCCTTCCGTCGGTGACCGGCCCACCCTCCCGGCCGCCGCAGCCCGTCGCAACTGCTTTGTCCCCGTTCGCCGGGGCGATTGCCAGCGCGCTGACAGGTTCGCCACGGGTTGCGCCCAGCTCCGCCGGTCACTGTCGGTGAGGTCATCGCATCACCATCGAACAGGAGAATCGCATGATCCGCAGGATGTCGAGGAAGCACCTGCTGGCCGGCCTGGCCGCCGCCGGCGTGCTCGGCGTCGGGATCGCCGCCCCGACGGTGGCGCTCGCCGACGACAAGAGCCCCAGCCCGAGCGCCAGCATGAGCACCGACCAGCAGCAGCAGCGGACCGATCGGCAGGCCGACTTCGCCGAGGCGCTCGCCAAGGAACTGGGCGTCCCGACCGACAAGGTGACCGCCGCGCTGGACAAGCTGCGCGAGCAGCGCCAGGCCGACCGGCCGGAGCGGCCGTCGACCGAGGACCGGCAGGCCGCGCTGAAGGAGCGGCTGGACCAGGCCGTCAAGGACGGCAAGCTCACCCAGGAGCAGGCCGACGCGGTGTTGAAGGCCGCCGAGGCCGGCGTCTTCCCGGGCCCGGGCGGTCACGGCCACCGCGGCGGGGACGGCCGCTGGGGCAGGTGACCCGGGCGGCCCCGCCGTCTCCTCACCGGCCGCACCTCCCTCCGCGGCCGGAGCCCGCTCCGCGGCGGGGCCACCGGGCTGACCGCCCTGGATTCGGGTGCGTCTGGTGTCGCTCCGGCGGCATCAGACGCACCCGGAGCGCTCATCCCTGAGCGGGCGGGGTGAAGACGCCGACGCGGTTGCCCGACGGGTCGAGCAGCTGGGCGAGGCTCAGGCCGGCCGGCGTGGTCCGCGGCGGCACCAGCACCTTGCCGCCGGCCGCCTCGGCCCGCCGGCAGGTCTCCGCCACGTCGGCGACCTCGGCGTAGAAGATCGCGTAGTTCGGGGAGTCGCCGTCGAGGGCCCGGATGGCGCCCCCGATCCCGTGCTCCCCGCCGGCGGTCGTCTGCCGGTAGGACCCGCCCGGGCCGCCCTGCTCCTCGAAGGTCCAGCCGAACAGGTCGCCGTAGAAGCGCTCGGCCTCATCCGGACGGTCGGAGCCGATCTCGAACCAGGTCACGGGCGTGCTGGACATGTTTCCTCCTGCTCCGCGCCGGCACGGTCGGCCGGCGTCAGGAGGCAAGCCTCGCCCCCGTCCGCGACACCGTCCTGTCGGTGTTTCCGAATCACCCCACCCAGTCGGCGTCCGCGAGCGGTCGCAGGCGTTCGACCAGGTCGGGTCGGCGGCGACCGCACCGCTGCCGGAAGCTCTCCGCCTCCGCGGCCGAGACCGGTTCACGTCGGAGCTCGTGCCCGAGCCGGACGAATCCCCCGGGCGTCGAGGATGCCGAGCAGCGGAGGCACCGGAACCGCCGACGTAAGCCTGTCGAACTGCTCTTCTCCCCACCGAGCAGGCGGACGTCAGACCAGACTCAGTGGACGGAGCCGCCCGGCGGGGATGTCCAGGTCCTCGGGGCGCAGCTCCCGGGTCACCGGCTCGGCCAGCGGGCGCACCGCCACGATCCGGTCGGTCCGGAAGCAGCGCAGCCCGTTGCGCAGCCGGCACCAACCCACCAGGTACCAGTGCGTCGCGTTGCCCAGGTAGGCCAGCGGCTCCACGTCCCGGGCCGAGGTCGCGCCCGCGCGATCGGCGTAGCGCAGGCGGAGCACGCGCCGGGCGGCGACCGCGTCGGCCACGGCGGCCGGGACGGGGGCTGCCGGCCGGCCGCCGATCAGGTGCACCCGGCCGGCGAGGCGGTGCGCCTCGGCGGCGTCAGCGGGCGGCATCACCGCGACCAGCTTGCGCAGCGCCGCGCCGGCGGCCGGGGCGAACGGCGTGCCATCCAAGCCGTGCAGCGCGACGGCCATGGCCACCGCCTCGCCCGGCGTCAGGTTGACCGGGGGCAGGGTGCGGGCGCGGTCGACCACGTAGCCGCCGGTGCGGCCCGGCTCGGCCCAGATCGGCACCCCGGCGCCCTGCAACGCGGTGATGTCCCGCTCGATGGTGCGGGTGCTGACCTCGAAGCGCCCGGCCAGCCACCGGGCGCTGCGCGGCCGGGGCGACACCGCCCGCAGCTCCTCCACCAGGGCGTAGAGACGGTCGGTGCGGTTCACGCCCGGAGGCTATGCCCCGGGTACGACACGCCTCAGGCGATGCAGGCGCAGACGATCAGCGCGGCGCCGAAGTGGGTGGCGGCGCTGACCCGGGCCGCGGGGTGTGGCTCGTCGGCGCAGATGATCTCGCCGAGTCGGCCGGGGGTGAGCAGGTCGAGCACGAAGAAGGCGAGCGCCATGACGAGCAGGCCGACCAGACCGAAGACCACCGTGGAGGCCAGCCCCTTGCCGAAGGAGCTGTAGCTGGTGAGGATCGCGGTGAAGACGATGCCGGCGATGCCGAGCTGGTTGGCGGCGAGCAGCAGCGCCGCGTTGCCGTTGCGGCGCACCCAGATCAGCTCCCGCAGCTTCCCGGGCGTGAGCAGGTCGACCAGCAGGAAGCCGGCGGCCATCAGCGCCACCCCGACGACCCCGAACACGATGCTCTGCCAGGCCCCGCTGAGCAGCTCCTCCAGCACCGAACGCCTCCCCGGCCTCCGCGCCGACCGGCGGGGTGCCGGGGGCGGTGCCGCAGACGATAGCGGCACCGCACCACCGTGATCTAGAGCGACAGGTAACGCTGCCGCTCGTAGGGGGTGACCTCGCGGCGGTACTGCTCCCACTCGGCCCGCTTGTTGCGCAGGAAGAAGTCGAAGACGTGCTCGCCGAGTACCTCGGCGACCAGCTCGGAGCCGGCCATCACGTCGATCGCCTCGGCCAGGTTCTCCGGCAGCGCCGGATAGCCCATGGCGCGGCGCTCGGCGGTGCTCAGCGACCAGACGTCGTCCTCGGCGCCCGGCGGCAGCTCGTAGCCCTCCTCGATGCCCTTGAGGCCGGCGCCGAGCATGACCGCGAACGCCAGGTAGGGGTTGGTCGCCGAGTCCAGCGAGCGGACCTCGACCCGGGCCGAGTTCGGCTTGCCGTAGGCGGGGACCCGGACCAGCGCGGACCGGTTCAGGTGACCCCAGCAGACGTACGCCGGGCTCTCCGTGATCCGGTCCGGCAGCGCCTGCGGGAAGAGCCGCTTGTAGGAGTTGACCCACTGGTTGGTGACGGCGGTGTACTCCCGGGCGTGGGTGAGCAGCCCGGCGATGAACGACTTGGCCACCTTGGAGAGCTTCATCGGGTCACCGGCGTCGTGGAACGCGTTGCGCTCCCCCTCGAACAGCGACAGGTGGGTGTGCATGCCGCTGCCCGGCTGGTCGGTGAAGGGCTTCGGCATGAAGCTGGCCTGCACCCCGGTGGAGAGGGCGACCTCCTTCACCACGTGCCGGAAGGTCATGATGTTGTCGGCGGTGGTGAGGGCGTCGGCGTAGCGCAGGTCGATCTCCTGCTGGCCGGGGGCCACCTCGTGGTGGCTGAACTCCACCGAGATGCCGATCCGCTCCAGCGCCAGCACCGCCTGGCGGCGGAAGTCGCGGGCCACCGCGTGGGTGGTGTGCTCGAAGTAGCCGCCGGTGTCCACCGGGACCGGCAGCGAGCCGTCCTGCGGGCCGTTCTCCAGCAGGAAGAACTCGATCTCCGGATGGGTGTAGAAGGTGAAGCCCTTCTCGGCGGCCCGGGAGAGCGCCCGGCGCAGCACGTGCCGCGGGTCGGCCCAGGACGGGCTGCCGTCGGGGAGCAGGATGTCGCAGAACATCCGGGCGCTCTCGCCGCTGACCCCGCCCTCGAAGGGGAAGACCTGGAAGGTGGTCGGGTCGGGCATGGCGACCATGTCCGACTCGAAGACCCGGGCGAAGCCCTCGATGGCCGAGCCGTCGAAGCCGATGCCCTCCTCGAAGGCCGCCTCCAGCTCCGCGGGGGCCACCGACACGCTCTTGAGTGTGCCGAGCACGTCGGTGAACCACAGCCGGACGAACCGGATGTCCCGCTCTTCCAGCGTACGGAGGACGAACTCCTGCTGACGGTCCACTTCCACCCCTCGTGACACGTACGTCCGCACCGGTCGGGCCGAGCCCGGCCTGACCGCCCAGTCTCCACCGGGCTCGTTACGCCGACGTTACGCCTCCGGCGTCTCCGGCGTCCGGCCGGATTCGGCCCCTCCGGCTGGGGCAAGATGAGGTCATGCCCACCCTGCGTCTCGCCCTGTGCCAGGTCGACCCGACGGTCGGCGACATCGCCGGCAACGCCGACATGGTCCGCGGCTGGGCCCGCAGGGCCGCCGACGCCGGCGCTCAGCTCGCCCTCTTCCCCGAGCTGATGCTGACCGGCTACCCGGTCGAGGACCTGGTCTTCCGCCGGTCGTTCGTCGCCGCCTCCCGGGCCGCGCTGCACCGGCTCGCCGCCGACCTGGCCGCCGACGGCCTCGGTGACCTGCCGGTCCTGGTCGGCTACTTGGACGCGGACGGCCCGCCGCAGGTCAGCGCCGACGCCGAGCCGGGCAGGGGGGCCCGCAACGCGGCGGCGCTGCTGCACCGCGGGGCGGTGGCGGCCGTCTACTTCAAGCACCACCTGCCCAACTACGGCGTGTTCGACGAGGACCGCTACTTCGTCCCGGGTGACGCGCTCACCGTGGTCCGGATCGGCGGGGTGGACGTCGCGCTCACCATCTGCGAGGACCTGTGGCAGGCGGGCGGCCCGTTCGCGGTGGCCCGGCAGGCGGGCGTCGGGCTGGTGCTCAACATCAACGGCTCGCCCTACGAGCTGAACAAGGACGACATCCGGCTGCCGCTGGTCCGCCGGCGGGCGGCCGAGGCGGGCGCCACCGTCGCGTACGTGAACATGGTCGGCGGCCAGGACGAGCTGGTCTACGACGGCGACTCGATGATCGTCGACGCGAACGGCACGCTGCTCGCCCGGGCGCCCCAGTTCGTCGAGCACCTGCTGGTGCACGACGTGGAGCTGCCGGCGGCCAGGGAGCCGGTCGGCGACGAGGAGGTCGCCGACGACATGCGGATCGTCCGCACCAAGGTCAGCGACACCCTCCCGCGGGGGCACGGGGACGGGGTCGCGGTCGGCGGGATCATCGCGCCGGTCGCCGACGAGGCGGAGGTCTGGCAGGCGCTGGTGCTGGGCCTGCGCGACTACGTCAACAAGAACCGGTTCCCGTCGGTGGTGCTCGGCCTGTCCGGCGGCATCGACTCGGCGGTGGTGGCGGCGCTGGCCGTCGACGCGCTCGGCGCGAAGCGGGTGGTCGGGGTGTCGCTGCCCAGCCAGCACTCCTCGGAGCACTCCCGCGCCGACGCCGAGGAACTGGCCAAGCGCACCGGCCTCGACTTCCGGATCGAGCCGATCCAGCCCATGGTGGACGCCTTCCTGGCCAACCTGTCGCTCTCCGGCGTGGCCGTGGAGAACCTCCAGGCGCGGGTCCGCGGCGTGATCCTCATGGCGCTGTCGAACCAGGAGGGCCACCTGGTCCTCACCACCGGCAACAAGAGCGAGCTGGCGGTGGGCTACTCCACCCTGTACGGCGACTCGGTGGGCGGCTACAACCCGGTCAAGGACGTCTGGAAGACGCTGATCTGGCGGCTGGCCAAGTGGCGCAACGCCGACGCGGAGCGGCGCGGCGAGACGCCGCCGATCCCGGAGAACTCGATCGGCAAGCCGCCGTCGGCCGAGCTGAGCCCGGGCCAGCTCGACAGCGACAGCCTGCCGGAGTACGACGTGCTCGACCCGATCCTGATCGGCTACGTCGACGGCGACCTGGGGCGGGAGGGCCTGGTCGCGTCCGGCCACGACCCGGCGGTCGTCGACCGGGTGCTGCGGATGGTGGATACCGCCGAGTACAAGCGCCGGCAGTCGGCCCCCGGCACCAAGATCTCCATGAAGGCGTTCGGCCGGGACCGGCGGCTGCCGGTCACCAACCGCTGGCGCGAGGACGGCTGACCCGCGCCCGGCACCCCGCCGCCGGGAGTGACTTCCTCCACTCCGCCCTGCCCCCGGCCGGTGCCCCGGTGCGACGATCGCGGCGGAACCCGGGGACCGCGAACGCGGCCTCGAGGAAGGAGAGAGAGTCATGGTGGAGTCCACCCCGACCGAGGTGACCGTCCTCTACGGCGGGCCGGCCACCCGGCGGGTCCGCACCCGCGACCTGATCGCCGCCAAGGAGCGCGGCGAGCGCTGGGCGATGCTCACCTCGTACGACCAGTACACCGCCTCGATCTTCGACCAGGCGGGGATCCCGGTGCTGCTGGTCGGCGACTCGGCGGCGAACAACGTCTTCGGCTACGAGACCACCCTGCCGGTGACCGCCGAGGAGCTGCTCCCCCTGGTCCGCGCGGTGGTGCGGGCGACCCGGCAGTCGCTGATCGTCGGTGACCTGCCGTTCGGCTCCTACGAGGAGGGGCCGACGCAGGCGCTGCGGACCGCGGTGCGGTTCATGAAGGAGGGCGGCTGCCACGCGGTGAAGCTGGAGGGCGGCCGGCGCTGCGCCGCCCAGATCGAGGCGATCGTCGGTGCGGGCATCCCCGTGATGGCGCACATCGGCTTCACCCCGCAGAGTGAGCACACCCTGGGCGGCTACCGGGTGCAGGGCCGGGGCGACAGCGCCGAGGAGGTCATCGCCGACGCCCGCGCGGTGGCCGAGGCGGGCGCCTTCGCGGTGGTGCTGGAGATGGTGCCCGGCGAGGTGGCGAAGCGGATCACCGCCGAGCTGCGCATCCCGACGGTGGGGATCGGCGCCGGCCCGGACACCGACGGGCAGGTGCTGGTCTGGCAGGACATGGCCGGGTTGCGCACCGGCAAGGCCCCGCGCTTCGTGAAGCGCTACGCCGACCTGGCCGGCGCGCTGACCGACGCCACCCGCCGCTACGCCGACGAGGTGCGCGGCGGCCAGTTCCCGGCCGCCGAGCACACCTTCTGACCGCACGCCGAGCGGCGCGGCTCCCGGGCCGCGCCGCCCGGCCGGTCAGACCACGCAGAACTCGTTGCCCTCGGGGTCGGCGAGCTGGAACGAGTAGTAGCCGTCGTCGGGGTCGTCCATCGAGCCCAGCACCCGGGCGCCCAGGGCGGTCAGCCGGGTCACCTCGGCGTCCACCCGGGAGCGCCGCTCGGCCAGCGGCACCGCACGCCCGCCACCGACCTTCAGGTCGATGTGCAGGCGGTTCTTGACCGCCTTCGGCTCGGGGACCGGCTGGAACCAGATCAGCGGGCCGGCGCCGGTCGGGTCCTCCAGCCGGTCGAGGCAGTCGCCGTCACCGAGTTCCTCGGGCGGGATGCCGACCGACAGGTACCAGTCCCGCCAGGTCGGATGCCCGTCGGGCGGCGGCTGCGGCCGGTAGCGCAGCGCCTGCGCCCAGAACGCGACGAGCCGTGACGGCTCCCGACAGTCGATCACCAGTTGCCATTCCATGCGGCGATGGTGCCGCACGGGTACGACGTCACAGGTCGGTGACGCGGATGCCGGCGTGCGCCTTGTAGCGCTTGTTGATCGCGATCAGGTTGGCGGTGAACGCCTCGATCTGGTGGGCGTTCCGCAGCCGGCCGGCGTAGATGCCCCGCATCCCGGGGATCCGGGCGGCGAGCGCGGCGACCACGCCGACCAGCTCCCGGTCCTCGGTGCAGATCAGCACGTCGAGGTCGATCCGGTCGACCTCCGGGTCGGCCAGCAGCGGCGCGCTGACGTGGTTGAAGGCGGCGCAGACCCGGGAGTCGGGCAGCAGCCCGGCGGCCTGCTGCACGGCGCTGCCCTCGGCGACGGTCAGCGCGTACGGGCCCTGCTTGTCGAAGCCGAGCGGGTTGACGCAGTCGATGACGATCTTGCCGGCGAGCGGGCCGGCCAGCGCACCGACGACGGCGGCGTGCCCGTCCCACGGCACCGCGATGATGACCACGTCGCTGCGGCGGGCGACCTCGTCGTTGTCCGCGCCCGCGACGGTGGCGCCGGCCGGCACGCCGGGCAGGGCGGCGATCTCGGCGGCGGCCTGGGCGGCCCGGTCGGCGGCGCGGGAGCCGATCAGCACGGTCTGCCCGGCCCGGGCGAACCGGTAGGCGAGACCCCGCCCCTGGTCGCCGGTGCCACCGATGATGCCGACGGTCAGCCCGGAGACGTCGGGCAGGGTGGTCGCGTCGTAAGCCATACGGGTCATCCTCGCAAAGGTCACCGCACGGCGGCGCGGCCGGGCGCTGTGAGAATCCCCGCGCTCCGCCGCCTCACGCCGTCTCGAAGGCGACCTTGCGCTCGGCCGGGTCGGCGACGGTCAGGCGGACCCGGACCCGCTCGCCGAGCGGCAGGTCGCCGGTGCAGCGGGCGCGCACCGGCGGCTCGTCCAGCGCGACCGTGCCACCGGGCGGGCGCCCCGGCCGGCCGTTGCCCGCCGGGCGTGGCTCGTCGACGTCCACCACCGCCGCCTCGAAGGTCTCGCCCACGCGGTGCGCCAGCAGCACCGCCTCGGCCAGCTCGACGGCGCCCCGGGTGGCCGCGGACGCGGTCCGGTCGGTGGTGGCCATCACCTCGGGCAGCTTCGGCAGCGCGGTGCGCACGTGCTCGGGGACCTCCCGGCCCTCGTGCAGGGCCAGGCAGACCTCGGTGGCGTACCGGTCGGCGAGCCGGCGCAGCGGCGCCGTCACGTGGGCGTACGCGGCGGCCACCCCGCCGTGCTCCGGCTGCTCGGGCAGCTCCCCGTCGAACGCCGTGTAGGCGGCGCCGCGCATCAGCTCGGCGGCCTGGTCGACGAAGGCCGCCGCCCGGGGCTGCGAGGCGTCCAGCGCGGCGAGCACCTCGCCCACCGTGGCGCCGGCCGGCCAGGGCACACCGAGCGGCCCGGCGGCCAGCCGCAGCCGGTCGACCGCGTCGGGCCGGGGCGGCGGCATCGTGCGCAGCAGGCCGATCCGGCCGGCCAGCATGATGTCGGCGGCGGCCATCCCGGTCAGCAGGGAGATCTGGGCGTTGTGCTCCTCCATGGGGCCGGGCCCGCGCAGCACCAGCCGCCAGCCGTCGCCGTCCGGCTCGACGTCCTGCTCGGGCAGCGGCAGGTTGATCGCGCCCCGGCGCAGCCCGCGCGCGGTGAGCAGGGCGCCGATCTCGGGCAGCAGGGCGATCGGCTCGGGCAGCCGGCCGGCGTCGGCGTCGCGCTGCACCCCGGGGTAGTCGAGCTTGGCCCGGCTGCGCACCCGGGCCCGCTCGAGGGTGACGGCCACCGTGCCGCCGTCGGCGTCGAGGTCGATGGTCCACAGCACCGCCGCCCGGTCGGCGTCGGGCAGCAGGCTGGCCGCCCCCTCGCTCAGCGTGTGCGGGTGCAGCGGCACGTTCCCGTCGGGCAGGTAGACGGTCTGCCCCCGGCGCCAGGTCTCCGCCTCGAGCGCCCCACCGGCCCGGACGTGGGTGAACACGTCGGCGATCGCGTACCGGATGCGGAAACCGCCACCGGGACGGCGGGCGAGGTGCATGGCCTGGTCGAGGTCGCGCGAGGTCGCCGGGTCGACGGTGACGAACGGGATGTCGGTCCGGTCGGCGACGGCCGGCAGCGGCGCGGCGGCGGCCGCGTCGGCCTCGCGCTGCGCCGCGGGCGGGAAGTCTTCGGGAAGTCCCAGCTCGCGGCGCAGCGCGCCGAAGTCGATGCGGGGCGCCAGTACGCGTCGGATCACCACGGGGTCAATCCTGACAGCGCCCCGCGTGATCCGCTCACCGGCACGCGCCGGTCAGCGGCGGGCGAACGCCGTCAGGCGGTGGCCTTGCGTGCCGGCGCCTTGCGCGCGGTGGTCTTCTTGGCGGCCGTGGTCTTCTTGGCCGGGGCCTTCTTCGCCGCGGTGGTCTTCTTCGCGGTGGCCTTCTTGGCGGGCGCCTTCTTCGCCGCCGTCGTCCGCTTCGCCGCGGGGCGCGTCGAGGCGGTGGTCTTCTTGGCGGGGGCCTTCTTCGCGGCGGTGGTCTTCTTCGCGGCGGTGGTCTTCTTCGCGGCGGTGGTCTTCTTCGCGGCGGTGGTCTTCTTCGCGGCCGGGGCCTTCTTGGCGGCCGTGGTCTTCTTGGCGGGGGCCTTCTTCGCGGTCGTCCGCTTCGCGGCGGTCGTCGTCTTCCTCGCCGCGGTGGTCTTCTCCGCCGCCGTCGTCTTCTTGGCGGCCGCCTTCTGCGCGGTGGTGGTCTTCTTCGCGGTGGTCTTCTTGGCGGGCGCCTTCTTGGCGGTGGTCTTCGTGGCCGGCGCCTTATTCGCGGGCGCCTTCCGGGCCGCCGACACGGCCTTCCTGGCGGTCGCCTTCTTCGCGGCGGCCTTCTTCGCCGGCACCCGGCCGGCGCCGGCGCCGGAGGCGTTCGGGGACGCCTTGGTGGCCGTCGTCCTGCCCGCGGTGGTCCTCTTCGCGGTCGTCCGTTTCGCGGCCGGGCGGGTGGCCTGCTGTGCTTCGGCCATCTCGGTTCCCTTTCCTGGGGACGTGCTCTCGCCCTCGCGGAGCACGGATCACCTCGACGCGGGCCGTCCCGCGCCGTCTACCTGTCCTCCCCGGCCCAACGGGCGTCCTCGGCCTCCCACGCGTCGTTGCGCTCCCGCACCTGCTGCAGGGCGTTCTCCGCGTCGGCGGCTGAGGCGTACGGTCCGAGAACGTGCTTCGCGGGACACACGTCGGCATCGGTCTCGACCCGGTGGTGGCGGGTGCACCAGTAGTAGTGCCCGCCACCACGTCCGTCGTCGCTCATGCGATCACTGTGCACCGCGAACCGCCCGGCCGCCACCGGAACGCCGGAAATAGTCCCCGATGTCCTCCACAGTAGACCTGGTCAGCGCGGTTCCGGGCCGTAACGGCGAAAGACGGGGCAGCCGGCTGCCGGGTCGAGGGCGCACAATCCCGGGGTGCGCTTCGGGGGAGGACGGTCGGCACGCCGGCGACGCGGGCTGCTGGCCGGCACGGCGCTGGCGGTGCTCGTGGCGGTCGGCCTGACGCTGGGGGTTCCGCTGCTGCGCGACCGGTCCCAGCACCGGCTGGAACGCCGGGCCGACCGGGAGGTGACGGCCACCGCCCAACGCACCCGGTCCCTCCTGCTGGCCGAGCCGGCAGCGCGGGAGGCCGACCTGCGGTTCGCCGCCGACACCGTGGACGGCGTCGAGGTCCTCTCGGCGGCGGCGGGTGTCGCCGAGGTCCGGCTGGTCTTCCGGGTACGCGTGGCGAAGACCGCCGCGTCGGTGTTCGGCTGGCAGCGGGCCGAGTCCAGCGCCTGTTTCGCCCAGTCGGTGCGCCCGGGCGGCGCCCCCGCCCCGCTGGAGCGGCTGCCCTGCCCCCGCTGACCGGCCCCTCCCCCAGGCGCCCGAGCTGCGTTGGTCCTGGATCGACCGGCGGACCCACCGGCTGGCCGCCCGGCTGACCCGCCAGCAGTACGCGGATCTGGTGGGCCGGCCGCTGGAGTCCACCGGGTGGAGTGTGGCCGGCGCGCTGACCGTGGGCATCTCCGTCCTGCTTCTGCTCGGGGTGCTGGCCCTCGCGGTGACCGGGGTGTGGCTGCTGTTCGCGTACCCGTTCCCGAACTTCGCGGTCGTCCTGGGGTTGGCGCTCATCGCGCTGGCGCTGGCGTTGCGCCCGCGCTTCGGCCGCGTCCCGCCGGACGTGGACGTGCTCACCCGCGCCGAGGCGCCCGAGCTGCACGCCCTGGTCGAGGAGGCGGCGAACCGGATCGGCGCGCCGGTGCCGCACGTGCTGGGGGTCGACAGCGACCGCAACGCGTACGCGACCGCGGTGGGTTCGCGCTGGCGGGCCGGGACGGCGCGCTCGCTGGCCGCGGCGGTCGGCCGGCTGCCGCTGGTGCGCCAGCTCTCCGTCCGGGAGGGCATGTCGCTGTTCGCCACCCATCCCCCGGCCGGCCTGCGCCACCGGATGCTCACCGCGCGGTCCTGGCAGGACCCCGCCGTGGTGCTCACCGAGGCCCGGGCCGAGCGGATCGACGCGGAGCTGGCCCGGCACTACGAGCGAGCCGGCCGGATGGTGGCCTGGGAGAGCTGACGGTGAGCCGGCCCGTCGCGGGCCGACGGCGGCGTCAGGTGGGTGTCGGCACGGGCTCCGGCACGGGTTCGGCGGCCGGCGCCGGCCGGGCGGCGGCGAGGGTGTAGGCCACCGCGTACGGGGTGCAGGCCAGGTAGAAGACGGGCTCGATGAGCACCAGGTCGGTGATGAGGAACCGTTCCCAGGCGGTGGGGCGCGGCAGCCCGAACGACGAGTCGGTCCAGCAGGTGAGCAGCCACAGCGGGGCGGAGATCCGGTCCACCGTGTCCGGGGGCAGGCCGTCGGCGACCGGCGCGACGGGGGCCGCCGGGATGGTGGACACCACCGCCAGGACGACCGCGGCGTCGGCCGCGACCAGCGCGCCGAGCACCCCGACGACCCAGGCCAGCCGGGTCCGTCCCCGGCGGGCCAGGATCCCCGCGCCCCAGAGGGCCGGCACCAGCGCGGCGAGCCAGAGCAGGAGCCCGGGCACGGTGCCCGGCATACCCCGATCGTCCCGGCCCGCGAGCGCGACGAGCACCACCGTCACGGTCAGCGCGATCGGCAGCACGACGCCGAGCGCGGTGGCCAGCGGTCCGGTGCGTACGGTCCGCCGTGCCGCCCGGGTGACGAGGAGGGCCAGCAGCGCGCCCGCCACCGCGGTGAGGCCGGACCAGAGCGGCAGCTGCACCGCGGTCGCCCAGGCGAGGTTGGCGCTGAGCAGGGTGTACGCGACGTTCATCACCACGGCGGCGAGCACCACGACGGCGACGCACGCCGGCGGGGCGAGCAGCAGCACCCTGGCGGTACGCCGCAGCCGCCGGTGCAGCACGCCCCGGTCGACCACCGGCGCACCGGCCCGGCTGACGGCGGGGCTGGCCGCGAAGCGCAGCATCCGCCACCGTTGCCCGCGTCCGGCCAGGACGTGCAGCTCCGCCTCCCACTCGCGGACCAGCTCGGCGCGCAGTTCCGCGGGCCAGCGCCGTGCCGCCGCCCGCAGCAGGAGACCGGCCAGCCGCCGGGTCACCACGCCGGGGCTCCCGTCGGCTCGGCGCCGCCCCGGACCGTCCCGCTTCCGGGGGTGAGGGCGCGCAGTTCGGCCAGCGCCAGCCGGGCGGCACCCACCCCCTCGCCGGTGAGCCGGTAGTAGCGGCGGGCGGGCCGGCCGGCGGCGACCGGGTCCACCTCCTCCCAGTCGGCGGCGAGCCAGCCGGCCGCCTGGAGCCGGTGCAGGACCGGATAGAGGGTGCCGCTGGGCAGGCCGGTGAGCTTCATCAGGTCGAGCCCGTAGCGCGGGGCTTCGGGGTCGGCGAGAAGCGCGGAGAGCACCTTGGCCACCGGGATCGTCAACCGCATGGGCGAGACTATATCGCAACTCTACATAGGGGTCCCGGCAGCCGCGCCGGGGAGGAATGCCCACCTATTCGACGACCCGCTGGAGGAAGGCGGCCAGGTTGGCCGTGGTCCGGTCGATCTTCTCGGCCAGCGTGAGGGACTCGTCGAGGCGCCGGCCGGCGTTCTTCTTCCCTCGCAGGTAGAGGGAGCAGGCCAGGTCGGTGCAGAGGTAGCTGCCGACCGAGTTTCCGGCCCGGCCGGCCGGGCCGGCCTTGCGGGCGGTCATCAGCGAGACGCCGTCCCCGGTGTGCGTGGTCAGGCAGAGCGAGCACATGCTGCGCCGGCCCTGCCCGGCCTGCGACGCCACCCGCAGGGCGACGCCGAGCAGCCCGGCACCGGACTCGGCGACCAGGTAGGCCCGCTCCGTCGCGGCGGGATCGCGCCAGCCCAGGAAGTCGAGGTCAGCCCAGGGGCGCTCGGCAAGATCCCGGGGCAGGGCCAGGCGCTTCGCCTCGCCCTTGGTGCAATTGACGAAGGAGGCCCGGATGGCGGGCTCGGACAGGGGTGTCATAGGCGCTAGTCTAGACCTCCTAGGTAGAAGACTAGAGAATCTAGACGTGGGGTGGGACACATGGCCCGTACGGGGCTGACGGTCGAGCGCCTGACCCTGGCGGCGGCGGAGATGGCCGACGAGGTCGGCTTCGAGAACGTCACCGTCTCGGCGCTCGCCCGCCGATTCGGGGTGAAGGACGCGAGCTTGTACTTCCACCTCAGGAACGCCCAGGAGCTGCGGGTCCGGGTGGCGATGCTGGCCCTGGCGGAGATGGCCGACCGGGCCGCCGACGCGCTCGCCGGGCGAGCGGGCAAGGACGCGCTGGTCGCCTTCGCCGACGCCTACCGCGACTACGCCCTCCAGCACCCCGGCCGGTACGCCGCAGCGCAGCTGCAACTCGACCGGGAAACCGCCGAGGCGAGCGCGGCACGGCGGCACGCCGACATGACCCGCGCGATCCTGCGCGGTTACCGGCTGGCCGAACCCGACCAGACCGACGCCGTACGCCTGCTGCACAGCACCTTCCACGGTTACGTGTCGCTGGAGCGGGCCGGCGGTTTCCGCCACACGCCACGGACGACCGACGCCACCTGGTCGCGCACCCTCGACGCGCTCGACGCCCTGCTGCGGAACTGGCCGCCGGGCTGACGCGGGGCTACCGGGGCAACCGGCGGACGGCCAGCAGGGCGATGTCGTCGGTGGGGTGCTCGGTGTCCAGCGTGGCCATAACGGTGGCGGCCACCGTGTCGACGGGAGCCAGCGGGACGGCCGCGGTCAACCGGGCCACGCCGGCGTCGAACAGCTCACCACGGCGCTCGACCAGCCCGTCGGTGTAGGCGACCAGGACCGAGCCGGGCGGGAAGTCGGCCGTCGTGCTGCGCCGCTCCCGGTTCCGGCCCGCGCCGAGCGGCGGATCGATGTGCGCGTCGAGCACGGTGTTCGGGCGGCCGGGCGCGGCCAGCACCGGGCGCGGGTGGCCGGCCACGGAGACGCGCAGGGTCTCCCGGTCGGGGGAGATCATCGCGTACAGCGCGGTGGTCAGGCTGCCGGCCTCGAAGTGGACCACCTTGCGGTCGAGCAGGGTGAGCACCTCCGCCGGGTCTTCGGAGACCAGCGAGTAGGCGCGCAGCGCGCTGCGGACCCGGCCCATCACGACGGCGGACTGAAGCCCGTGCCCGGAGACGTCGCCGACGACCACGCCCAGCCAGCCCGACGGCAGGGTGAAGACGTCGTACCAGTCGCCGCCCACGCCGGAGGCGTGGCCCGGGATGTACCGGCCGGCCAGTTCCAGGTCGGGCAGACGGGGCAGTTCGGCGGGGATGAGGCTCCGTTGCAGGGCCAGGGCCGCGGTCTGGTCCAGGGTGTTGGCCCGGGCGCTGCTGGCCAGGCTGACCCGGTCGGCGACCAGTTCGAGCAGGCGGACGTCGTCGAAGGTGAACTGTCGCGGGGACAGGGTGCCCACGTGCAGCACGCCGACGAGCTCGCCCCGGGCCATGATCGGCACGCCCAGGAGGGACCGCACCCCGGTCTGGATGAGCACCGGGTTGACGACGTTGTCGTTGGTCACGGTCTGGAGGATGACCGGCTGGCGGGTGAACGCGACCTGGCCGGCGAACCCGCGGCCGACGGACACCCGGAAACCCTGCCGGACCTCCTCCTCCAGCCCCCGGGCGGCGGTGGCCACCAGCTGCTGGGCGCGGACGTCGAGCAGGAGGATCGCGGCCGTGTCGACCCGCAACAGGTCACGCACCCGGTCGAGCAGCTCGTCGAAGAGGTCGGCGACATCGAGTCGGGACAGCGTCGCGTCGGTTACCGCCTCGATACGGCGTAACCACTGCTCGTCCCCCAGGACCTCCGCCCGAACCACCCCACGATCCTAGTTGCGTCCCGACAAGTTCCGCTTCCGGCGGCCCCTGGGACGGCCGTCCCGCCGGTTGGTCGAATCGGACATCCGGCGCGCGGGGCGACGGACGAGTAGACGGTACGCCGGATTCCCGTGGTGATCCGCCCCGCGGGATTGCCGAGGGAGACCCGCGTCACGCCGGCGACACTCAGATCGTGCGTCGCAGCGCGGTCTCCACGGCATCGACCAGCGGGTCACCCTCGTTCCGGGGGTGCCGGGCGAGGCCGAACTCGACGTCCGGCAGGGCGGGCAGGGCGGCCGCGTCGTGGCAGGCCATGACCGGTTCGAGGTTCGCGGGCATGAGCGCCGCGACGCCGAGCCCGGCCCGTACCGCGGCGAGCACACCGAGCAGGCTGTTGCTCTCGAACGTCACCCGCCAGCGCCGATCGGTACGTTGCAACGTCTCCAGCACCGAGGTACGCCAGGAGCACGGGTTCGAGAACAGCACCACCGGCAGCGGATCGGCGGCCACGTCCACGCCCTGGCCGATCGCCCAGACCAGCGGGCGGCGCACGGTCCAGCGGGGCGGCCCGGGAAGGTCCGGCAGCGCGTCGAGCACGAGTTGGACGCGGCCCGCGTCGTAGGCCTCCCGCATCGCGGCGCTGGAGATGCTGAGCACCTCCAGCGTGGCGCCGGGGTGCAGCCGGGCGAGGTCGGCGAGTGCCTGCGGAAGTTGTGACGCGGCCAGGTCTTCGAGCAACCCGACGACGCAGTGCCCGGTGAGCGCGCGCCCGGTTTCGGTGAGTGCCTGCGCGGAGAGCGACAGGATGCGCTCGGCGTACGGCAGCAGCTCCTCACCCGCCCGGGTGGGCGAGACGCCGGCCGGCGACCGGTTGAGCAACGGGCGGCCGACGACCCTCTCGAGCTTGCGCAACTGCTGGCTGAGCGCGGGCTGGGTGTGGCCGAGCGCGGTGGCGGCCCGACTGATGCTGCCCGCCCGGACGGCGGTCACGAACGACCGCAGCAACGCGGTCTCCAGGTCCCTGGCCATAACCAATCATTATGGTGGTGCCAGCAAACTCGCCACTTCCTATGGCTCGGCGGCGGATCTAGCGTCGCAGGGTGACCGGATACCGACAGGTGCTCACCGTGCCGGGGATGGCAGCGCTGCTGGGCGTCTCGCTGCTCGCCCGCGTCGCGATCACCGCCGACGTGATGGCGCTGACCCTGTACGTCGTGCTGGGGCTGGACCTCAGCTACGCGGCCGCGGGTGGCGTCGCGGCGGCCCTGACCGCCGGGGTGGCGCTGGGCGGGCCGCTGCTCGGCCGCATGATCGACCGGCGCGGCGCGCGTGTCGTGCTGTTGACCACCGTCGTCCTGCAGGTCGTGTTCTGGCTGAGCGTGCCGCTCCTGCCGTACGGGATCCTGGTGGGCGCCGCCTTCGCCGCCGGTCTGCTGATGGTGCCGGCTCAGCTCGTGACCAGGCAGTCGATCGCCGCCATGACGACGGCGGGACTGCGGCGGGCGGCGTTCGCGCTGGAATCGGTGCAGGGCGAACTCTCGTACGTGGTGGGCCCGCCGATCGTGATCTTCTTGGCGGCGCAGGTCTCCCCGGGCGTGGTGGCCTGGGGCGTCGGTGCCGCCATCGCGGCGGGTGGCGCGGGGCTCGCCCTGCTCGACCCGCCGCTGCGTGCCGACGACGAGGCGGACGCCGGAACGCTCGACCGCCCCCGTCGCCGGGAGTGGCTGGACCCCCGCCTGATCGCCGTGCTGGTGATGGCCTTCGGCGCCACGATGGTGCTCAGCGGCACCGACCTGGCCATCGTCGCCACCCTCGAACACGCCGGCCAGGTGCCCTGGGCCGCCGTGGTCGTGGCCACCTACGGCGTGGCCTCCATCGCCGGCGGGCTGGCGTACGGCGTGTTCCCCCGGCCACTGCCCACCTGGCTGCTGCTCGGCCTGCTCGGGCTGGCGACCGTTCCCGCCGGCCTGGCCCACACCTGGCCCTGGCTGTGTGTGGCCGGCGCCGCAGCGGGGCTGCTCGCCGCGCCGACCCTCTCCGCGGTGGCCCACGCGGTGAGCCGGCTGGCGCCGGCCGGCGTGCGCGGCGAGGCGACCGGCCTGCAGTCCTCGGCGCTGAGCGCCGGGTTCGCGCTCGGATCCCCCGTGGCCGGGGTGGCGATCAGCGCCTCCGTGCCGGCGGGCGGTTTCGCGGCGGCCGGGCTGGCCGGGGTTGCCGCCGCGCTGACCGGATACCTGCTGTCCCGCCGCTCGCCCGCCCGGCCCCCGGCCCGGGCACCGCAGGGGCTACCGGCCCCCGCTCAGGACGGCGGCCGCCACTCCCGCCTGATCAGCCCGTAGACCCACGAGTCGGAGACCTCGCCGTTCACGACGCAGTCCTCCCGCAACGTCCCCTCCCGCACGAACCCGAGCTTCTCCAGCACCCGGGCGGATGCCGCGTTGCGGGTATCGGTCTCGGCCTGGACGCGATTCAGGTCCAGCGTGTCGAACGCCCATCCGAGCAGAGCGCGCGCGGCCTCCGTCGCGTAGCCGTGGCCCCACGCCGCGTCGTCGAAGCAGTAGCCCAGCGATGCGCTGCGGTAGTCCGGATTCCACCGGCTCAGGCCGCACCAGCCGAGAAACGCCCCGTCGGAGTCACGATCCACGGCCAGCCGCGCCCCGGTGCCCCCCTCGGCCATCTGCCGGCAGGCCGCGATGAACCGCTCGGCGCGCACACGTTCGCTCCACGGGGGCGAGTCCCAGTAGCGCAACACGTAGGGGCTGCTGTGCAGCGCGAAGAGGTCGTCCGCATCCGCGTCGTCGAACGGACGCAGTCTCAGGCGAGTGGTGTGCAGCGTGGGGGCGGGTAGCGACATGGCACGTTCCCTCCGGTACCGGCGGCCGATCAACCAGACATCCGGCGCCGGGTCACGCGCAACGGGTTTTCCCGGCGGGCAATCGGCGTGGGGCCCGGGTGCGGCGGTAGTAGGACCAGCCGGCGACGGGCAGGGCGATCGCCCACGCCAGCAGCAGCGGCAGGCCGAGGAGGACACCGGTGGCGGTGAAGATGTCGTCCTCCGGGTTGGTGTCGGCGAGTTCGGCCGCGAGCTGCCAGGGCAGCGTCGCCACGTAACCGATCATCAACGCGGATCCCAGGACGGTCGGCGTCAACGGCAGCCATCGTGGCACCCGATGTCCACGCAGCACCGGTATCCAGCGCGGGAAGATCAGACCCCAGTCGCTGATGAGTCCGAGGGCCAGCACTCCGCCGAGTCCGGCCAGGACGCACAGGACGGTGAGATAGAGCGCGCCGGCAGGCAGGCCGAGCAACCCGTCGACCGGGTGGTCCCCCACGCCCGGTCCGCGACCGTGGTACCACTCGCGGAACGGATCGGGATGGGCGAACAGCGGGATGCCGAGAATCCATGGGATGTGCAGCGGGATGAAGCCGAGGATGGGGGCGACCCAGGCGACGTGCCCCGCGCGGCGCGCCCAGGGTGGCGGCGGTGGTGTGCGCAGCGCCGTTGCGCCGGAGGGTGTCCGGGCGGCGCCCTGAGCCGTGCCGCCTCGTCGCACTTCGGTGTATCCCCGTTGTCCCGATCGTCCCATGGGCCGACGATGTCACCGCGCCTCGACGCGGCGCCTCACCCGGCTGCGGGATCACGCTCCCTCGCTAGGGGGAAGGCAGCTCGTCGGCTGCCCGAGCGGGCGCGCCTGGCGGTGGGGCGGACCGGGGGCTACGGGTGGGCCCTGTGTGTCGCGGCCGTCTCATACCGGATCCGGACCCGACCGTCCTGTGCGGACACCGGCTCCCCGTGATCGGCGGACGTAGGAGACCGTTGTCACGACGAGCAGCACCGCGCCCACGAAGAAATAGGTGTTGATGCCGATCCCGGCCCAGAACTCAGCCGTGGAGATGTCGTCCCTCCCCACGAAGCCGCCGCGGTTGCCGGTAGCCATGAGCAGGTTCTCGACCATCCCGGGAACCCCCCGGACGACGAGCAGCGCGCTGCCGAACCACAGCGGCGTGAGGAGCATCCATCGCGGGACGCGTCGACCCCAGGGCCGGACGGTGGCGACAACGACAGCCGCCCCGACGGCCGACATGAGGATGAGAACGATGTTGAAGATCACGTACGCCCTGAAACTCCAGGGTCCGTCGCCGGTCGGATCGTCGCCGGGCAGGAACACCACGACCACGTGGGAGACGACGAAGAGCAGCAACCACGCGAACGTGCCGTACGCCCAACGAGGGCTGGCGTGAACTCTCATACCACCAAGATCATTGACGCGGGTGGCATCACGCCTCCCCTCCTGGGGGGATTCCTCTCCCCCACCAGAGGGGCTCGGATTCTCGGGCGTACCCACAGGCGTGATCGCGACCGGCGGCACGCGCCAGATGGTCGAGGTCGGCGTGCGTGCTCGGGCAGGCCACCTGTCGGTGCTTATGACGGCGGCTGACCTGGTGGGCGACGGACGAGTCGACCTGTACGCCGGATTCTGGTGAGAGCATGGGCGCGAGCTGGGGGAAGACGGCCACTCTCCCACCTCAGGCCGTCTCTGGGCCGTCAAGCACCCGGGGCCGGAACAGTCGGTCGATGGCGTTGCGGGTGCGTTCCTCGCTGGCCGGCATGAGGTGCGTGTACACCCAAAGGGTGAATCCGGGGTCGGAGTGGCCGAGGTAGGAGGCGAGGGCCTTGATGCTCTCCCCCGCGTCGAGCAGCGCCGAGGCGTAGAAGTGCCGCAGCGCGTGCATGCCGGTCGATCTCGACGGCACGATGCCGGCCGCCGTGACGGCCGATCGCCAGATCTTGGGGTCGAACCAGCAGCGGTTGATCGACTTGCGCCAGGTGGTGGTCCGCAAAGTCCGTAGGCTCTCCGTCGGGCGTCGTGGTGAGGTCGCACATCCAAAGCGCGTCTCTCACCGGACCTTCTTCGTCATGAAAGGCGGCCAGGTGTCCGTCGAGCCCACGTAGACGAGCCTCCCTAACAGCACAGGAGTGATGCGCTACCAGGTGGACCACGCGATCGGGCGCGTCCAAGCCTCGAAGATAGATTGCGCCGTCCAGCGGATGAAAGCCTGTCTTAGCTAGGTGAGGTGCGTAGCCGACATCGTGAAGAATCGCGGCTGCCTCCAACAGGGGCCCGTCGTCACCGGCAGCTGCGGTAAGCGTCCGGGCCTTCAGGGCGACACCCTGAACATGAGCTCACCGGCGAGGCAGCGTGCCCGAAAGGTTCTGGCGAGAGACCTCGTAGGCCCACGAGACGAGCGACATGTACAGACGAAGCGCCGGCTACGACTCACCAATACCGCCTATCCGGCCGGCTGCCGGCGGTGTCGGGCTCCAGCTGATGCGCTACGGATCGGTGTCGGATGACAGGTGACAGTCCGCCGTCCAACAGGGCCACCTGGTCGTCACACCGCGTCACCAGATACCGGGTTGCCTGCTCGCCACGCCTGCGAAACCCTCTCCGCATGATCGATACACGTGCTCTCGGCGAGGGCGACTGGAAGATGTGGCGGGAACTGCGGCTCGCTGCGCTGGCGGAGGCCGGGTACGCCTTCGGTTCCCAGCTGGCGGACTGGCAGGGCGACGGCGACCGCGAGGAACGCTGGCGCGGGCGACTGGCCATCCCCGGCTCGTACAACATCCTGGCGATGCTCGACGGGCAACCCGTCGGGATGGCCAGCGGGGTGCCGACCGACCACGACGGAGTCGTGGAGCTGATCTCGATGTACGTGGCACCTGTGGGACGTGGCCAAGGCGTGGGCGACCACCTCGTGCGGGCGGTCGAGCAGTGGGCTCGGCTGGTGGGCGCGCGGACGCTGCGGCTGGCCGTTGTAGAGGGCAACAAGAACGCCTGGACCCTCTACCAACGGAACGGCTTCCGTGACACGGGTGAACTCGGCGACCTCATGCCCGACGGAGTACGCCGCGAGCACGTCATGACCAAGAGCCTCGTGGGTTAGCGTCGGGCCGTCGATCGAGGGCCTCCGACCCGCCGCACAGTCGGTAGCCAGCGAACCCGCCACCGCGTAACCCATCAAGCGGAGTAGGACAGCCGGCTGCCGGCGGTGTCCGGTCTCGGGACCTGCGTGACACATCGGTATCAGGACCTGCGTGACGCTGTCGACGGCTACGGCTTGGCCAGCAGCCCGGCCGAACGGGCCTAAAGGACGTCGAACTCGTTGCCCTCTGGGTCGGCCATCGTCACATGGTCAGGGGCACCGTCCGGTGCGTCGACCCGGAGCGGTCCCGCCTGCTGCCACCAGTTTGTCGACGATCGCCTGGACCCGCGGCCAGCGCACCTCCAACGGCTCGTGCCGGCCGCCGCCGACGTGGATATCGAAGTGCATCCGGTTCTTGACTGCCTTCGGCTCGACTTCATGCTGGAAGAATCGGAGATCTTTCCCGAAGCGCATCGGGCAACCTCGACAAACCAGGAACCGAACCGGCTTCAGATTCCGGCCAACGCCAGCACCTGATCGAACCCGCGAAGCTGCGCTGGCGAACTCACCATCGGCAGCACCAGGGCCGGTATGCCGACGGCCACGGAACCGCCGTCGCATCCGGGATGATCGCCAACCATCAACGTTCGATCTGGCTGTGCCGCCAGGGCTTCGACTGCGGTGCGCCAGATCCGTACATCAGGTTTGACGAAGCCGACCTCGTAGGAAAGAACGAATGCATCGATGTAGCGGTCAAGCCCGTGCCTCGCAAAGCAGATGCGAATGTCCCAGCCCACGTTGCTGACCACGCCAAGGCGAATACCGCGGGCACTCAGCGCGGCGAGAGTGGACGCCGTGTCCGCGTACGGCGCCAGCGCTTCGGCGCGCGTTTCGTGCAGGGCTCGCGCAAACGGCAAGTCCACCCCACGGATTTGCTGCAGGACAGCCAGAATCGCCCGGTCCCACACCTGTGGGTCCAAGTCCCGGGCGATGTGAGCAGGGTCCGTAGCCGTCGTCCGCAGCAACTCAGCGAAATCCGAGGCGATCCGCTCCGCCTCACCGGCGGCCACCTCCCGGCCGATCAAGGCCGCCGCGCTGCCGACCCAGCGGTTGGGGTCCCTGGCGAACAGGGTCCAAGCGAAATCGAACAGGACGGTTGTCACGGGTTTCGAAGGCACCAGGTCACCCTAGATCAGCGGGACGATTGACATCGGCCATGATGCTCCTGACTGCGCTCGACGCAGAACAGGTCGAGTTGCCCTCCGGGCCGGCCTTGGTCACCCGACCGGGGCCGCTGGATACCGGCAGTCCCTAGGTGGAAACCGATTCTTGGTTCGTCACGCTTCCCCTCCGGCACCTTCAGGAACGAAATACCGGGCCGGATGCCGTGCGGCGGCCCGCTCCCCCAGCAGGGCGGGTCGGCGGCAGACGGGATGGCAGGAAGACCTTCAGTCGTTCGTGGTTGAGTTCGAGCTGACGCCCCGGACGATGGTGGACTGTTCCGGCAGCTCGACAATGCCGTCTACCAGCTTGCCGTCCAGTGGTACCAGGGTCCCTCGATCTGTTCGAACTGTGGCCCCTCCCACTCACCGTTTCCAAGGTCACCGTCCGGCCCGTTCGGGAAGTAACCCCATCCAGAATCGTCGAGGCCAGGGCTGTCGACAGCGTAGAAGATGTAGCCGCCCTTCACCCCGTATGACGACCCAATGTCACACGAGCCGATCTTGTCAGGTGCATCGACCGAATCGAACGCGTCTAGGGTCGGAGGCGGCGGTAGCTTCGTCGCCACCTCGTCGAAGGGGGCACGGTCGAAGCAATCCGGGCGGGGGTAGTACCCCATGGCGAGCGCGGTCGTCACTGGTATCGCAACAAGCGTGGCGGCGACGGCCGTAACCGCGATGGCCCAAGTTCGCATATCGCGGAGTCTGTCAGGCCTTCGGAGGAATGTAGAGATCCAGGCGCGTGGGAACACAGGGGGCACAAGACACCGTCAAAGGTTGTCGACCAGTGAGCAACCATGGCAAGCCTCAGACGCCGTGTGAGCAGCTATCCGGCACTGGTGGGCTGAGCGAGGCCCGAAGTTCAGCTTCAACTCCCCGACCTGGCCGCAAGTCTCAAGGGCGTCCGCGTTCTCGCACTGCTGCCTCGATTCGCAGCAGCAGGCCGCTAACCAGCGTGACGGCGGCCACGAACCGCCACTCAGGGAAGCCGCGGTCGGCGAGCAACACGAGCCAGCAGGCACCAACAACCGCTGCGATCGTCCCGACGATGCCTACGCCCCGACTTGATCTCGTATCCACAGCGGCACTCTACGGGCTGGCGGCAATGTTGCCGGCGGCCTCAGGGGCAAGCCGCTTGCTCGGCGGGTCTGGGCCGCCGCTGGGCCGCCGCTGGGCCGTCGGGGCCGTCAGTGGGCCGTCGGACGGCGACCAATGACGACCGACGACGACCACCAGCACCCGAAGAAACGCCAGGCCAGCCGCGATGTGTGAGCGGCTGACCTGGTGGGCGACGGACGAGTCGACCTGTACGCCGGATTCTGTGACCGGCACGCCCCGAGGGGCGGCCGGCGGCGGCCATCCATCTCGGCCTACCGTCGCCGGCAGGCTCCAGCGGCCTACCCGCAGACATCGGGCGGGCAGCCCTCAAGCGTCTGCGCGGGTCGTCATCTTGCGGTGACGGCCCTTTCTTGGCCTTGCTCCGGGTGGGGTTTACCGAGCCATCCCGGTCACCCGGGATGCTGGTGGGCTCTTACCCCACCGTTTCACCCTTACCGTCCCTTATCGGGCCGGCGGTCTGTTTTCTGTGGCACTGTCCCGCGGGTCACCCCGGGTTGCCGTTAGCAACCACCCTGCCCTGTGGAGTCCGGACGTTCCTCGGCGGCGGGCCGCAGCCCGCCGACGCGACCGCCCGGTCGACTCGTCCGTCGCGCCCTCATCCTAACGACGGGACCCCGGCTCCCATTTCCACCCCGCCACCGGTGTTGACCAAGAGGTTTGCGTCGCGACGGGGTCCGGTCCTGACGCAAACCTCTTGATCAACGCGGAGGCAGCCGACGGGGCCGGTGGAGGTGGCTCTGCGTGCGGGGCCTGGGCGGGCTAGCCTGCGGGATCATGAACCTCTCCGACGTCGCGCTGCTGGTCGCCGCCGGCCTCGCCGCGGGCACGGTCAACGCGGTGGCCGGGGGCGGCTCCCTGATCACCTTCCCGGCCCTCATCGCGATCGGCCTGCCCCCGGTCCCCGCGAACGTCAGCAATTCGGTGTCGGTCTTCCCGGGCTACGTGGCGAGCGTGGCGGGCAGCCGGGCGGACCTGCCCCGGGGGCGGGCGCTCTGGCCGCTGCTGCCGACGGCGGTGGCCGGCACGATCGTCGGTTGCGTGCTGCTGCTGGCCACCCCGGCGCGCGCGTTCGAACTGGTGGTGCCGTTCCTGGTGCTGGGCGCGACCGCCGTGCTGGCCTTCCAGGACCCGCTGCGCCGGCTGGTCGGCCATCCGGCCGACCTCAGCCCGCGCCGCCGCACCGTCACGGTGCAGGCCATGGTCGCGCTGGGCACGGTGTACGGCGGCTATTTCGGCGCGGCGCTCGGGGTGATGCTGGTGGCCGGTCTGGCCCTCGTGCTGGATGCCACGCTGGCCCGGGTGTCGGCCATCAAGAACCTGCTCTCGGCCGTGGTGGGGCTGACCACGCTGGTGGTGTTCGCGCTCTTCGGCCCGGTCGACTGGGCCGCGGTCGCGGTGGTCGCGCCGGCCACACTGGTCGGCGGGTACGTGGGCGCCCGGCTGGTCCGCCGGCTCCCGCCGGTGGTGCTGCGGACCCTCATCGTGGTCTTCGGCACGGTGATCGGCCTCTACCTGCTCTACCGCGCCCTCGGCTGACCGGGCGGGGAGGGGCCCCGGCAGGCGGGGCCCCTCCGCACCTCAGTACGCCTCGCCGACCGGCTCCTCGGGGGCGTGCTCGTTGCGGCGGGCGGCGGAGTTCCACCGGGACCAGAGCACTCGCTCGCCGTAGCCGGCGGCCATCACGTGCGCGAAGGCTAGGTAGACCAGCACGCCGACCGAGAGGACACCGAACCCGACCCAGAACGGCAGGGCGAGCGAGTGCTCGGCGAGCTTGCCGGAGATGATCGGGGCCGGCGCGGCGGCGCCCCAACGGACCAGGTTGAAGGCGCCGGTGGCGACCCGTCGGTCGCTGGAGCCGAGGCCCAGGGCGAGGTCGGTGAGGTTGGCGTTGGCCAGGCCCATGAACAGGCCGGCGAGGACCAGGACCACCAGCGACATCGCGGTGCCGGTGGAGGTGGCGAAGAGGACCATGCAGACCAGCAGGCCGGCGACGGCGACGCCGACGGTCTGCACCGCGCCGATCCGGTGCGCCAGCCGGTGGCCGATCAGCAGGATGCCGGCGGCCAGGCCGAGACCCCAGCCAGTGAAGGCCAGGCCCAGCGGGATGACGTCGAGGTGCAGGTAGAGCGGCGTGTAGCCGAGCACCACGAAGAAGACGAAGTTGTAGGCGGCGGTGACCACGCAGAGGGTGACGAACGCCGGCTTGCGGTAGGTCGAGAAGATCGCGCCGAGGCGTACGGGGGCCTGCTTGTTGGCCGGTTCGCGGAGCTTGCGCGAGGCCACGGCCAGGGCCAGCACCATGAACACGCCGCAGACGAAGAACGGCAGCCGCCAGCTCACCTCGCCGAGCAGGCCGCCGATCAGCGGGCCGACGGCGAAGCCGAGGCCGAGCGCGGTCTCGAAGAGGCCGACGACCCACTCCCGGTCGTTGGCCAGGTTGACCAGCACCACCATGGCGGTGGCGAAGAACATGGCGTTGCCCAGGCCCCACACGCCGCGCAGCACGGAGAGCTGCACGATGTCGTTGCTGAACGACGCGAGGATGGCGGCCACACCGACCACCGAGACGCCGGTGATCAGCACCGGCTTGAAGCCGAACTTCCCGCTGGCGAGGGTCGCCGGGATCATGCCCACCGCCATCACCGCGATGTACGCGGTGAAGAGCAGTTCGACCTGCCAGGCGGTGACCCCGATCGCCTCGCCGATGGCGGGCAGGATCGGGTCCACCACGGCGATGCCGGCGATGGCGAGGAACGCCACCAGGGTGGTGGCGTAGATGGCACTGCGGTTGGGTTCGGATCGCCGATCCACTCCGCGCCTCCAGACAGATAGCTGTATCTTACAGGTAAATCAGTTGTATCATACAGCTATGAGGGACGACGCCAACGCGGAAGATGCCACACTCGGGCGGATCGAGACCGAGGTCGCACTGCTCATGCGGCTCGGTGAGGCGACCCGGCGGGCCACCGGCACGGCCGAGCACCGGGTGCTGGACCGGGCGGCGTACGTGATCCTGCGGCACCTGGCCGGCGCCGGCCCGCAGAACGTCTCCGCGCTGGCCGCCAAGCTGAACCTGGACGGCTCCACGGTCACCCGCCAGGTCTCGGCCATGCAGCGGGACGGGCTGATCGCGCGTGCCCCGGATCCAGCCGACGGGCGCGGCACGGTGATCTCACCCACCCCGGCCGGCCTCCAGCGGATGGCCGCGGTGCGGGCCGCCCGCACCCGGCTCTACGGCGACATCCTGGCCGCCTGGTCCCCCGACGACCGGGAGAACCTCGCGGACCTGCTGCACCGGCTCAACGAGGCCCTCGAATCGCGCACACGCCGCCGCTGACACCGCCGTCCGGGCTGTTAGGAGGGGCCCCCTGTACAACGCGAGGCGTTAACAGGGGGCCCCTCCTTTCACTCAGGCCACGGGCTCCCGGGCGGCGTCCGCGTCGCGGTCCGGACCGGGGGTGACCCGCGGGTCGCCCTCGTCGGCGAAGTAGTCGTCCGGAGTGGTGGCGTCCACCCCGTCGGCCACCTTCGCGGCCCGCAGCACCAGCGTGAGCAGCGCGGCCACCGCCAGGTTGACCAGCACCGCCACGATGCCCACGTAGATCGTCTTCGTGGTGTCGAAGCCGAACTCGGAGAGCGGGAAGGCCGAGCCGGCGAAGTGCTTCTTCCCGGTCGTCGGGTTCCCGATCTGGTAGAGCATCCACATGCCGAGCCCCATGCCGGCCACCCAGCCGGCGATCAGCGCGCCCCGGTGGAACCAGCGGGTGTAGAGGCCCAGCGCCACCGCCGGCAGCGTCTGGAGGATGATCACGCCGCCGATGAGCTGAAGGTCGATGGAGAACTGCGGGTCGAGGAAGACGATGCAGGCCACCGCGCCGACCTTCACCACCAGCGAGGTGATCTTCGAGACGTTGGCCTCCTGCGCTGGGCTGGCGTCCCGCTTCAGGTACTCCTTGTAGATGTTGCGGGTGAACAGGTTCGCCGCCGCGATCGACATGATCGCCGCCGGCACCAGCGCGCCGATGCCGATGGCCGCGTACGCCACGCCCGCGAACCAGTCCGGGAACTGGCTGTCGAAGAGCAGCGGCACCACCGTGTTGCCGTCGACGCTGCCGGCCTTGGCGCCGGGCAGCGGCTTCACGCCCGCCGCGATGGCCATGTAGCCGAGCAGCGCGATCAACCCGAGCAGCAGGCTGTACGCCGGCAGCGCGGACATGTTCCGCTTGATCACGTCGCGGTTCCGGCTGGCCAGCACGCCGGTGATGCTGTGCGGGTAGAGGAACAGCGCCAGCGCCGAGCCGAACGCCAGCGTGACGTACTGGAGCTGGTTGTTGGCGTTGAGCAGGATGCCGTCCCCCGGCGCGGGTGACGCCTTGAACTTCGCGTCGGCCGCGTCGAAGATGTCGCCCCAGCCGCCCAGCTTGTACGGCAGGTAGACGACCGCCACCAGGATCACGATGTAGATCAGCGAGTCCTTGACGAAGGCGATCAGCGCCGGCGCGCGTAGCCCGGACTGGTAGGTGTAGGCCGCCAGGATGGCGAAGGCGATGATGATCGGCAGGTGCCGGGCCAGCGCGCTGTCCCCGGTCACGCCCATCGTCTTGAGCACCGCCTCGATGCCGACCAGCTGCAGGGCGATGTACGGCATGGTCGCCACGATGCCGGTGATCGCGATCAGCAGCGCGAGGATCGGCGAGTCGAACCGGTTGCGGACGAAGTCCGCCGGGGTGACGAAGCCGTGTCGGTGCGAGACCGACCAGAGCCGGCAGAGCACCAGGAACACCATCGGGTAGATGACGATCGTGTACGGCACGGCGAAGAAGCCCGCCGCCCCGGCCCCGAAGATCAGCGCCGGCACCGCCACGAAGGTGTAGGCGGTGTAGAGGTCACCGCCGACCAGGAACCAGGTGATCCAGCCGCCGAAGCTGCGCCCGCCCAGGCCCCACTCGTCCAGGTGGGCCATGTCGCGCGGCGCCCGCCACCGGGCCGCCACGAAACCCATGGCGCTGACCAGCAGGAAGAGGAAGCTGAAGACGATGATCTCGGTGAGGTGATCGCGCCACATCAGCGGTCACCCCGCTTCTTCGTCATCTGGTAGACCAGCGTCGTGGTGGCCACGCCGAGGATGATCCAGGCCAGTTGCAGCCAGTAGAAACGCGGGAAGCCGAACAGCCGGGGCGAGTCGGCGTTGAAGAAGGCCGGGATGAGCGGCACCACGATCGGTATGAAGAGCAACCAGTTCCAGGGGCTGTGGTCCTTCGCCCTGGATCGCGCCGTTGTCGGCGCCTCCGGTTCTGGTGCTGCCATGTGACACACCTCCGGGAACTCGTAACTAGCCATGTGACGGCCGGAGGCTACGACCCTGTGAACGCGGTCACGTTCTCCCGGAGGACGGCGATGCGCCGAGCGGCCGCCCGCGTGCGCCGAACGGCCGGCGGCTCCAGGTCGCGGCGCGCCGCCGGACGCGCCGAGCCGGAGTCGCCGTAGGCGCGGGCGGCCGGGCGGCGCCGGGAGAAATCAGACGTCGGCGAGGTGGGAGGTGTCGTTGACCGAGCGGACCGCGACGCCGCCGTCCGGGTAGAGGTCGAGCACCGAGATCCCCGCGGTGTCCAGGTAGAGCCGGTGCAGGAAGGCGTCGCCGGCCGCGAGGGCGTCGCGCAGCACCAGCTTGATCGGCGAGACGTGGGAGACCACCACGACGGTCTCCCCCGGGTACGCCCTCCGGAGCCGGTCGACGGCCCGGCCGGTCCGCTCGGCGACCGCCACGAACGACTCACCCTCCGGCGGGGCGATGCTGGTGGAGGCCAGCCAGGCGTCCAGTTCCCCGGCCCAGCCCTCGCGCACCTCGGCGAAGGTGCAGCCCTCCCAGACCCCGAAGTCGCACTCGATGAGGTCGTCGTCGGGGCGTACCGGCGGGTTGCCGACCAGCGCGGCGACCGCCTCGGCGGTGGCCACGCACCGCGCGAGCGGCGAGCTGACCACGGCCGCGACCGACGGCGCGAGGGCGGCCACCCGGGCGGCCGTGGCCCGGGCCTGGGCCCGGCCCCGGTCGGTCAGCGGCACGTCGCCGCGCCCCGAGTAGCGCTTCTGCACGGTCCGCTCGGTCTCGCCGTGCCGGACCAGGATCAGCCGGGTGGCCTCCTCGGTCGGGCGCGGCTCCCAGGAGGCCGGCGTGGTGGCCGGGTCGGTGCCGGTGGCCCGGGCGGTCGCCGCCCGGGCGGCCACCTCGCGGACCGCCGGGTCGGGGGCGGCGGCCTCGCGCGGCGCCTCCACGGGCCGGCTCGGGGCCAGGCCGGCCGCCGCGTCCATCGCCGCATTCGCCAGGGCGTCGGCGTGCTTGTTGCGCTCCCGGGGCACCCAGCTGAACCGCACGCTGGCGAAGCGGCCGACCAGCCCGGCGGCCTGCGCGGCGAGCGGCCGCAGCCCGGGGTTCTTGATCTGCCAGCGGCCGCACATCTGCTCGACCACCAGCTTGGAGTCCATCCGGGCCTCCACCTCGGCCGCGCCCAGCTCGGCGGCGGCCTCCAGCCCGGCGATCAGGCCTCGGTACTCGGCCACGTTGTTGGTGGCCGTGCCGATCGCCTCGGCCCGCTCGGCCAGCACCTCGCCGGTCGCCGGGTCCCGGACCACCGCGCCGTAGCCGGCCGGCCCCGGATTGCCCCGGGACCCGCCGTCGGCCTCGATCACGACCGCGCGCACCGCCACGACGGCTACAGCCCGGACTCGTTGGTCCGGACCATGATCCGCCGGCACTCCTCGCAGCGGACCACGTCGTCCGGGTCGGCCTTGCGGATCCGGGCCAGGTCGGCGCCGGAGAGCTCCAGCCGGCAGCCCCCGCAGCGGGCGCCGGTGAGCAGCGCCGCGCCGAGGCCGGTGTCCGTGCGGATCTTGTCGTAGAGGGCGACCAGGTCGGCGGGCAGGTCGCCGGCCAGCGGCTGGCGGGCGCCGCGCTTGAACTCCTCCTCCTTGGCGATCTCGGCGAGGCTGTCGTCGCGGCGCTGCTCGGCGGCGACACGCCGGTCCCGGGCCTCGGCGATCCGCCGCTCGACGCCGTCCAGCACGCCCTGCGCGGTCTCGCGCTGCTCCATCAGCTCCAGCTCGGCGTCCTCCAGGTCGCTCTGCCGGCGGTTGAGCGAGGCCAGCTCGTGCTGGAGCGCCTCCAGCTCGCGGGCTGGGCCGGTGCCCGCGGCGAGGCGGTTCTCGTCCTTGGTCTTGCGGGCCCGGACCTGGTCGACGTCCTTCTCCAGCCGGGCGATGTCCCGGTCCAGGTCGTTCACGGCCACCTGGGCGCGGACCCGCTCGTCCTCCAGCGCGGAGAGTTCGCGCGCCAGGGCCTCCAGCTCGGCCAACTCCGGCAGCGTCCGGCGGCGGTGGGCGAGCTGGGCGAGCGTGGTGTCGATCGCCTGCAGGTCGAGCAGGCGGCGCTGCACCTTCGGGTCAGCCTTCACGGTCGGGGCTCCTTGTCGTCCGGTCGGGGTGCGGCGGCGTGCACGGTCCACGGGTCGGTGTCCAGGTCGGACACCGTGGTCTCGACGCCCAGCTCGTCCCGCAGGTGGGCGGCCAGGTCGTCCAGCCAGGGTCGCTCGGTCGCCCAGTGGGCGGCGTCCAGCAGGGCCGGGCCGCCGGCGGCGAGGTGCTCACCGGCGGGATGGTGGCGCAGGTCGGCGGTGAGGAACGCGTCCACCCCGGCCGCGGTCGCCTCGGCGAGGAAGCTGTCCCCCGAGCCGCCGCTGACGGCGAGGGTACGAACCATACGCCCGGGATCCCCGGCGGCGCGAACTCCCCAGGCGGTGACGGGGAGCACGGCGGCGGCGTGCCGGGTCAGCTCGGCCAGGGTGAGCGGGGTGGGCAGCTCGCCGATCCGGCCGATGCCCCGGCCGGGGCCGGCGGCGGGCGAGCCCGGGCGGGGCGGGTGCAGCGGGCGCAGCCCGGTCAGCCCGAACCGGGCGGCCAGGGCGTCGGACACCCCGGGGTCGGCCACGTCGGCGTTGGTGTGGGCGACGTACAGCGCCACGTCGGCCTTGATCAGCCGGTGCACGATCCGCCCCTTGTACGTGGTGGCGGCCACCGACGAGACGCCGCGCAGCAGCAGCGGGTGGTGCGCGACGATCATGTCGGCCCCGGCCGCGAGCGCCTCGGCCACCGTCTCCGGGACCACGTCGACCACGCAGGCGACCCGCCGGACCCGGGTTTCGGGCTCACCGAGCACCAGCCCGACCCGGTCCCACTCCTCGGCCCAGGTGGGCGGGTAACGCCGGTCGAGCGCGGCCACCACGTCGGCGACCGTGGGCGGCGATCCGGTTGTGCTCACGGCCGGCCAGCTTACCGGCGTCGGGAGGCCGACATGCCCGATGGCGGTTAGGAGGGGCCCCCTGTACAACGGAATGCGTTAACAAGGGGCCCCTGCTTGCACCTCAGCCGACCGGGGCGGCCGGGCGTGGCGCGGCGCGCAGGGCGGCCAGGCCGACTGCCCACGGGAAGGCGTCCAGGTGCCGCTCACCGGTGCCCGGCGGGTGCAACGGCACCACGTGGTCGCCGAAGACCACCCGGATCCCCCACTCGCGCAGCCGGGCCAGGCTGGCCCGGAAAGCGGGGTGCGCGGCCATCGCCACGTTGGTGTAGGGCACGGCCGCGATCGGCACCCCCATCCCCTGCCCCTCCACCAGCAGGCCGAGGGCGAGGGTGTCGGCGATGCCGACCGCCCACTTGTTGACGGTGTTGACCGTCGCCGGGCAGACCAGCATGGCGTCCGCCGGGGGCAGCACGTCCGGGTCGCCCGGATTCTTGTAGTGGGTGCGGACGGGGTGACCGGTCTGCCGGGCCAACGCCGTCCGGTCGACGAACTTCGCGCCGTCCGGCGTGGTCACCACGCAGACCTGCCAGCCGTCGTGCTGGGCGAGGTCGACCAGCCGGCCGACGTGACGGGCCAACGGCGAACCGCAGGCGATGACATAGAGCACCCGACGGTGCCCGTTGCTGGTGTGCGGACCGCTCATCCGGCCCGACCCGCGCTCATACTCCGACTCCCATATGCACAGCCAACTCCGCGATCGGCGAAGGCGGCGTACCCCGTGTGCGACGGAGCACGTCCGACATCACCTCGTGGGCGATGGGCCGGCAGCGGATCTCGGAGGGCGCGAGCCGGTCGCCGCGGAGCAGCATGTCCCCGGCGTTGGCGACGTCGCCGATCTGGGCGAAGCCGCGGGCGATGTCCAGCAGGTGGTGCGCGCGCCGCTCGGGCAGCAGCGCGTTGAACGCGGGCTCGGCCAGCCGGTGGTGGGTCTCCACCGCCCGGCCGCCGTCGCCCAGCTCGACGGCGGCGGCGGCCCGGTGCAGCTCCAGGTTGGTGGGGCCGAACGAGGTCCAGTAGTGGTTGTGGTCCCCGCCGAGCAGGGTGGCCGCCTCGGCCGCCCCGGTCAGCAGGTCGTCGACGGTCGCCGAGTCGCCGATGCGGGCGGCGGCCATGGCGCCCTGGAGCAGCAGCATCCCGTAGACCGAGAGGCGTTCCGGCCGGACGTCGTTCTCGCCGCCGGGGGCCAGCCGGTTGGCGATCCGCACGTTGAGTTCGAGCGCGGGGCGAGGGCGGCCCATCGCGACGAGGGCGTTGCAGACCCGGGTGGTGGCGATGCCGGCGAGCAGGGGGTCGTCGGCCCGCTGGGCGACCGCCATCGAGCGGTCGGCGGCCAGCCAGGACAGGTCGCACTCGCCGAGCTTGCGCAGCACCGAGGAGGCGATCTGGTAGACCTGCCCGAGCAGGTGGGCGGCCTCCCGGGCCTGGTCGCCGCCGTAACCGGCGTCGGCGGCCTGGGCGTCGCGGAGCAGCTTGGGCAGGGCCCGGGTGAGCATGCCGTAGCGGCCGTACTGGTAGGTGAGCCAGGCGTGGTTGACCGCCTTGCGCATGTCGGTCAGCGGCGGCGGGTAGGGCGCCGCGTCGAAGTACGCGCTCATCGAGTCGTAGCGCTCCAGCGCGGCGCGGATCTCCTCGACCTCGACCTGGTCGATGCAGTTGAGGGCGTCGATTCGCCGCTCCGGGTCCTTGCCGAGGAGCAGTTGCACGTCGACCTGGAGGATGTCGGCGATCTCGTAGAGCACGGAGAACTTGTCCAGCCGCCGGACGCCGCGCTCCACCTTGTCCACCCAGCTCTTGGACTTGCCGAGCCGGTCGGCGAAGACCTGTTGGGACATCTTGCGCCGGCTCCGCCAGTACGCGACCCGCCGGCCTATGGGTAGCTCGTCCATCTCCCCATCCCTCCCCCTGCCCGCGTCCGGCTGATCTCCCCCGGTCGACCCTCGCAACGGTCCGTCGGTACTCAGGTTTTCGCTGGTCGCACAGTCTGTACGTCGGCCGTACAGCCAGTTCTCGTAGTTTTCGTGCAAGTTGCATCAGCCGTTCGTCAGATCAACGAGCGTGGGTTACGGCAGTGACGGCGTTCAACGTGTGGTGTGTGGACAGTTCCGGGCGGGCGAGAGGGGATGGGACACATGTGGGGGAATGTCGGACCGCGCGTGGCTCACCTGTCGCCGCTGGAACGGGTCCGGCTGCGCCGGGTCGCCGTCCGGTACGCCGCGCACGGCTGGCCGGTGACCCCCGGCGCCTGCCTGGCGAACAGCCGCTTCGTCTGCGGCCGGGCCGGCTGCCCCACGGTCGGCTGCCACCCTGCCCTGGAGAACTGGGAGCACGCCGCGAGCGCCGACCCGGCCCGGGTGGCCACCTGGTGGCGCAGCCGCCCGCACGGGGTGCTGCTGCCCACCGGGCGCGCGTTCGACGTGCTGGAGGTGGCGGCCCACCTGGGCCGGCGGGTGCTCGACACGGTCGCCACCCATCCGGCCGGCTTCGGCGTACGCGGGCCGGTGCTGGTCACCCCCACCGGCCGCTGGATGTTCCTGGTGCGCCCCGGCGACCCGCTGCGCCCGGAACTGGACCACTGTTTCCACGTGGTCCGGCACGGTCCCGGGTCGTGGATCCCGGCCCCGCCGACCCGGCTGCCCGAGGGGACGGTCCGCTGGGCGGTCGCCCCCGAGCAGGCACGCTGGCGGCTGCCCGACTCGTACCTGGTGCAGAACGCGTTGATCGCGGCGTTACGGGCGGCCGGGATCACGCTGACCCCCGAGCTGCTCCCCGGCCAGCTCCCCCTCCCCCGGCGCGGCTGCTGACCGGCGCCTCCCGGGCAGCGACCTCACCGGCGTCGCACTCGTTGTGCCTGCAGAGGCGCAGAAGCGCCGGAGCGGGGGTGGAAGATGTCCGAGGACGACGCGGCCCGCCACAGCGGCGGCACCGAGCCACCGCCGCACCGGCGTCGCCCGTACCGCTGGGCCTTCACCCGTCCGTGGGGCACCCGGCCCCGGGGCTCACGCCCGCGCGGCTCCCGCCCCGCCACCACGCACCGCCCGCTCCGCTGACCCGCGTCCCGCGGCGTCAGGCGCTCGACGGGAGGCCGCGCGAATGCCGGAGGCGGCCGTCGTCCGTCACCACCGCGTGCCGCCAGGGCGCGGGCAGGCGGTCCAGCCAGCCGATGCCGGACTCGCCCATGGCCACGGCGGCGGTGGCGTAGGCGTCGGCGACGCCGAGGTCGGGGCCCACCACGGTGACCGAGCGCAGGCCCACGGCCGGGGCGCCCCGGCGCGGGTCGACGACGTGGTGGCCGCGCTCGTAGACGCCGGAGGTGGCGACCGCCAGGTCGGTGCCGGTCAGCACGAGGCAGGTGGCGGCCGGGTCCCAGGGATGCCGGACGCCGATGTGCCACGGGCCGCCGGTGACCGGGTTGCCGCGGACCCGGACGTCGCCGCCGGCGTTCACGCAGTGGTTCGGGGCACCGGCCTCGACCAGCCGGTCCGAGGCCACCTGCGCCGCCCAGCCCTTGACGTAGCCCGACGGGTCCAGCCGCCCGGTGGCGTACGCGTCGAAGAAGCCGTCGGTGCCGGTCCACAGGTCGGCGCAGCGCTCCAGCACCGCCCGCAGGTCGGCCGACGCCTCGGCCGGCGGCAGCTCGCCCCGGTCCAGGCGGCACACCTCGCTGTCCGCCCGGTAGGTGCTGAACCGCGCGTCCACCTCGCGCAGCCAGGCGAAGGCGCCCTCGGCCAGCTCGTGCAGAGTCGCGGCGGGCAGGTCGTCGGCCAGGTCGAGGCTGATCGCCGTACCCATGATCTGTTCGACCCGGCGCAGGCCCGGCCGGACCGCGGCGGCCCCCACGCTCAGGCCTTGTCCAGCGCGGCCTGGAGCGACTGTTTGTAGGCGGTGCTCGTGTAGGTGGCCCCCGAGACGGTGTTCAGGTTGGCGCTCTGCTTGGCGACCACCTCGCCCGAGCTGCCGCTGTAGCGGGCCTGCACGTCGTCGGCGCGCAGGCCCTCCTGACCGCCGACCGGCATGTCGAGGCCGGTGGCGTCGACGATCCGGCTGCCGCTCAGGGTGATCTGCACCCGCAGGGAGCCGTAGCGGTAGGCGACCGTCGGGCCGGTCACCGTGCGGGTGGTGACCGTCGGCGCCTTGGTGGTGGTCCGCGGCGCGGCGGTGGTGGCCCGGGCCGTCGTGCCGCCCCGGGCGGCCGGGGTGCGGCTGGCGCCGGGCTTCGCGGTGGGCTTCGCCGACGCGCTCGGCCGGGCGGAGGGGGTGGTGGCACCCGGGGTCGGCTCGGGGGCCGCCGCGCCGCCGGGGGCGACGGGGGCGGCGGCGACCGGCCGGTCCTGGGCGGCCTGGCCGGTGCCCGGGGCGCCCTTGAGCACCACCAGCGCGGTGGTGCCGGCGGCCAGGCCGGTGATCGCGAGGAGCGCGCGACGCATGGGCGGGGCCTCTCTACAGCTCGAAGGTGGCGAGGTGGATCTGCCGGCGCGGCACGCCGGCCCGGCGCAGCGCCCGGACCGCCTCCTCGACCAGGCCACCCGGGCCGCACAGGTAGACGTCGCGCCGGGTCAGGTCGGGCACCAGCCGGCGCAGCCCCTCGGGACTCATCACCTGACGGGGGCCGGGGTCGTCGCGGGAGCCGACCACGTACCAGACCGAGGTGTGCCGCGCCTGGGCGAGCCAGTCCAGCTCGTTGTGCAGCAGCACGTCGGCCGGGGTGCGGGCGCGGTAGATGAGCGCCGCCCCGGGCGGCAGCTCCTCCAGCATGGCCCGCAGCGGACCGATGCCGCTGCCGCCGGCGATCAGCAGGGCGCGTTCGCGGGTGCGGTGCGCCGCCGTGAAGGTGCCGGACGGGCCCTCCGCCCAGACCCGGGTGCCCGGGGTGAGATCCCGCAGGTCGGCGGTGTGCCGGCCGACGACCTTCACGGTGAGCCGCAGCCAGCGGCCGTTGCCCGCCGCGGAGAGCGAGAACGGGTGCGACTGCCACCAGCCGCCGGGGTTCAGGAAGCGCCAGCGGAAGTACTGGCCGCCGAGCAGGTCGATCTGGTTGAGCCGGTGCCCGGTCAGGTAGATCGAGACGGTGTCCGGGCTCTCCGCCACCACGTCGGCGACCCGCAGCCGGTGCCGCAGGTTGAAGCGCAGCGGGGCGACCAGCCGCCCCCACACCAGCGCGGCCACCACCAGCAGGTACGCGGCGATCCAGCCCGTGCGCACCGGGCCCGGCTCGTAGAGCTGGGCGCCGTTGCTGAACTGGTGGCCGTAGCCGAGCAGCAGGGCGAGGTAGCTGGTCAGGTGCAGGTGGTACCAGAGCTCGTAGGGCATCCGCCGGCGGACGCCGCGGACCGCGGTGAGCCCGACCGCCACCATGATGCCGGTCGCCACGAAGGCGGAGACCATGTCCTCGTAGTGGGTCAGCAGGGCGCCGACCTGGCCGAGGATCGAGTTGCGTTCCAGCCGGGCGTACCCGACCACCAGCAGCGCCAGGTGGGCGAGGACCGCCACCAGCAGGGTGGCGCCGAGGTCCCGGTGCACCCGGGACAGCCGCTCGCCGCCCAGCCAGCGCTCCAGGATCCCGAGCCGGCTCATCATCAGCACTTGGACCAGCAGCAGGTAGCCGGCGACCAGGCCGGTGATCCGGCCGGCCGCGGTGAGCACGTGCGTGGTGTCGGCCAGCGAGCCGGGCGGGGTGGCGAGCCACCAGGGCAGGACCGCGGCCACCAGGCCGAGCCAGAAGGCGGCGGCCAGCGCCCGCCGTCCACCGGGCCCGCGACGCGGCCGACCCGGGGGTACGGGAGCAGCCGGACGGCCGCCGTACGGGGCGGATGCCCCGCTGCGGCGGCCGGCGGCGAAGGTGTCCTGATACGTCACGCGTACAGCTTCACGGGGGTGTACTTCTGCCGGGGGAAGACCTTGTCCACCTGCGCGGTCGTCAGTCCGAACCGTCCCTGCGCGACCGAACCGTAGACGTTGAACATGTTGTTGTACTCGGGTACGTCTCCGCTGTCGAGATCGTTCAACCCGTTCCAAGTGCCCAGGAGCGAGCCGGCGAGCTTGCGCCCGGACAGGATGGTGACCACCCCGCCGTGCCCGTGGTCGGTGCCGCCACTGTTCGAGGCGACCCGCCGGCCGAACTCGCTGGACACCATGACCGTCACGTCGGCGGCCCGGTCACCGAGGTCGGTGAAGAACGCCGCCATCGCGTTGGCCAGCTCGTTGAGCCGGCGCCAGAGCTGGCCGCCCTCGCGGGTCCCCTGGTTCTCGTGGGTGTCGTAGCCGCCCATGCCGACCGTCGCCACCCGGACGTTCGCCCCGCCCTTGATGAGCTGGGCGAGCTGCTGGAACGCGTACCCGACGCCCTCGTACTTCACCCCGGCGGCGGCCGCGTACGGCTTCGCGGCCAGCTTCTGCGCGGTGGCCAGCGCGCCCATGCCCTCGATGACCGCCTCCTCCACCGGGTGGTTGATCCCGGTGAACAAACCGCGGATCGCCTTCTCGGTCGCCGCGCGGTACTTGTCGTCGCCGTTGAGCCGCAGCTCCCCGACATTGTTGAGGGAGATCGCGCCGTTCACGCCGACCAGCGAGCGGGGCAGGGTGCTGCCGATGCCGACGCTGCGGAACGCGGTGCCCTTGCCGAGGGTGTCGACCAGGCTGTCCAGCCAGCCCCGGCCGCCGGTCTCACCGGGCAGGCCGCCCAGGTTGCAGGCGTCGGCGGCCTGGAAGTGGCTGCGGGACAGCCGCGGGTCGGAGACCGCCGGCACGAAGCCGAGCTGACCGGCCTTCAGCCACTTCTCCAACGGGGCGAACGCGCTGGTCAGCTTGAAGCCGCGGCCGAGGGCCAGCGAGTCGTTGCCGAGCAGCAGGTCGGGGCGGACCTTGCCGAGCACCGGGTCGTCGGCCGGGGCGACCAGGCTCAGCCCGTCCAGCCCGCCGTAGAGGAAGACGTGGATCAGGGTGCCGGTCTTCGTCGCCGCGAAGGACGCCGAGGTCGTGACGAACTGGGCGGTGGCCAGGGCGGTCGCGGTCGCCGCGGCGCCCGCGACGAAGGTACGCCGGGTGACGCCCCGGCCGTCCTGCTGGGCCTCCTCCAGCTCCTCCAGCCGGCGGTACCGGTCCGCCTCGGCGGCGTTCTCGGCCGCGACGATGTCGGCCTCCGCGCGCAGCAGCGCCTCGGCCGGGTTGTCGGCCAGCCGCCGCAGGTCGGGGCATTCGGGGTGCAGGGGGTACGGGTTCACGGTCATCTCCATCGAATGCCTCACCGGAGGTGGTGCTGGGGGGACGCGAGGATCGTCCGCGCGACCGCGGCGATGGCCCCGTTGAAGGTGGCGTCGACCTTGGTGCCCGCCGACACCCCGGCGACAGCGAGCACGAGGGCCTTCTCCTTGGCGCTCAGCTTCTGGTGCACCAGCCGCTGGGCCAGCGCGTCCACGTACGCCCCGGCGGTCGACGGCGGCTTCGCCACCAGCTTCTCGGGCCGGACGTAGGTGAACTGCTTGCGGTAGGCGCCGATCAGGTCGCCGGCCTCGTTCCAGCCGTCGACCATGGTGCCCGCGGAGGTCCAGGCCACGTAGACGTCGGCGTAGCCGTCCGGGGTGGGCTTGCCCATCGGGTACTGGCCGAGCTCGCGCAGCTTGTCCTGGATCTGCCGCAGCCCCTGGGCGAACGGGGTACGCCGCTTGTCGCCCTCGAAGCCCGCCGACGCCTCCGGGCCCACGCCCAGCGACCGGTAGGTGGCGACCAGGTACTCCATCGGGCGGCGGACCTTCTGCCCGACCGAGGCCCAGAACTCCGACGAGCTGAACAGCGTGGCAAGCACCGGCCGGATCTGCCCCTTGTTCGTCGTGTACGCCTTGGCCAGCCGGTCCACGAGGGACTTCGGCGGGGTGTCCGAGACGAACCGGGTGGCGAGGCTGCTCGCCACGTACCGGGCGGTCGACTGGTGCATCGCGATGTAGGTGATGTACTGGTCGATCACCTTGTCGGCGACCTTCGGGTCGGTCGAGTTGTTCGCGTGGCTGAACCCGAGGATCTTCACCTTGCCGACGTAGTGCCGCTCCGGGAAGAACCGGTACCTGCCGTCGGCGACACCCCGTCCGGTCTGCAGCATGGCGGCCTGGCGGACGTCCTTCTCGGTGTAGCCGCCGTCGACGCCGACCGAGTAGAGCTCCAGGTTCTCCCGGGCCAGGTTCTCGTTGACCGCGTCCTTGCGCGAGTCGGTCTGGTTCAGGTAGATGAGCAGCGCCGGGTGCTTGTTGGCGGCCACCAGCATCTCCGGGTAGCTGCCCAGCGCGTGCTTGCGGATGACGTCCTGGTCGAAGGAGTTGCGGTAGATCTCGCCGCCGTCGAAGTCGGCCGCCACGTGCAGGAAGTCGTTCCAGAAGTCGACCATCACCTCGAAGAGCTGGCGGTCCGACCAGATCTGCCGGGCGATGGTGGCGTCGACCGTCTCCCGCTCCGGCTGGGCGCCCCGCTCGTTGAGCTGGTCCCGCTGGTCCCGCAGCTGGGTCGGGGTCAGCTTGAGGGTGGGCAGCTCGGCCAGCTTCAGCTCGGCCTTCGTGGGCGCGATCTTCTCCGGCTGGAGTTGCTGGCGCAGCCAGTCGTCGATGCCGAGCCGCTTGATGTCCGCGAGCACCTTCGGCGTCGGGCCGAACGTGGTCCGGCTGGCCAGGTGGCGGATCGGGTCCTTGGCGAGCACCGTCTTGACGGTCACCTCGGTCGCCGCCGCGGCGGCCGCCGGGCTGGCGAAGACCCGGCCGCCGGCGGGCGCGTTGCGCTTGAGCGCCGCGCCGGCCCGGGAGCCCATGTAGCTCTCGTTCTGCTCGGTGTAGGTGCGCACCGTGCTGGGCTGCTGGCCGCTCGGGCGGGCGGCGGTGCCGTCGGTGACCACGGTTCCGGTCGCGTCGCCGGCCACCGGGTCGTCCGAGAACAGGCCCCGGACCTGCGGCGACAGGAGGGCCGCGCCACCGGCGACCACCGCGGCGCCACCGAGCACGGCGAGGGCTCGCCGTCGGCCGGGGCGCGGCTCGTCGTCGTCGTCCAGGTTGGGCAGTCCCGGTGCGGGCGGCGGGGCGTACCCGCCGGACGGCTGGGGGTGGCCGCCGGCGAAGCCGTCGGGCCCGACCCACTGCGGGCCGGACGCGGGCGCCGCGGGAGTGGTGTAACCGCCGGGACCGGCGTACGGCATGGCGTTGTCGCGGTACCCGTCCGGATGGGGGTGCTGGTATCCGTCCCAACCGCGATCGTCCCGAGGTCGACGCGGTGGCACGTTCAGGTCGGCCATGTAGCTTCCCGTTTTCTTCGAGCGCCGGCACGCCTGCCACCCGGGGGTGGGCGGAGGGGCGGCGACGGTTGCCGGAGGAGTTGCTACGGGAAAGTAACCACGCGTCTCCGGGCGCTCAAGGCGCGCCGACGGCGGCCGCGAGGGCACTTAAGACGGTGCTCAGGCCGGCCGGCGGGCGGCCGGGGCGACCGTCGATGCCCGGCGGCCCCCGGAGCAGGGCCGACCCGGGCGGTCCCCGCCCGGACGTGACGTTTTCGCCCCTCGCGACGCTGCTGGTGGCGTTCAACCGCTGAGGGAAACTTAAGGTACGGATAAGCCCGCGCTGAGGTGTCCGACCGGTGCGTGCAGACCTGTCCGGCCCGGCCGAAAGTAGCGGTGGGAGCAGCGCGTGACCCGCCTCCGTTCCGGGTATGCCGCCGAACCGCTGAAGCCGTGAGGGGAAGGCACCGCCATGCTCAGCAAAGAGGATCAGCGCAGGTTCGAACAGATCACCCGCCAACTGCGGGAGAGTGACCCGCAGTTCTTCGCCCGGCTCGACCACCGGGCCCGGGGCCGCCGAGGCCGGTACCTGATGCTGTTGACGATCGTGCTGTGGGCCTCGCTGCCGGCGATGACCGTACTGGCCGGGCGAATGGCCGGCGCGATCTGCGCCGTGGTGCTGCTCGCCAACGCGTGCCTCATGTGGCGGTTCCGCCGACGCTGGCTATGACGGCGGCGCCGCCGGTGACGGTCAGCCCGGGTCGTCCGACCCGGCCTCACCACGGCCGAACTCCCGGTACGCCCGGCGGAGCCGCTCCACGAGGCCCGGGCCGCCGATCGCGGCCCCCGGCGGGCCGAGCTGACGCAGCAGCAGCTCCGGTCCGGTGGCCAGGGTGGGCGGCCGGTCCGGCAGCGCCACCGGGGACACCCAGAACCGGTCGACCTCGTCGTCCGGCGGGACGGTTGGCAGCCCCGCCAGCACCCGTCCCGCACCGGCCACGGGGCGCGCCGGCCCGGAGTCCGCGTCCGCCGGCACGACCGGCCCGTCCGGGGCCACCGCCGGGGCGGCCGGCGCGCCGCCGGGGTCGGCGGCGCCGCGCAGCGTACGCAGCCGGTCGAGCAGCGCGCCCCGGGACCGCCCGCGCCAGTGCAGGAGCTGGAACGGGTCGGCGTCGAACGCCTCCGCGAGCAGGTAGAAGGTCGCCGCGAGGTGCTTGCACGGCACCGCGAAGTCGGGGCAACCGCAGTGCTGGTCCAGCTCGCCGACCGTGGCCGGGAAGAGCGGCGCGCCCGTCGCGGTGAACAACTCCTCCAGTTCGGCCGGCAGATCACCGGCGAGCAGCCGGGCGCTGAAGAACGCCTGCCCGGCCAGCTCCGCCTCGATCCGCTCCCACACCCCGTCCGGGTACGCGGCCAGCCCGATCCGCACCGGGTAGGGATCCGGCCGGGACCCCTGCACGGCGGCGGTGACCAGCCCCGGCGCGACGTCGAGCCGGAGCACCTGCCCCCGGCGCGCGTACGCCCGGCCCCGGGTGAGCCGGGTGCCGAGCGCGAAGGACTCCAGCACCTCCAGGAAGCGGCGGGACCACCAGGAACGCCCGATCGCGCCCTTGGTGCTGCGCGCCTTCAGCCCGCCCTCCACCCGCCGGGGCGGGCCGAACTCGGCGAAACGCGATCCTCCGTCCGGTGTGGTCACTCGACCACCGCCCCGGACTCCAGCGCGAACAGCTCCCGCAGGGTGTCGGTGGACAGCTCGGTGACCCACTGTTCACCGCTGCCCACCACCCGCCGGGCCAGGCTCCGCTTGTCGGCGATCATCGCGGCCACCTTCTCCTCGACCGTGCCGGCGCAGACGAACTTGCGGACCTGCACCCGGCGGCGCTGGCCGATGCGGAACGCCCGGTCGGTCGCCTGGTCCTCGACGGCCGGGTTCCACCAGCGGTCCACATGCACCACGTGGTTCGCCGCGGTCAGGGTGAGCCCGGTGCCGCCGGCCTTGAGGGAGAGCACGAAGAGCGGCGGGCCGGCCGGGGACTGGAAGCGGGTCACCATGGCGTCCCGTTCGGCCTTGCCCACTCCGCCGTGCAGGAGCAGCACCTCCCGCCCGGTACGCGCCGACAGGTGGCCGCGCAGCATCCCGCCGAACTCGGCGTACTGGGTGAAGAGCAGGGCCCTCTCCCCCGCCGCGAGGACCTCGTCGACGATCTCCTCCAGCCGTTCCAGCTTGCCGGAGCGGCCGGGCAGGGCGGAGCCGTCGTGAAGCATCTGGGCCGGGTGGTTGCAGACCTGCTTGAGCCGGGTCATGGTGGCCAGCACCAGCCCGCGCCGTTCGATGCCGTCGCTGGACTCGATCTTCGCCATCATGTCGTCGACGACGGCCCGGTAGAGCGCGGCCTGCTCGGCAGTGAGGTTGCAGAGCACCTCCATCTCCAGCTTCTCCGGCAGGTCCGTGATGATCGACTGGTCGGTCTTGAGCCGGCGCAGCACGAACGGGCCGGTGATCCGGCGCAGCCGCTCGGCCACCTCGGCGTCGCCGTGCCGCTCGATCGGCTCGGCGAACTTCTTCTTGAAGGTGGCGGCCGGCCCGAGCAGGCCCGGGTTGGCGAACTGCATGATCGACCAGAGGTCGGCGAGCCGGTTCTCCACCGGCGTGCCGGTGACCGCGACCCGGTGCCGCGCGGGCAGCGACCGCACCGCCTCGGCCTGCCGGGTGGAGGCGTTCTTGATCGCCTGCGCCTCGTCCACCACCACCCGGTGCCAGTCGATCCCGGTCAGCTCGTACGCATCCCGCGCGGCCACCGAGTAGGTGGTCAGCACCAGGTCGGCGGCGTGCACGGTGGCGGCGAACGCCTCGCCCCGCACCCGTTCGGCGCCGTGGTGCACGTGGACCCGCAGGTCCGGGGCGAACTTCGCCGCCTCCCGCTGCCAGTTGCCGACCAGCGACATCGGACAGACCAGCAGCGTGGGCCCGGCCGCCGGCGGGTCACCGGCGAGCAGCGCGAGCAGCTGGACGGTCTTGCCCAGCCCCATGTCGTCGGCCAGGATCCCGCCCAGACCGAGGGACTGGAGGAAGGCCAGCCAGGCGAGTCCCCGCCGCTGGTACGGGCGCAGCGTCCCGACGAACCCGGGCGGCGGGTCGGCCGGGGTGAGCCGACGCTCCGCCTCCCCGGCCAGCAGCTCGCCCAGCGCGCCGTCCGCGGCCACCTCCAGCACCGGCAGCTCGCCGGGCCGGTCGGCCCCGGCCAGCCCCATCCGCAGCAGGTCGGCCACGGTCAGCTCGCCCGAGGAGCGGAGCAGCCGCAGCCCGGCTTCGAGCCGCTGCGGGTCCAGCTCGACCCAGCGGCCGCGCAGCCGCACCAGCGGCGACTTCAGCTCCGCCAGCGAGGCCAACTCCTCGGCGGTCAGCGGCTGGTCACCGAGGGCCACCTCCCAGCGGTAGTCGACCAGGGCATCCATGCCGAGCCCGCCGGCCGCGACGGCGACCGTGCCGGGCGCGGTCCGGCTGCGCGCCCGCAGCCGCGCCCCGAGGCGGGAGGAGGAGCGCCGCCACCAGGACGGCAGCAGCACCCCGAAGCCCGCCGCGTGCAGCACGGGCGCCCCCTCCCGGAGGAACCGGTGCGCGCCGTCGGCGTCCAGCTCCATCCCCTCCGGGGTGGCGGTGCGCAGCGCGGTGTCCAGCTCCGGCCAGAGCCGGCTGGCCCGGCCCAGCTCGGCCAGCAGGGTCTCCTGCGGGTCGACGCCACGGGCGGCGAGCGCGGGCGCCGGCCGCTGCCAGATGTGCGCGGCGTCGACCACCAGCCCCGGCTCGTCGGTCGGGTGCAGGCCGAACTCGACCCGCCAGGCGCCGCCCTCGACCAGCTCGGCCACCGGGTCCGCAGCCGGCTCGACCAGGCGGAACGCGGCGCGCACCGGGCCGCCGGCGGCGTCGCGCTGCCAGGCGTCCAGCTCGGCGCGGAGGGTGTCCAGGGCGGCTGGCTCGGCGGCGAAGGCACGCTCCGGGCCGGTGAGCGCGGCCAGCCAGGCCGGCACCGGACCGCCCGGGCGCATACCCCGGGGCAGGCGGGTGCCGTCGAGAGCGGCCCGGGCGGCCGCGTCGACCAGCGCGTCCAGCGCCTCGGCCACCAGCTCCCCGGATTCGGCGCTGCCCGCCGCTGTGGGTGCGTCTGTTGTCGCCCCGACGACCACAGGTGCACCCGAATCCGGGGCGACGAGGTGCCATTCGCGGGCGGCGCGGGCCGCCGGGGGCAGGGCGAGGGCCAGCGAGCGGGCCCACGCCGCGTCCGTGCCGGTGAGCAGCGGCCGCCAGACGGCCGACACGGTCACCACGTCCGAATCGTCGACCACGCGCAGGCCCCGTCGGCGTCCGTCGAGAGGGGTGGTCAGACCGGCCGGGTTGGCGGGTGCCACCGGGTCAGCTTCCGCGGCCGGTCCGGTTCGGCTGGCGACCGGGGCCAGGTCGGTGTCGGTGAGTCCCGGCAGGACGCGGCCGCGGGTGACCAGGTCCGCGGCGAAGTCGGCCAGCTCGGCCAGGTGGCGCAGGCTCGCCCCGGCCACCGCCTCCCCCGGATCCAGCGCCCGGAGCCGGGCGAACGCGGCGTCCGGCGCGTACACCAGGGCGGGGACCCGCCAGCCGGCGCGGGTGACCGGGCCGCGGACCGGTTCCCCGGCGGCGGTCCGGACCAGCTCGGGCGAGTCCAGCGGCGAGCCGGCCCGGGTGGGCAGGTCGAGCAGCACGGAGGCCGGCGCGCCCGGCGGGTCGCCGAGCGCGGCGGCCAGGGTGGCGTGGTCGGCGGCGAACGGGTGCGGCCGCTCGCGCGGGGCGCGGCCCGGCCGGCGGGGCGCGCGGGCCGGGCGGCCGCTGTCCTCGGCCCAGACGGCGAGCCCGCTCCCGGACAGCCACAACCCGTGGATGACCAGCACGCACTCCCCCTCGACGACGCCCGGGGCCAGGATAGGCGGCCGGCGCGGACTACTGTCGCCGCCATGGTCGATCTGCTCGTGATCGGCGGGTTGGGCGTGGACATCCGCGCCCAGGTGCCCGCCCTGCCGCTGCCGGCCGCCGACTCGCTGGCGGTGCCCCCGATCGAGTTGCGGGTCGGGAACACCGGGGCCGGGGTGGCGCTGGCCGCGCACGCGCTCGGCCTGCGGGTGGCCCTGGTCGACGTGCTCGGCGCCGACCCGGCCGGCGACGTGGTCCGGGCCGCGCTGGCCCGCACCTCGGTACGCGCCGTGCTGGCCGACGCCCCGGCCGGCACCCGCCGCTCGGTGAACATGGTCGACCCGGCCGGCCGGCGGATGTCGCTCTACGACCCGCGCCCGTGGTCCGGCCCGGCGCCGTTCGCCGAGGCGGAGCTGGCCGGGCTGGTGCGCGAAGCGGCGCACGTGCACGTGTCGATCATGGACTGGGCCCGGGACGCGCTGCCGGCCCTGCGGGCCGCCCTCGGCGCCGGGGTGTCCCTCTCCACCGACCTGCACGACTGGGACGGCGAGAACGACTACCACCGGCCCTTCGCCGACGCGGCCGACCTGGTCTTCGTCAGCGACGTCCGGCTGGGCGAGCGGGCCCGGAAGGCGGCGGCCGGGCTGGCGCCGCGGACGGTGCTGGTGACCGGCGGCGCGGCCGGCGCCACCCTGCACGGTCCGGACGCGCCGCCGGCGCACGTGCCGGCGACCACCCCGCCGGCGGCCGTGGTCGACACCAACGGCGCGGGCGACGCGTTCGCCGCCGGCCTCATCGCGGCCCGGCTGCGCGGCGCCACCCCGCTCGACGCGGCCCGCTACGCCGCCCGGGTGGCGGCGGCCGCCTGCACCCACGACGGCATGGAGTATCCGGCCGGCCTGCTGCCCCGGGACTGAGCCCGGTCAGATCGCCCCGGTCTCGCCGTCGGTCAGCTCGCGCAGGATGTCGGCGTGCCCGGCGTGCCGGGCCGTCTCCTCGATGAGGTGCACGAGCACCCAGCGCAGCGACACCTCACCGAGCTGCGGGTGCGGCACCACGTGGTCGAGGTCGAACCGGGCGGCGACGGCCCGGGACCGGGCGCAGGCGGCCCGGTAGACGTCGGCCACCCCGTCCACCGTCTCGCCCGGGTCGAGCGTGAAGCTGGCCTCCGCGTCGGCTTCGCTGGTGAGGTAGACGTCGCCCGGCTCGGGGGCGAACAGGCAGGGCAGCCAGTTCCGCTCCACCAGGGCGAGGTGTCTGAGCAGCCCGGCCAGGGTGGTGCGGGAGGGCACCAGGCGGCGGGTGGCCTCGACGTCGGAGAGGCCGCGCGCCTTGCGCAGCACCGTGGCCCGGTGGAAGTCGAGGAACGATTCGAGGATCGCCCGTTCGTCGCCCGTGCGGGCGAGGACCGGACCGAGGGTGGGGTCGATCGTCGGTTCCGCCATCCCCGGAACCTAGTCGCCCGGCCCGCCCGCGCGCTGCCCCGCATCCCGCTGCGGGCCGACGATCCGCGGGGCAGGATGGGCGCATGGCATCCACGGTGCAGATCCCCCTGATGGGCGGCACGGCCGATGGCGAGGTGGTCACCGTCGAGCTGGACAGCAACGGCCGCCCGCCACTGACCCACCACCACCTCGGGTCGGAGGGGCTGGCGCACGCCCAGATCTACGAGCTCCAGTCGGACGACGAGCAGGACGGCTCGTGGGTCTACACGTTCCGGGGGCCGGCGGCCTGACGGCGGCTCAGGCCGTGACCCGGGTCAGCGCCCGCGACCGGATGCTCTCCAGCACGCCGCGGGTGACCTGGGAGGTGCCGTGGGCCTGCTCGCACACGGCGGCCACCAGCCGGGCGGTCTCGTCGGCCCGCGCCTCGCGCTCGTCCCACAACCGGTCCACCTCGGCCAGCAGCGGGCCCTCCACCTCGCGCTCCACGCCGCGCAGCGCCGGCACCCCGAGTCGCTGGGCCAGGTCGAAGACCTTCCCGGCGTACGGCAGGGGCAGGAACGGGGTGCCCATCATGGCCGCGAAGATCAGGAAGTGCAGGCGCATGCCGACCGCCAGGTCGAAGTGCTTCATGAGGCCGAGCACCTGCCGGGGCGAGTAGTCGTTGTGCAGGATCCGGCCCCGCTCGGCGGCGATCATGTGCGACATCACGCCGTGCGAGTGCCGGATGTCGTCGCGTTCCATCGGCACGAAGAGCACGTACGCGTCGATCCGGTGCACCAGGAAGTCGCTGATCTGGGCGAGCAGCCGGTGGTACCCGTCGACGTCGAGGCGTTCCGCCGCCCGGCCGGGTTCGCGGACGCTCAGCCCGACCAGCTGCTTGCCGGCCGGCACGCCCTCCTCGCGCAGCCAGCTCTCCGGGAACTCCTCCGGCGTGAGCAGGAACGCCGGGTCGGCGGTGACGGTGATCGGGTTCAGCAGCCCGGCCTCCTCCAGCACCATGCGGGACTCCTGGTCGCGCACGGTCACCTCGGTGGCCTGGCCCAGAGTCTCCCGCACCATCCCGGTGTCCACCCCCTCGCTGAGCGGGCCGACCCCGACCGCGTACGTGAGCAGCGGCAGGCCGCGCTCCTGGGCCACCCGCACCACCCGCAGGTAGCGCCGGGCCTCCTTGTCGTAGAGGATCCCGCCGCCGCCGAGGACGAGCAGGTCGAGCTGGGCCAGGACGGCCGACGAGTCGACCCGGCTGACGCCCTCCCAGGGCACCGCCTCCACGTCGGGGTGGGCCAGCGCGGTGTGCGCCGGGTTCCGGGAGAAGACGATGATCCGGGCGTTCGGTTCCTGCTCGCGCAGGTCGGCCAGGAGCCCGGTGAGGATCGCCTCGTCGCCGAGGTTGCGACCGCCGTACGAGCCGAGCACACCGATGGTCAGTCCGGCGCCATCCGTCATCGTCGCTCCTCCCCAGGTGCGTCCCGGACGGCGTTCCCCGTCGGCTGGGGTACATGCCTGGGGGCGCCCCTTGCCGAAACCGGACAGCCGGTCGAGAACTTCTCCGCTAGCCTTTGCGCCCGCGGTGGAGGGTTCGCGGCGGGGACAGGAGTGCGGGATGGCAAGGCTGTCAGCCTCCAGGCTGCGCCAGGCGCGACTCTGGCTGCTGCTGGTGGGGGTCCGTAGCCGGTGGCAGCTGCGGTTCGCGCTGGCCCCGCGCCGGTGGACCTGGTACGCGGGCGTGGTCAGTCTCCTGCTGGGCCTGGTGGGCCTGGTGTCGACTCCGCTCGGATCGGTGCCGGCGTTGCTGGCCGGGCTGGCCGGGGTGCTGCTGTCCGTGATCCTGCTGGCACCGGAGTGGGCGGCCCAGCGCCGGGGCAGTGTGGCGCTGGTGCGGAGCCGCACGACGCCCACACCGCCGGTGGTGGCCCCGGCCGACCTGGTCCGGCTCCCCACCGACCGGAGCGAGGTGGCGTGGTGCCGGCCGGACGTCGACGAGGCCCTGCGCGGCGCGGACGCGGGCTATCTCTGGTTGGCCGACCGCCACGTGCTGCCGAAGCGGGTGGCCGCCCACAGCGCAGCGATACTGGCCGCCCGGGTCCGCCGCGGGACGATGTTCAACGGGCGACTGATCCGCCAGGACGACGAGTTGACGCCGGAGCTGCTCCGGAGCGGCGAGGTCCGGTTGAGCGGCACCGACTACTACTCCCTGATCTGCTCCAACTACCTCTTCGGGTGGCGGGTGGTGGATCGCCGGACCGGTACGGTCCATCTGGACGGCAGCCGACTGCCCTATGCGGAGGACGGGCGCCTGTTGACGCTCACCGAGAGCAGGCTGGCGAACGTCATCGGAGTCTCCACGCTCGCGGTCACCACTGACCGGAAGCTCGTGCTGTGCTGGCAGCAGCCCAAGGCCACGGTCAGCGGGGGTGGCCTCGCCGCGCCGGCGGGGTCGGGCTCGGTGGATCTGGTCGACGTGCGCGACCGGCCGCCCGGGGAATCCTTCGTCGAGTTCCTGGCCGCCGCCATGCGCCGGGAGCTGATGGAGGAGAGCCATCTCGCCCCGCAGCAGCTCGGAGGGACCTGGGTGCTGGGTTACTTCCGGTGGCTCAACCGGGGCGCCAAGCCCGAGTACGTGGGCCTGACCATGCTCGACGTCTCCTCGGACGATCTCCACGACACCGACGTGCGGCTGGTGGAGACGCCGTACGTCCAGCGCCTGACCGTGGACTGCCCCATCGACCTGGAACGGCTGCGCCGTGAACCGGACTCACTGGACTGTCTGCCCGAGGACGTGGCGGCCTGCGCTTCCATGCCGCTCTACATGGGTCTGCGGGCCCTCGGTGCGGCTCTCGACCGGGACGACGAGTTGGCCCGGCACCTGCGCGGGCCGTCGGCCGGGTGGCGCACCGCCGAGCCTTCCCACGACGCCGGATAGCGCGGACGTTCGGCCAGGGTCAGCCGGGACCGGCGCGACAAGCTGGACGCGGGTCAGGTCCGACCGGACCCGCCGACCAGACGCGCGACCAGGGCCGAGACCACCTGGTCGGCGTCGAACCCGGCGTCGATCGACGTGGTGAGCAGGTCGAGCAGGAGCCCGTCGACGGCGTAGTGCAGCAGGGCGACCTCGAAGGCGCCGCCGGGCAGCCCGGCGGCGACGTGGAAGGCGACGTCGTCGGCGTACCCCCGGCGCAGCACGTCGCCGAGCGCGGCCCGCAGCTCGGGGCGCCGGGAGGCCTCCAGCCGCAGCTCGAACAGGGCCCGGGTGAGGTCGGGCTCGCGGGTGGTGCGCTCGACGATGTAGCGCAGGTAGTCGGTGACCAGCGCGAGCGAGGGCTCGCGCGCGCCGAGGTCGGCCAGCACCGCCGGGTCGGGTGCCATCCGGTCGAAGATCCGTTCGGCCAGCGCGGCGAGCAGCGCGGCGCGGGACGGGAAGTAGTTGGAGGCGGTGCCGGTGGGCACGCCCGCCTCGGCGTCCACCGCGCGGTGGGTCAGCCCCCTGGCGCCGCCGGCGGCGAGCACCCGCAGCCCGGCGTCGGCGAGTTGGGTACGGCGTTCCGGATTCCTGGCCATGGCAGCACCCTAGCAATAACCACGACAGGTGTTGTACATTCTCTCTCGACCACGACAGCCGTCGTGGTCGAGCCCGGACATCGGAGTCGGTTTGCGCAAGCTCGTGTACTACGTCGCCAGCACCCTCGACGGCTTCATCGCCGCCCCCGACGGGTCCTACGACTTCCTCCCGCTGGAGCCGGACGTGGCGGCCCACCTGACCGCTGAGTGGCCCCAGACCTTCCCCACGTTCGCCCACGCCGAGTACGGCATCGCCTCGCCGCCGGCCGGCCGCTTCGACGCTTTGCTCATGGGCCGGGGCACCTACGACCCGGCGCTGAAGTTCGGCATCACCAGCCCCTACGCCCACCTCAAGCAGTACGTCTTCTCCCGCTCCCTGCCCCCGTCCGACGACCCGCAGGTCGAGATCGTCGCCGGCGACCCGGTGGCGTTCGTCCGCGAGCTGAAGGGGCAGCCCGGCGGCGACATCTGGCTCTGCGGCGGCGGCCAGCTCGCCGGCCAGCTCCTGGACGAGGTCGACGAGTTGGTCGTCAAGCTGAACCCGGTGGTGGTCGGCAGCGGCATCCCGCTGGCCGACCGGGGCTTCACGCCCACCCGCTTCACCCTGGCCGACACCCGGCCGTTCGACAGCGGCGTCGTGATGCTGCGCTACACCGCCGGGGCGCGGTAATCGGGTTGCCGCGGCCGGGCCGGGTCACGCACGGTGGGGCGGTGACCAGCCTGACGAAGAGCCGGATCCGCTGGGCCGACCTGCCCGCGCCGGTCCGCGCCGCCGTCGAGGAGATCCTCGGCGACCGGGTGGTGACGGCGGAGTCGCAGGACGGCGGCTTCTCCCCCGGCACCGCCGACCGGGTCCGCACGGCCGGTGGCGGGCGGGCCTTCGTCAAGGCGGTCAGCCCGGCCCAGAACGACCGCAGCCCCACCCTGCACCGGGCGGAGGCGCGGATCGCCGCCGCGCTGCCACCCGCCGCGCCGGCGCCCCGGCTGCTCGGCAGCCACGACGACGGCGACTGGATCGCGCTGGTCTTCAGCGACGTCGAGGGCCGCCACCCGGTCACCCCGTGGGACGCCGGCGAGCTGGCCGCCGTGCTGTCCACCCTGGAGGCGATGGCCGGGCTGCTCACTCCGGCCCCCGCCGCGGTGGTCACCACCGCGACCGAGCAACTCGCGTACGACTTCGGCGGCTGGCGGCGACTCGCCGACGACCCGCCGGCCGACCTGGACCCGTGGGCGCGGGCCCGGCTGCCCGAGCTGTGCGCGGCCGCCGACCGGGGGCTGGCCGCGCTGGCCGGCGACACCCTCTGCCACCTCGACATCCGGGCCGACAACCTGCTCATCGGCCCGGACGGCACGGTCACCGTGGTCGACTGGCCGTGGGCCTGCCGCGGGCCGGCGTGGCTGGACAGCCTGCTGGTCCTGGTCAACGTGCAGGTGCACGGCGGTCACGACCCGGAGGCGCTGCTGGCCGCCCGGCCGCTCACGGCCGGGGTGGACCCGGCCGCCCTGACCGGCGTGCTGGCCGGGTTCACGGGCTTCTTCCTGGACGGCGCCCGCCAGCCGCCCCCGCCGGGCATTCCCACGGTCCGGGCGTTCCAGCGGTTGCAGGGCGACGCGCTGCTCCCCTGGCTCGCCCGCCGGCTGGGCTGACCCGCACAGCGGATTCACATCCGTTCCGGGAGCTTCTCCTGCCGGGTCCAGCTCGTCCAGCCCCGCTCGCGCATCAGGTCGCGCATCATCCGGGCACCGGGATGGGCCTCGTCGGCGAGCGCGTCGAGCAGGTCGTACGGCAGCTCGTCCGCCGGATCACCCTGGCCGGCGGTCTCGCCGGCGGCGTAGGCCTCCTCGGACAGCTCCGCCATGATGTCGGCGGCCTCCTCCATGAGCCGGTGGGCGTCCTCCTCCGTCAGGGATTCGCCGGCCAGGCCACCGTCCACCAGCGTGGACAGGACCAGATAGAGCCGGACCATCCGCGGGTCCTCCAGCTGCGCGAACTTGAACGGCATCCACGTGCGGACCTGGTCCGGCCAGCGGGCCGAGACCAGGATCCACCCGTCCCGCTCGGCCTCCACGACGCGCTCGGACACCCCGATCTCCCGGAGCCGGTCGAGATAGGCGAGGACCTCCGGCGGGAGGCCACCACTGTTTCCGGCAGCCAGCTGGGCGATCTGCTTGCGGCTGGTCTCCAGCCGGGTGATCTCTTCGGACAGGCGGCCGTCGATGCGATGGATCGCCGCGGTGAAATCCGCCTCGTCCGCCCGCAGCAGCGCGGTGATCTCGGAGAGCGGCACCCCGGCGTCGGCCAGGGCACGGATCTTCAGGAGGGTCACGACCGCGCCCGCCCCGTACCGCCGGTAGCCGGAGGCGTCGCGCTCCGGCTCCGGCAGCAGCCCGATCTGGTGGTAGTGCCGCACCGCCCGCACGGTGACACCGGCGTACGACGCCAGTTGCCCAATCGTCAGCATGCCCCTGATCCCGCCTCGCTCAGGAGATCGTGCGCCGCTGGACCATGACGGCGATTCCGCCCGCGACGACCGGAACGCCGGCTACCGCCGGCCACCCCCAGCAGGCCCGCGCTTGTCGCGTGGGCCGCCGCCGGATTGTTCATGCCGTCAGCATGGCGGGTTGACGCTGCGTCAGGGTCAACCCGCCCGCTTCGTGAAGGCCACGAAGGCCCGCCACGTCGGCGGGGTGAAGGTGAGCACGGGACCGGTCGGGTCCTTGCTGTCCCGCACACCCACCACACCGGGCAGATTGTCGGCCACCTCGACGCACTCCCCCTGGCCACTCCGGCTCGACTTCCGCCACTCTGCGCCGATCAGCTCCACAATGTCACCGCTTCCTTCATCAGCTCGATCGACTGGCGACGGGACAGCGCCTCGTTACGGACGCTCTCCCACCTCGACAGCAGGATAGCCAAGTCCTCGTCCCGGTCGACCACGACGCCGCCGAGCTGAGTCTCCAGATGACCGACCCAGCCGCCGTTTCCGTCCCTACCCAGAACGAACGGCCCGATCAGTCCCACGTGCACACTCACCTCGGCAGGAATGACCTGCACACTGATGTGCGGTTTCGCGGCGCATTCGATCAGGTGCGCGGTCTGCTCAGCCATGATCCCTCGGAAGCCCTCGTCCACACGGCTGAGGACGGCTTCCTCGATCACCGCGATGAACTGCGGCGGATTCGGCTGGGACAGGATGGACTGCCGGTCCAACCTGACGTGGAGGCGCTGCTCAACCTCATCCTCGGTCAGCGTGTCGGCGGAGCGGATGACGGCTCGGGCGTAGTTCTGCGTCTGCAGCAGGCCCGGAATCAGCGTCGGCTGGTAACAGCGCAGTTGCTGTGCCTGTCGTTCCGCTTCGAGCCACGGCCGCAGCCAGCTCGGCTGGCCGTCGCGTTCCGCGAGCTTGAGCAGCGATGTCAGCAGGCCGCCGGTGCCCAGCACCTCGTCCGCGCGTTGCAGGAAGAACCGATCGAGCGGCCGTTGGCCCAACTCGACCGCTGATACCTGGGAACCCGAGAAGTGAACCAGCTTCCCGAACTCCTCCTGGCTCAACCCGGCCTTCACCCGCAGCCGCCGCAGCTGGGCCCGGATCAGGTCGGCCGTCGGCTCGCTTTCCACGCTTCCTCCCCCATTTCCCGGCAGCCTTCCCGGCGTCGCCGCAGTTCGGCATCGGCCGCCCCGACGTGTTCACGATGGGCCCCGACGGCTTCCGAGCGTAGTGCCGTCCTCAACAGACTGTCACCGGTGGGTCGCCCCGAATCCCCCGAGTCAGGGGGTGGCCCCGACCCCCTGGGTGACGAAGGAAGGCCGACATGTTTCCCGTACCCCGGCTCGGGCCGCATCCGGACCGGCCGCGCGCCTATCCGCCGGACCGGCCGCCGCACCTGCCGCTGCGCCCGCTCTGGCTCTGCCGGGCCTGCGGGTCGCCGTGGCCGTGCGCCCAGGCCCGGCTGCTGCTCAAGGCCGAGTACGCCGATCACCCGGTCGACCTGGCCGTCTACCTGTCCGGGCTCTACCACGAGGCGACCCACGACCTGTTCCGGCTCGACCCGGACGACGGGCCCACGCCGCGCGACCTGTTCGAGCGGTTCGTGGCCTGGGGGCCGTACCGGCGGGGCGTGGTCGAATGACCGCCTCAACCATCCGCGGGGCGGGCGGCGTTCGTAGAGGGCGAGGGGGTGGGCATGTCCGAGACGTTCCACGACTTCGTGGTGCAGCGGTCACCCGCGTTGTCCCGGACCGCGTACCTGCTGACCGGCGACCACCAGCACGCCGAGGACCTGTTGCAGAGCGCGCTGGCCCGGACGTACCGGCACTGGCGACGGATCCGCGACGGGGACCCGGAGGCGTACGTGCGCCGGGTCATGTACCACCAGCAGGTCTCGTGGTGGCGCCGGCGGCGGATCGCGGAACGGCTGGACGCGACGCCGGTCGAGCGCGGCGGGGGCGACCACAGCGAGGACACCGCGCTGCGGCTCAGCGTGGTGGCCGCGCTGCGCCGGCTCACCGCCCGGCAGCGGGCCGTGGTGGTGCTCCGCTACTACGAGGACCTGACCGAGGCGCAGGTGGCCGAGGTGCTCGGCTGCTCGGTGGGCACGGTGAAACGGCACGGGCACGACGCCGTGCGCCGGCTCCGCGACCTCGTCCCCGACCTGTGGGAGGCGACGCCGGAGAGGAGCGGGCGATGAGCGTACGGCTGCGGGAGGCGCTGCGGGAGGCGGCGGCCGAGGTGCCCGCGTACCCGGTGCACGATCGCGCGGTGCGGACCGCGCGGCGCACCCGGCGGCGGATGGCGGCGGCGGTCGCGGCGGTGCTCGTGCTGGTGGCGCTCGTGCCACTGGCGGTACGCGGTGGCGACCGGCCGGAGATCGCGCCGGCGGACGCGGGCGGCCCGGCGCTGCCCGACCGGATCGGGCTGCCGGGGTTCGGCGCGCTGCGGGCCACCGACCGGCCCCGGCTCGGGCCGGCGGCGGTCGTGTTCAGCGGGCAGGCGCGCGGGCTCACCGGGCTGATCGACGAGGACGGCACCGTCGGCATCGTCGGCGCCGACGCCGACCGCTACCGGACCTGGACGGTCGGCCACGAGGCGCCGGCCGGCGAGCAGGTGCTGCTCTCTCCCGACGGGCGGCGGATCGCCGTGCCGGCCGGGTCGTCGGAGCACCCCCGGATCGACGTGGTCGACCTGGTGGACGGGACGGTCCGGCCGCTGCCCAGCCCGAGGCCGGGCAGCACCCTGACCGAGCCGGCCGGCTGGGCGCCGGACGGTGCCGCCCTGGTGGTCCGGGACACCACGCCGACCAACCCGGAGGGCAGCGCCTACGCCAACACGCTCAGCCTGGTCCGGCTCGACACCGGCCGGGCGGTACGCCTGCTCGAAACCGACCAGGTGCCGGTCTTCGGCACCCCGGTCGCGTTCACGGCCGACGGGTCCCGGCTGGCCTACCAGGTGGGCGACAAGGTGCTCGTCGCCAGCGCGGACGGGCAAAGCATCACCTCGTTCCCGCTGCCGCCGGAGAGCGGGCTGGCCGGCAAGGGGGCCTGGCTGCCGGACGGGACGCTGGCCCTGGTCAGCCACGACCCGGGCAGCGACCGGTGGCGGCTGCGCCGGGTCGATGCCAACGGGAAGGACCTCGGTGCGCCGGCGCTGCCCGCCGTCGCGGGCGTCACCACGATCCGGCTGCTCGGCTGGCAGACGGACGGGACCGCGATGGTGGTCGCGTACCGGCCCGAGCCGAACTCCCCGGCCCCCTTCGAGGGCGTCATGGACATGGGCCAGCGGACCGCGTACATGAACGTGCGGGCGATCCGGGTGCTCGGTCTGACCCCGGGGGCCGCCGCGCCGACCACCCTGCTCACCGCGCCGGAGCAGGTGCTCGCCATCGACGTGGCGGACGCGGTGGTGCGCGCCGGCCGGGTCCGCGCGGCGGATCCGCCGGCAGGCCCGGGCGGCCGGTTCTGGTGGGCGGCCGGGGCGGTGTCGCTGGTGCTGGGCGGCCTGCTCGCGCGGCGGCTGCTCCGGCGGCGACGCGCGTCCCGGCTCACCCGGGGGCGCACACCTCGTGGGTGAGGAAGGGCAGCACCGCCGCGGGCAGGGCGGGTGAACCGACGATGTCGTAGTGGGTCAGCCCGGGCAGCACGGCCAGCCGGGACGCGGGCCGGTCGGTGCCGTCCCCGCCGGCGTCGCGGTGGCCGCCGCCGAGCAGCCCGAAGAACTCGGCCACGTGGCGGACCGGGATCGAGTCGGCGTCGGCGAAGACCAGCAGCACCGGCATGGGCAGGGCGGCCACCCCGGCCGACCAGTCGTACTCGCGGCGCAGCAGCTCGCCGGTCTTCGCCCAGAGGGTCGGCCAGTCCCGCGGGCGGGGCGCCACCCGCTCGTAGCGCCGGTGCGGCGGCGTGCCGCGCATCTGCTCGGCGACCCGCTCGTCCTGGGCGGCCATGGCGGCCAGCACCTCCGGGTACCAGCCCTGCCGCCGGCACGGCGTGGAAACCAGCACGAGGCGGCGGACCAGGGCCGGGTGCTGGATGGCGGCGCGCAGGGCCACCCCGCCGCCGAGCGAGTAGCCCAGCACGTCGGCGGGCGGCAGGTCGAGGTGCCGCGACAGGGCGGCGATGTCGTCGGCCATCGCCTCGTAGCGCAGCGGCCGATCCACGTCGGCCGTGCGGCCGTGGCCCTGGAGGTCGACGGCGACGACCTGCCGGCGCGCGGTCAGGTCCGGCAGGATCGGCGCGAACATCTCCGTCGACCCGTACCCGCCGTGGAGCAGCACCAGTGGCCGGCCGATCCCGTGGATCTCGTACCAGAGGCGTACCCCGTTGACCTCCGCGTAGCTCACGACCGGTTCAACGAGGACGGGCCCGGCGGCGGGTCGCCCCACCGCCGGGCCGGTCGGTTCGGCGTTACTCGGCGACGTACCGGTGCAGCGGCCCCTCGTCACTGTCGACGGTGCCGTCGCGGCGCAGGCCGGCCTTCTCCAGCACCCGCACGGACGCCACGTTGGCCGGGTCGACGGTGGCGAACACCAGCGTCACCCCGGGCAGGGTGCGGGCGTGCGCCACCAGGGCGCGGACCGCCTCGGTGGTGTAGCCCCGGCAGCGCCGGGACTCGACGATGCCGTAGCCGAACTCGACGGCACCGTCGGTGGGCGGCAGTTTCAGCCCGATGCCGCCCACGGTGAGGCCGGTCTCCCGCTCGATGATGAGCCGGTGGCCGTGCGGCCGGTCCGGGTTGCCGGCGATGATCCCGCCGATCATCCGCTCGCCGTCGGCCGGGAAGTCCGGCGCCCAGTGCGGGCGCCGCTCGCCGGCGGCGACGGCGGCGGCCTCCCCGGCCGGCCAGGGGCGCAGCACGAGTCGGTCGGTGGTCAGGTCAGAAAGGGACAACGCGATTCTCCAGGGTCGTGGAGTGACCCGGGCCGCGGTGAGTCTCAGTCAGCAGGCGCGACCCGGAAGAGGGCATGACAGGGGAAGCTGACGGCGATCCATGGCCTCATCCCCCCTGCGCCCACGACGGTCGCGTGCCCGCGCCCCGGCACTCTAACCCATGATCGGAATACGCCGCGCCCCCGTTGCCTCGGGCCAACGGGCAACGGGGGCGCGGCGTGGAACCGGTCAGCTGACGCCGGTGACGGCCTTGACCAGGTTGATGCCGAAGTAGACCACGAACGCGGCGGCCACCGCCCACATCAGCGGGTGGATCTGCCGCGCCTTGCCCTGGGCCACCCGGATCGCCACCCAGCTCACGAAGCCGGCGCCGATGCCGTTGGTGATCGAGTAGGTGAACGGCATGAGCGTCATGGTCAGGAAGGCCGGGACGGCCACGCCGACGTCGGTGAAGTCGATGTCCTTGACCTGACGGATCATGAGCGCGCCGACCACCACGAGCGCCGGTCCGGCGGCCTCGCTGGGCACCAGCGACACCAGCGGGGTGAGCAGCAGCGCGCCCAGGAAGAGCACGCCGGTGACCACGCTGGTCAGGCCGGTCCGCCCGCCGTCCGCGATGCCCGAGGAGGACTCGACGTACGTGGTGGCCGACGAGGCGCTGCCCGCGCCGCCGGCGACCGCGGCGACGCCGTCGACGAAGAGCACCTTGCCGAGGCGGGGCATGTCGGTGCCGTCCTCGGTGGTCAGGTTGGCCTGCTTGGCGAGGCCGACCGTGGTGCCCATGACGTCGAAGAAGTCGGCCAGCACCAGGGTGAAGACCAGCAGCAGCGCGGTCACCAGGCCGACGTGGGCGAACGCGCCGAACGACACGTTGCCGACCAGGTGCAGGTCGGGCGTCTGGAACAGCGGGTCCGGCAGGGTCGGCACGTTGAGCCGCCACCCGTCCGGGTTGGGCTTGCCGTCGACCAGGGCCGGGCCGGGCTTGGCGAACGCGTTGACGATCACCGCGACGATCGTGGTGACCACGATGCCGATCAGGACGCCGGCCTTCACCTTGCGGGCGACCAGGATGCCGGTGACCAGCAGGCCGACCAGGAAGACGACCGTGGGCCAGCCGTGCAGCGTGCCGTTGCTGCCCGAGCCGAGCTGCAGCGGCACCCCGGTGCCGGCCCGGACCAGACCGCCGTCGACGAAGCCGATCAGCGCGATGAACAGGCCGATACCGGCCGCGATGGCCGCCTTCAGCTCGGCCGGGATGGCCCGGAAGACGGCCTTCCGGAAGCCGGTCAGCACCAGCACGGTGATGATCAGACCCTCGACGACGACCAGGCCCATGGCCTCGGCCCAGCTCATCTGGGACGCCACCGCGTACGCCACGAAGGCGTTCAGCCCGAGGCCGGTGGCGACCGCGAACGGCACCCGGCCGACGATCCCCATCATGATCGTCATGACCGCCGCGACCAGGGCGGTGACCCCGGCGACCGGCGCGATGCCGAGCAGGTTGCCGTCCTTGTCCGGCGCGGTGCCGATGATCAGCGGATTGAGCACGACGATGTATGCCATCGTCGCGAAGGTGGTGATGCCGGCGAGCACCTCCCGCCGCACGGACGAGCCCCGGCGGGTGATCTCGAAGAAGCGGTCGAGGCGGCTCTGGCCGGCGGGTTCCGCCGGCTCGACCGGGGCAGCAGGATCCTGCGTAGACACGCTCATGGCGTGGCCTTACTCCGTTCCGGGTTGGCCCAGCCGGTCACGCCGGCCGGGCGGTGGGGGTGCAGCCGTCCCGTTGCGGTTGGCCCGGAGAACGTCGGGGCGGCTGGGCTCCACGGATCCCGTGAAGCACTACGAAGCCGCACCCCGGGTCCGGGGGAAGCGACTTCGCGACGCCCACCCTAACCGCCGGGTAACGGCGGATGACCTGCCCCTGCGCGCGGATCCGGCGTGGGGGTGGGCAAGGTCACGTCCGGGACCGGTGCCGGGCGATCCATTCGGCGTCGAGCGCGTCGTGCCGGGCCTCCAGGTCAGGCGCGATCCGCCGCGCGGGGGCGGGCGCGGAGGTGGGCGCGTTCGCCCTGGGCGCCGAAGAGGCTGAGGAACTCGACCGCCTCGTCGTCGGCCCGGCCGAACCAGTGCGGCACCCGGGTGTCGAACTCGGCCGCCTCGCCGGGCGCGAGCACCAGGTCGTGCTCGCCGAGGACCAGCCGCAGCCGCCCGTTGAGCACGTAGACCCACTCGTACCCCTCGTGGGTCTGCGGGGTGGGCTCGGCGGGCCGCCCGCCGGCCGGGATGACCAGCTTGTACGCCTGGATGCCGCCCGCCCGGCGGGTGAGCGGCAGCATGGTCATGCCGTGCCGGGTGACCGGGCGCAGGTGGATGCGGGGGTCGCCGGTGGGCGGGGCGCCGACCAGCTCGTCGAGCGTGACGCCGTGCGCCCGGGCCAGGGGCAGCAGCAGTTCGAGGGTGGGGCGGCGGCTGCCGGATTCCAGGCGGGACAGGGTGCTCACCGAGACGCCGGTGGCGGCCGACAGGTCGGCCAGGGTGGTCTCACGCTCGCGGCGGAGCGCGCGCAGCCGGGGGCCCACCGCGTCGAGCGCCCGGTCGAGGTCGTCGTCCATCCCCCCAGTTTGCCAGATCAGCAACAAAGTTTGCGGGTATGGCCAGCGCCGCCGCATCGTTGCCGCAGGAGGTGGTCAGGATGACCGAAGAGTACGAGGTGGTGGTGATCGGCGGGGGCGCCGCCGGCCTGAGCGGGGCGCTCATGCTGGCCCGGGCGCGCCGGTCGGTCCTGGTGATCGACGGGGGCAGCCCGCGCAACGCCCCGGCCGACGGGGTGCACGGGCTGCTGGCCCGCGACGGCATGCCCCCGGCCGAGCTGCTGGCGCGCGGCCGGGACGAGGTGCGCCGGTACGGCGGGCACCTGCTGGACGGCCAGGTCGACACGGTGACCCGCGACGGGGAGTGTTTCTCCGTGGCGCTGGCCGGGGGCCGCCGGGTCCGGGCGGGCCGGCTGCTGGTGGCCACCGGCCTGGTCGACGAGCTGCCCGACGTGCCCGGACTGCGCGAGCGGTGGGGCCGGGACGTGGTGCACTGCCCGTACTGCCACGGGTGGGAGGTGCGCGACCGGCCGATCGGGGTGCTGGCCACCGGACCGATGTCGGTGCACCAGGCGCTGTTGTTCCGCCAGTGGAGCGACGACGTGGTCTTCCTCCGCCACACCGCGCCGCCGCTCGGCGACGAGCAGGCCGAACAGCTGGCCGCCCGCGGCGTCGCCGTGGTCGAGAGCGAGGTCGCGTCGGTCGAGGTCGTCGAGGACCGGCTGGTCGGGGTACGCCTGCGCGACGGCCGCCTGGTCGCGCGCGAGGCGCTGGTCGCCGGCCCCCGGATGGTGGCGCGGGCCGGGTTCCTGGCGGCGCTCGGGTTGCGGGCGGTGGAGCACCCGTCCGGGGCCGGCGAGCACGTCCCCGCCGACCCGACGGGGCGTACCGAGGTGCCCGGGGTGTGGGTCGCGGGCAATGTGACCGACCCGGCCGCGCAGGTCGGCGCGGCAGCGGCGGCGGGCGCGCTGGCGGCCGCCGCGATCAACGGGGACCTGGTCGCCGAGGAGACCCGCCGGGCGGTCGAGGCGCGGCGGCGGGACGTGTTCTCGGCGCGGTCCGAGGCGCGGGTGGCCGAGCTGGTGGCGGGCGATCGTCGCCACGGCCTCTGAGTCGGGCGCGCGGAGGGGTGGCATTCACGAATCCGACTTACATGGACAATATTGCCCTTTAGGTTACTGCGGGAGGGTGCAGTCGAGACGGGGGGCGACGTGAGCGAGTATCCGCCGATCGAGGATCACGGGCTCATCGGTGATCTTCAAACCGCCGCCCTGGTGACCTGCGACGGGACGATCGACTGGTTCTGCGCACCCCGCTTCGACTCCCCCAGCATCTTCGCCAGCGTCCTCGACCGGGAGCGCGGCGGCTTCTTCCGGATCGCCCCCCACGAGACCACCTACGTCACCAAACAGCTCTACCTGCCCGGCACCCCGATCCTGATCACGCGGTTCATCAGCGCCGACGGCGTCGCCGAGGTCCAGGACTTCATGCCGGTCACCGGCGAGCGGGTCACCGACGTGCACCGCCTGGTCCGCATGGTCACCATGGTCCGGGGCAGCATGCGGTTCCGGCTGGAGTGCCGCCCCCGGTTCGACTACGGACGCGAGCGGCCCCAACTGGAGCGGCACCGCAACGGGTACGTCTTCCGCGGCTCGTCGGCCTCGCTGACCTTCAACCCGGTCCAACCGGTCCGCCAGCTCATCGCCCGGGAGGACATCCACCTGGAGGACGGCGACCTGATCGGGTTCGGCACCCTGAACCAGGGCGACACCGGCGGGGTGGTGCTGGAGACGAACTCCGAGATGGAACCCCGGGCCGTCCCCCTCGAAGAGGTGCAGGGGATGTTCGAGTGGACCCGCGACTACTGGCGGCGGTGGGTCGAGCGCTCCCGGTACTCCGGCCGGTGGCGGGAGATGGTCGAGCGCTCGGCCATCACGTTGAAGCTGATGACGTACGCGCCCACCGGCGCGATGATCGCCGCGCCGACGGCCGCGCTGCCCGAACTGGTCGGCGGCACGCGCAACTGGGACTACCGCTACACCTGGGTCCGGGACACGTCCTTCTCCGTGCACGCGCTGCTCGGCCTCGGCTTCACCGAGGAGGTCAGCCGGTACATGGACTGGCTCGACGAGCGGATCCGCGATGCCGGCGACCACCAGGCCCCACTGAAGATCATGTATCGGGTCGACGGCTCGTCCGACCTGCACGAGGAGGTGCTCGACCACCTGGAGGGCTACCGCGGCTCCCGGCCCGTCCGGATCGGCAACGGCGCCGCCGACCAGCTCCAGCTCGACATCCACGGCGAGGCGCTCTACGCCATGCACGTCGCCGACGAACAGGGCATCCGCGTCTCCCACCAGGTGTGGAAGAGCACCGTCCGGCTCGTCGACTGGCTGTGCCACAACTGGGACCAGCCGGACGCCGGCATCTGGGAGAGCCGGCACCACCCCCGCGACTACACCTTCGGCCGGGTGATGTCCTGGGTGGCTCTGGACCGGGCCATCCGGCTCGCCACCCGCACCGGCCGCCCCGGGGACATCAGCTGCTGGACCACCCAGCGGAACCTGATCTACGACCAGGTCATGGCGCGCGGTTACCACCGGGGCCGCGGATCCTTCGTCCAGGCCTACGACGAGAACGTCCTGGACGCCGCGCTGCTCGCCATGCCGTCGGTCGGCTTCGTGACGCCGTCGGATCCGATGTGGCGCCGCACGCTGGACGCCATCGAGCGGGAGCTGGTCTCCGACAGCCTGGTCCACCGGTACGACCCGGTCCACTCCCCCGACGGGCTCCCCGGCCACGAGGGCACCTTCAACATGTGCACCTTCTGGTACGCCGAGGCGCTGGCCCGCTCCGGTCGCCTCGACGATGCCCGGCTCACCTTCGAGAAGATGTTCACCTTCAGTAACCACCTGGGCCTCTACGCGGAGGAGATCGCTGCGACCGGTGAGCAGATCGGCAACTACCCGCAGGCCTTCAGCCACCTCGCCCTGATCAACACCGCCCTGACGCTGAACGACATGCTCGAGGTCGAGGCGGAGGCCCGGCGGAGGCAGTGACACGCCCGGACCGGGGGCGGGGTTAGGCGACGGCAGGCCGGGTAGCCACTCGCGCTGCCTGTGCAGCGATGTTGAACCGGCCTTCCTTGCCGACGACCCCAGCCGAGAGGAACGACGGTGTCACCCGAATACCGCAAGAACCCGGAGGCAGTGTCCCGGTTGTCGCCCGAGCAGTACCGGGTGACCCAGGAGGGCGGGACCGAGCCGGCCTTCGCCAACCCGTACTGGAACAGCAAGGAGGAGGGCATCTACGTCGATGTCGTCTCCGGCGAACCATTGTTCGCGTCCGTCGACAAATACGACAGCGGCACCGGCTGGCCCTCCTTCACCCGGCCGATCGAGCCGAAGAACGTGGTCGAGGTGCGGGACTCCACCCTCGGCATGGTCCGCACCGAGGTCCGGTCGGCGCACGGCGACAGCCATCTGGGGCACGTGTTCGACGACGGCCCGCTGGCGACCGGTGGGCTGCGTTACTGCATGAACTCCGCCGCGCTCCGGTTCATCCGGCGCGAGGACCTGGAACGGGAAGGGTACGGCGAGTACCGCGCACTGTTCGAGCACCCGGACGGAGGGGCGAAGCGATGACCGACACGACTGAGAAGGCCGTCCTGGCCGGCGGTTGCTTCTGGGGGATGCAGGACCTCATCCGGAAACGCCCCGGCGTGATCTCCACCCGGGTCGGTTACACCGGCGGCGACGTACCCAACGCGACGTACTACAACCACGAGGGCCACGCCGAGGCGATCGAGATCGTCTACGACCCGAGCAAGCTCTCGTACCGGGATCTTCTCGAATTCTTCTTCCAGGTCCACGACCCCACCACGAAGAACCGCCAGGGCGGTGACGTCGGCACCAGCTACCGGTCCGCGATCTTCTACTGCAACGACCAGCAGCGGCAGGTCGCCGAGGACACGATCGCCGACGTCGACGCCTCCGGCCTGTGGCCGGGCAAGGTGGTCACCGAGGTCACCCCGGCCGGCCCCTTCTGGGAGGCTGAGCCGGAGCACCAGGACTACCTGGAAAAACATCCCGGCGGCTACACCTGCCACTTCCCCCGGCCCGAATGGAAGCTGCCCCGGCGGGGCGAGAACCAGAGCTGACCGCGCCGCTTCCGACGAGACACATCCGAGGAAAAGGAGCCCGACGTGGCCGTCAAGACCCAGACGCTGGCCCGCGCCACCGACATCCGGCCGTTCACGGTGGAGATCCCGGAGGCGGACCTCCAGGAGATGCGGCGGCGCATCGCGGCCACCCGCTGGCCGGAGAAGGAGACCGTCCAGGATCAGTCGCAGGGCGTGCCGCTGGAGACCAGCCAGGCCCTCGCCCGCTACTGGGAGAAGGAGTACGACTGGCGCAAGGTCGAGGCGCGGTTGAACTCGCTGCCGAACTTCATCACGGAGATCGACGGCCTGGACATCCACTTCATCCACGTCCGGTCCAAGCACGAGGACGCCCTGCCGCTCATCGTCACGCACGGCTGGCCCGGCTCGATCATCGAACAGCTGAAGATCATCGAGCCGCTGACCGACCCCACGGCCCACGGCGGGTCCGCGTCGGACGCCTTCCACCTGGTCATCCCGTCGATGCCGGGTTACGGCTTCTCCGGTAAGCCGACCGAGCCCGGCTGGGGCCCGGAGCACGTCGCGCGTGCCTGGACCGAGCTGATGAAGCGCCTCGGCTACGACCGGTTCGTCGCCCAGGGCGGCGACTGGGGTGCGCTGATCACCAACATGATGGGGGTGCAGGCGCCGCCGGAACTGGCCGGCATCCACACCAACATGCCCAGCACGGTGCCGCCCGAGCTCGACGCGCTGGTCCAGTCCGACATCACCGGCATCAACAACGCGCTGGGCAAGCTGCCGGCCAACCTCTCCGCGGAGGAGCGGCGGGCCGTCGAGCAGCAGGACTTCTTCTGGAAGCATGCCGCCTACGCCCTGATCATGGCCACCCGCCCGGAGACGCTGATCGGCCTCGCGGACTCGCCGGTCGCGCTGGCGACCTTCATGTGCGACCACGACGCGGCCAGCCTGGAGCTGATCTGCCGGGCCTTCGCCGGGCAACCCGGCGGCCTCACCCGCGACGACATCCTCGACAACATCACGCTCACCTGGCTGACCAACACGGGCGTCTCCGCCGCCCGGATCTACTGGGAGAACAAGCTCTCCTTCCTCGGCGCCAAGGACGTCTCCGTCCCGGCCGCCGTCAGCGTCTTCCCCGACGAGCTCTACGAGGCGCCGCGGAGCTGGGCCGAGCAGGCGTATCCGAACCTCATCCACTACAACAAGCTGGACCGGGGCGGGCACTTCGCGGCCTGGGAGCAGCCGCAACTCCTGTGCGACGAGCTTCGCACCGCCTTCCGGTCGCTGCGCTAGATGGCTGTCTCCGAGCGGCTGCACCTGCCCGCGCTCGACGGGGCGACCGGGTGGCTCAACACCGGGCCACTCGGTCCCGCCGAGCTGCGCGGGCGCCCCGTCGTCGTGAACTTCTGGACGCTGACCTGCATCAACTGGCTGCGCCAGGAGCCGTACGTCCGGGCGTGGTCGCAGGCCTACCGGGACGACGGGCTGGTCGTCATCGGCGTGCACACGCCGGAGTTCGCGTTCGAGCACGACATCGACGCGGTGCGCCGGGCGGTGGCGGCGCGGGGCATCGACTACCCGGTGGCGGTCGACAGCGACTACGCCGTCTGGAGCGCGTTCGACAACCACTACTGGCCGGCGCTCTACTTCGTCGACGCCGACGGTGTGATCCGCGACCGCCACTTCGGCGAGGGCCGCTACGAGCAGTCGGAACGCGTCATCCAGCGGCTGCTCGGCGTCGACCGCGAACCCGTCCCGGTGCGGGGGCACGGTGTGGAGGCCGACGCCGACTGGGAGCACCTGCGGACGCCCGAAACCTATCTCGGCTACGCCCGCTCCGAGCAGTTCGCGTCGCCGGACCAGGCCACGTACGACGCCACCAACGTCTACGAGGTCCCCGCGAGCCTGCCCGCCGACCACTGGGCGCTCGGCGGCGAGTGGACGATCGGCTCGGAGAACATCGTGCTCGAGCGGGCCGGCGGCACCCTCGCCTTCCGGTTCCACGCACGCGACGCGCATCTCGTGCTGTCGCCCGGCACGCGGGACCCGATCCCCTTCCGCCTGCTCCTCGACGGCGCGGCACCGGGCCCGGCACACGGCGACGACGTGGACGAGGACGGCAACGGCCTCCTCCGGGAGGGCCGGCTGTACCAGCTCGTCCGTCAACGGGACACCGTGCGGGACCGGACCCTGGAGATCACGTTCCTCGCGCCCGGCGCCGAGGCGTACGTCTTCACCTTCGGCTAGGGCGCCGTGCGGGCCAGCCGATGAGGACGGCGAGCGGCACCAAGCTGCTGCGCATGCCCGAGGGGCCGCACCGGGCGAACTTTCTGGAGCTGTTCTTCGACCTGGTGTTCGTCGTCGCGCTCATCCAGCTCTCGCACGAGCTGCTGCAGGACCTCACCTGGGCGGGTGCCTTCCGGACGCTGGTGCTGCTGCTGGCCGTCTGGTGGGTCTGGAGCATCACCACCTGGACCACCAACCTGTACGACCCGCGACAGATGTCGATACAGCTGGTGATCACGGGGACCATGCTCGGCAGCCTGGTGATGGTCGTGGCGCTGCCCGACGCGTTCGGCGCGCGGGGCCTCGCCTTCGCGGGCGCGTACGTCGCCATCCATGTCGGCCGTCAGCTCTTCCTCGTCCTCGCCCTGCGCGGCCAGGAGTTGCAGCGCCGGAGCATCCGGGTGTTGACCTGGTTCGCCGTGTCGGCGGTGCCCTGGATCGCCGGGGCGCTGGCGCCGGTGCCGGCCCGGGTCGTCCTGTGGACGCTGGCGGTCGCGCTGGATTTCACGGGCACCGTCCTGCGCTTCCCGACGCCACGGCTGGGTCGCTCGCCCGACGCGGAGTACCCGATCGTGGCCGAGCACCTGGCCGAGCGGTACCAACAGCTCTTCATCATCGCGCTCGGCGAGCTGATCCTGGTCGGCGCGTTTGACCCTGAGTGGCAGCGGCTTCGCCGCCGACCGGACGACGGCGTTCGTGGTGTCGTTCGTCGCCACGGTCCTGTTCTGGCGGATCTACCTGCACCGGGCCGGGGAACTGCTGCCCGCCGCCATCGCGGCGGCCCGCCGGCCGGATCCCCTCGCCCGGTCGGCGGCGACCGCCCATCTGGTGATGCTCGCCGGCATCGTCGCCACCGCGGTGGGCGACGAACTCGTCATCGCGCATCCACTCGGGCACACGCCACGCGCCTGGGTCGCCGTCATCCTCGGCGGGCCCGCGCTGTTCCTGGCCGGTCGCGCCGCCTTCGAGTACGCCGTCTTCGCCCGGGTGTCCCCGGACCGCCCGATCGGAATCCTCGTACTGCTCGCGCTGGCGCCCGCGGTGCTCCTGGCCCCACCACTGGTGGCTGCCGTGGCGGCCACCGCGGTCCTGCTCGGGGTCGCCGTCGCCGACACGGTCCGCGCGCACCGGGGCCCACCCGAGCCGCCGTCACCCCCCGGGTAACGCACCCCCACATGATCATCGTGGCCCCGTAGGCTGCATCCCGCACCTGATGGGCGGGAGGCTGAGGTGGCCGAGACGACGCTGGCCGAGGTGATGGCCGAGCTGGCCGAGCTGGAGGACCCGAAGGCACGCGCGGTGAACGAGCGGCACGGTGACGATCACGGCGTGAACCTGAGCAAGCTGCGCGCGCTCGCGAAGCGGCTGAAGACGCAGCAGGAACTCGCGTGCCAGCTCTGGGCGACCGGCGACAGCGCGGCGCGACTGCTGGCCCTCCTGATCTGCCGCCCGAAGGCGTTCGCGCACGACGAGTTGGACGCCATGGTGCGCGAGGCGCGCACACCCAAGGTGCACGACTGGCTCGTGAACTACGTGGTGAAGAAGAACCCCCACGCGGAAGAGCTGCGGGTGGCCTGGTTCGCCGATCCGGATCCCGTGGTCGCGAGCGCCGGCTGGGCGCTGACCACGGAACGCGTGGCGAAGCGGCCCGAGGGCCTCGACCTGGCCCGGCTGCTCGACGTCATCGAGGCGGAGCTGAAGGACGCCCCGCCTCGGCTGCAGTGGGCGATGAACCACTGCCTGGCACAGATCGGGATCGAGGACGCCGCGCTCCGCGCCCGCGCCATCGACATCGGCGAGCGCCTGGAGGTGCTCAAGGACTACCCGACTCCCCCGGGCTGCACGTCGCCGTACGCGCCCATCTGGATCGCCGAGATGGTGCGCCGACAGCACGACAGGTAGGCGTGACCCAGGGACGCTGGCTGCGACGGACGAGGGTTGCTATGGACGGCACGGAACAAGGGCACCGGCCCGTCGCCCTGGTGACCGGCGCGGGCCGCAGCGCCGGCATCGCCGCCTCGGTGGTGCTGACGCTGGCTCAGCGCGGCTGGGACATCGGGTTCACCTACTGGACCCCGTACGACGAGCGGATGCCCTGGGGCGCCGACCCCGAGGCGGTGACGCGACTCGGCGACCAGGCCGGCACGCACGGGGCGACCACCGCCGCGATCGAGGCGGACCTCAGTGATCCGCAGGCCACGGCCGCGGTCTTCGAGGCCGTGGAGCGGGAGCTGGGCCCGGTCACCGCGCTCGTCCTCGCCCACTGCGAGAGTGTCGACTCGGGCCTGCTCGACACCAGCATCGAGAGCTTCGACCGGCACTTCGCGGTCAACGCCCGGGCGAGCTGGCTCCTGATCCGCGAGTACGCCCGACGGTTCCGAGGGGCGCACGGCACCGGACGCGTCATCAGCCTGACCAGTGACGCCACCGTCCGGAACCTGCCCTACGGAGCCAGCAAGGGCGCTCTCGACCGGATCACCCTGGCCGCCGCCCAGGAACTGGCCCACCTCGGCGTGACCGCCAACGCCATCGATCCGGGCCCCACCGACACCGGCTGGATGACGGCTGAGGTCAGGGATGCCGTCCTGCGGTCCACGCCGCTCGGTCGCCTCGGGCGCCCGCAGGACTGCGCGAACCTCGTCGCGTTCCTGTGCTCACCCGACGGGGGCTGGATCAACGGCCAACTCCTGCACAGCGACGGCGGCTTCGCCTGACCGGGACGGCCCGCCGGGCGGCGTCACCGTCGGACGCGCAGCACGCCGGTCAGCAGCGGGAGGGTGAACTCGCCGAGGGCGGTTTCGGGTCGGCTCCCGAGGAAGGCGCGGATCCGGCCGAGCGTCGCTTCCCGGTCCGGTTCCGGCATGACCAGCATTCCGGCGCGCGTCGCGAGGGTCGCGACGAGGGAGTCGGCGGTGCGGCGCTGCCCGTGCGCGAACTCGGCCTGCTCCGGCGAGCCGAACCGGGAGGCGAGGCCGCTGCCGGGAGAGCACAGGTCCGCCGTCGCGGCGCGCCACCTGCGCAGCGTGTCACGGGGGCCGATGGCCGCGCTCCCGCTGACCCGTTCCAGCCCGGCGATCCAGTCGACCCGGTCGTCCATGACGTTCCACAGGCCGGCCAGGATGCCCCCGGGCGCGAGGACCCTGGCGATCTCCGGCCCGGCGACGGCCATGTCGAACCAGTGCAGGGCGTTGCCGGCCAGCACGGCGTCGACGGACGCGTCCGGCAGCGGGATCGCCTCGGCGCTGCCCGGCAGGGCACGGACGGTCGGCAGCGCCCGGCGCAGCTCGGTCAGCATCCCCGGGTCGGGCTCGACCGCGACGACGTCGGCACCGGACGCGACCAGCGTGGCGGTCAGCTTGCCGGTCCCGGCGCCGAGGTCGAGCACCCGCGGGCCGGGCGCGGGCTCCAGCGCCCAACGCACGGCGCCCTGCGCGTAGTCCGGGCGGTGCTCGGCGTAGGCGGCGGCCGCCGCGCCGAACGATGAGCTGAGAAGTTGCCGATCCTCCACTCGGTCACCCTAGCCGCCGCGCCGCACGCGCCGAAGGTTCCGTCGTGGTGGTACGACCCGAGTTCGGGGGCGCCCCGGGTCGGGCGCTGCTGGGGTCGGAAACAACAAAGGCAAGGAGGAGAACTCCTTGCCACTGTCAACATATACGGCACCCCCGGGCTTGCGGCAAGACCCCGGTCGTGGCGCACAGTGGTCGGCCGGGCACACACCATGGGGGACTGCATGTTCGATGTGATCGTCGTCGGCGGCGGGCCGACCGGCATGATGCTGGCGAGCGAGCTGCGTCTGCGGGGCGTCACCGTGCTCGTGCTGGAGAAGGAGGGCGAGCCGCCGCCGTTCGTGCGGTCGCTCGGGCTGCACGTGCGCAGCATCGAGCTGCTGGACCAGCGGGGGCTGCTGGAGCGGTTCCTCGAGAACGGCAGGCGGTACCCGATCCGGGGCTTCTTCGCGGGCATCGACAAGCCCGCTCCCACCGGGCTGGACACCGCACACGGTTACGTGCTCGGCATTCCGCAGACGCTCACCGACCGGCTGCTCGCCGAGCACGCGGCCGACGTCGGCACCGAGATCCGGCGCGGCTGTGCGGTGGTCGGGCTGGAGCAGGACGACGACGGCGTCACCGTCCATTGCGGTGACGGAGGCGGAATCGCAGCGCCGTTGCGTGCGCGGTTTGTCGTCGGCTGCGACGGCGGGCGCAGCACGGTCCGGAAACTGCTCGGGGTCGGGTTCCCCGGCGAGCCGTCGAGAATCGACACGCTGCTGGGCGAGATGGAGGTGACGGCGTCCCCGGAGGACATCACCGAGGTGATGACCGAGGTGCGCAGGACCGAGAAGCGGTTCGGGATCGGGCCGTCGGACAAGCCGGGCGTGTTCCGGGCGGTCGTGCCGGCGGAGGGCGTGGTCGAGGACCGTTCGGTGCCGCCGACGTTCGAGGAGTTCAAGCAACAGCTGCGCAGGTATGCCGGCACCGACTTCGGCGTGCACTCCCCCCGCTGGCTGTCGCGCTTCGGCGACGCGACCCGCCAGGCCGAGCGGTACCGGGTCGGACGGGTGTTCCTGGCCGGGGACGCCGCCCACGTCCACCCGCCGATGGGCGGGCAGGGGCTCAATCTGGGGATCCAGGACTCGTTCAACCTGGGTTGGAAGCTGGCGGCGGCCGTCAACGGCTGGGCGCCGGACGACCTGCTGGACAGCTACGGGTCCGAGCGGCATCCGGTGGCCGCCGACGTGCTGAACAACACCCGTGCACAGATGCAGCTGACGACCAACGAGCCCGGGCCGCAGGCGGTGCGGCGGTTGGTGGCCCAGCTCATGGACTTCGACGACGTCAACCGGTTCCTGATCGAGAAGATCACGGCCATCAGCGTCCGGTACGACTTCGGTGCGGGCCATGAGCTGCTCGGGCGACGGCTGCGCGACGTCCACCTGAAGCGTGGGCGCCTGTTCGAGGTGATGCGCACCGGCAGCGGGCTGCTGCTCGACCGGACGGGGCGGCTCACGGTGGACGGCTGGGCCGACCGGGTCGACCACGTCTCCGACACCGGCGACGAGCCGGACGTGCCGGCGCTACTGCTGCGGCCGGACGGGCACGTGGCGTGGGTCGGCGACGATCAGCGGTCGCTCGACGTCGCGCTGGCCAGGTGGTTCGGTGCGCGCTCGGCACGTCTCTCCACAGTCCAGTCATCAATGTGAAGCTTACGTATTGTCTGGTTTCCACCCATTACGCCACTTCAAGGTGATTTGGTAGTCAACGCGCCGCTCTGCGCTATATCTGCCGCTTTGGGCAGGACGCCGCTTTTCGCGGCGCCTCCTGCACGTAGTACCCACGGAGGGTGTTCTGTGAAAGTTAGATCCATTCACCGCCTGAGACGGGCGCTCCCGTCAGCGCTCGCGGCTTCCGCCGCTGCGGCTGTGGCCGTCACGTTGCTGGTCTTCAACTCGACCGGGGCCAGCGCGCAGGAGGCGCCAGTGGGCCTCGGCACGGCTGCCAACTTCTCCGTACTGGCCGGGGCCCAGCCCACCAACACCGGGCCGAGCTTCCTGGCTCAGAACCTCGGAAGGCACCCAGGGACCACCGCGTCGGGCTTCGAAACGGCAACCATCGGGGGTGAGGTCCATCTCGGCGACGCGGTCGCCCTGAAGGCCCAGAGCGACCTGACCACAGCCTTCAACGACGCCGCCGGCCGGACCCCGTTCACCAACCTGCCCCCGGAACTCGGCGGCAACACCCTCAACCCCGGCGTCTACCGGATCGGGGCAGCGCAACTGACCGGGACGCTGACGCTCAACGCCCACGGCGACCCCCAGGCCGTGTTCATCCTCCAGGTTGACTCGGCGCTGACGACAGCGTCGAACAGCACTGTCGTCCTGATCAACGGCGCTTCGCCCTGCAACGTGTTCTGGAAGATCGGCAGCTCGGCGACGATCGGCACAGGCACCACCTTCGTGGGCACCATCATGGCGCAGGCGTCGATCACGATGGCCACGCGCGCGACGCTCCAGGGCCGCGCGCTGGCTCGAACCGCCGCCGTCACCTTGGACACCAACACCATCACCGCCCCGCTGTGCGCCGGCCCGACCAGCGGCCCCTCGGGCCCGTCCGGCCCGCCCGGCCCGTCGGGCCCACCCGGCAGTCCGGGCCCGTCCGGCCCAGCTGGCCCGCCCGGCAGCCCCGGCGCCCCCGGCAGTCCTGGCGCCCCCGGCAGCCCCGGCGCGCCCGGCGCTCCTGGCGCCCCCGGCAGCCCCGGTAGCCCCGGTGCGCCCGGCGCTCCCGGTGGACCCGGTGGGCCCGGCGCTCCCGGTGGGCCCGGCGCTCCCGGTGGGCCTGGTGGGCCCGGCCATCGGGGCAACGACTCCGGGATGCTGCCGGTAACCGGTAGCGGCCTGGTCCCGGCCCTGACGGGCACAGGAGGCGCCATGGTGGCACTGGGCGGGGTCATGTTCCTCCTCGCCCGGCGTCGTCGAGCACACCAGTCCTGATCGGAGGCCCGGCCGGCGACCCGCCGGCCGGGCCCCCACCTACCTGCGTGGCAGGTCCGACCTGTGATCGTTCTTGACGCGGGTCCGGGAGCCGAATCGCCGCCGGAATGAGTCCCCGTCGGCCTCTCCCCGGCCGGACGTGGGGACCGACGCCGTCCGGAAACTCCGTCGCCACTTCGGGCCCGCTCCGGCGACACTGCTCGTCGACGACGGATGGTCGAAGGGTGCTGGAGTGGATCAACGGTTGGGCGGACGCAGGTGGCCGGTGCTGGTCCGTACCGTCCAACTCGGCTGCCACCGGTACCGGGTCGTGCGGCCGGCGAGGACGCCGAGGTTCGCCAGCCTCTACGAGGGCCCTCTCGGCGCCCAGTTCTGCCTCGACAAGGAGACAGCGGTGCTGTTCGCCAAGGCGTGGGGCCTGGCCGCCCGGTCGCCGCACACGATCGTCCACCTCCCGCTGCGCCGCGCGGAACTGCCCACCCACGTCTGGGGACGCCCGCTCGACCTGGTGCTGCTGCACCACCGTCTCGCGTTCCCGCCGTCACGGTGGAAGCAGGTGCGTTCCCGGCTGGGCACCGGCAGGCCGCACACCGTCGTCCTACCCGGTGACGCGTGGCCAGCCCCGTCGAGGGCCGACCACAGGCGGTTCCGGTATCGGGAGTTCCGCGATCATCTCCGCTGGGACATCGCCGCCGACACGTTGCTGCTCACCGGTAGCCGCGAGGCGTTCGAGCGGGAAGCCGACCAGGTCCGTGCCCTGGCCGAGGAGTGTCCGGCTCACCGTGCCCGGACACCGGGTACGCACTGCTGCGCGGAGATCGGCATGGGTCGACCCCGCCACCACCCCGATCAACGCCGGCCGCACGCCCAACTGCACGCCGAATACTCGCGGTAGTACCGGAGGCGGACGGCGGCTGGGGCCGGACTGCTGCTCATCTGCCGGCGTCGGTGCGCAGTCGGGCGGCCAGGGCGCGTATCTCGTCCTTGAGTTCGTCCGGCCGGTCGATCGTGAACGGCCAGCCGAGCCCGGCGAGCATCTGCGCCGCGCCGTCGAGCCGTTCGACCCGGGCCGTGAGGCGCACCCCGTCGGGCACCTCGGTGAGCGTGCCGACCGACGGCGGGATCCGGCGCTGCGCCTGCGCCAGGCTGGTGTGCAGCACCACGGAGATGTCGTGCGCGTACGGCACGGCGGCCAGACCGGCCAGCACCTGCGTGGTGGGGTCGAAGCTGGCCGGGATGTCGAACCTGCCCGGCACGGGGCGGGCCGCCCCGATCCGGTCGAGCCGGAACGTTCGCACGGCCCCGCGGTGGTGGTCGTGACCGGTGACGTACCACCGGCCAGCATGGAAGACCAGCCCGTACGGGTCGAGTCGGCGCTCGCCGGACCGGCCGTGCCAGGTGGTGTAGGCGATGCTCACCGCTTGCTGATGGCGGGCCGCCTCAGCGAGCACCAGCAGCACCTCGATGTCGGGCGAGGCGGGCTGACGGACCTGCGCGGTGAAGTCCACGGTGGCCAGCAGCGAGTCGATCCGCCGGGCGAGGACGGCCGGCAGTACCCGGCGGATCTTCGCGGTCGCGCTCTCGGTGGCCGCGCCGCCGGCGGTGGCCAGCCCGGCCCGGTTGGCGGCGACCAGACCGAGCATGACAGCGACCGCCTCCTCATCGGTGAGCATGAGCGGCGGCAGCTTGTAGCCGGGTGCGAGCCGGTACCCGCCGTAGCGACCGCGCCGGGCCTCGACCGGCATGCCGAGGTCGGCGAGGTGCGCGGCGTAGCGGCGGACCGTGCGCTCGTCGACGCCGAGCCGACCCGCCAGGTCGGCGAGGGTGAAGCCGCCACCGGCTTGGAGGATCTCCAGCAGCGCCAGTACACGCGCGGTGGGCCGGGCCAACAGTCTCGCTCCTAATCCGGGCGGAATCTGTCCGGTATTGATCGTAGCGTCTCGTACATGACGACATTCGTACTGGTTCCGGGGTTCTGGCTGGGCGCGTGGGCCTGGCGCCCGGTCACCACCGCGCTGCGTGAGCTCGGCCACGAGGTGTACCCGCTGAGCCTGACCGGCCTGGGCGAGCGCGCCCACCTCGCCCGCCCGGACATCGACCTCGACGTCCACGTCACGGACGTCGTGAACCTGTTCCGCTACGAGGACCTGCGCGACGTGGTCCTCGTCGGGCACAGCTACGCCGGCGCGGTCGTGACCACCGCCGCCGCCGACCGCATGACCGACCGCGTCGCCCAGCTGGTCTTCGTCGACACCGGCCCGCTGCCCGACGGGGTGGCGAACGACGAGTTCAGCCCACCGCAGGAACGTGAACGCAACGCGGCGATGGTCGCCGAACACGGCGACGGCTGGCGGTTGCCGCCCCCACCGTGGGCCGAACTAGCGGCGGGAGCGGCAGACGTCGACGAGTCGGTCGTCGCACTGCTCGACGAGCGGTCGGTGGCCCAACCGTGGCCGACCGCCACCACCCCGGTGCGGCTCACCGGGGCGTGGGAGAAGCTGCCCCGCCTCGGCGTGCTGTCCAGCTTCACCGCCGAGCAGGTACGCCAGACGGCCGCCACCGTGCCGCTGTGCCGGCACATGGCCGGCGACTCGTGGCGGTACGAGGAACTGCCGGCGTGGCACTGGCCCATGCTCAGCCGACCGGCCGAGCTGGCCCGGATCCTGCACGAGGCCAGACCGACGACATGACCTGCGGCGCCCGGGTGACCGCGCACCGAGGTCACCCGGGGCGCCGACGCCCAACCCTCGCCTGCGTCACACGGTTGGGGCGGGCGCCTCCGCGGTGGCACGGGCAGGGTCACTTCGCGGAGCATGGCCAGCAGCCCGGGAAATCAGTCGTGGCGGTGACGCATGATGTGGTCGATGTAGCGGATCGTGTCCTCGCGGTCGTCCTCGCTGATCGAATCCCACAGGTCCGCCAGCCAGTAGAGCGAGCCCGACAGCATCCAGCCCCACCCGCGCACCCAGGTCGCCTCGTCGAACCCGAGCGCCTCCCGGTAGGCGGCCCGCGCGCGGGCATCGAACAGGCTCCAACCCGGCCGCACCTCGACCGCCGGATCGCCGCGGCCGAGACCACCGAAGTCGATCACCCCGGTGAGCCTGCCCCGGTCGACCAGCAGGTTGCCTTCCAGGAGATCACCGTGCAGCCATACCGGCGGTCCGGGCCACTCGTCCGCCTCCATCGCCTCGTCCCACGCCGCGGTCACCGCCCGCCCGTCGATCCGGTCGCCCAGCGCCGCGATCGACCGGCGGGTCAGCTCGTCCCGCTGCACCAGGGGTACGCCGCGCTGAATCCCCTCCTTGACCGGCCCGCCCATCGGGTCGATCGCGATCATCGCGCGCACGAAGCCGGCGAGGTCGACCGCGAGGTCGACGAGGTCCTGCCCGGCTTCCGGATTACGCCCGTCCAGCCACGGGACGACCGTCCACGGCCACGGATAGTCCCCGCCCGGGCGCCCGACCGCGACCGGCACCGGTATCGGCACCGGAAGATGTGGCGCCAGCCGCGGCAGCCAGGTCGCGTCGGTGGCCACCTGGTCGACCGCCCACTGCGCCCGCGGCAGCCGTGCCGTCAGGGAATCACCCAGCCGGAACAGCGCGTTGTCGGTGCCGTTCAACGGCTGCGGAACGATCGGCAGGTCCGACCATTCGGGGAACTGCTCGTCGATCAGGGCGCGTACCTGCTCGGTGGCGACGACGATCTCTCCAGGGCGCATCGGCGCGAACGTAGAACCCGCTCGATGATCCCGTCAATCGAATTCGGACCACGCCGGATCGACCGCGCCGGGTGGTTCTGGCTGGTGGTGTGGTGCTGGGCGGGGCAGGTTTCGAACCTGCGACCCCCTCGCTTGTAAGGCGCTTTCGGCAAAGGTCACGACGTCCGCTGACGTCCAACGGGTTCGGCGTAGAGCCGACAGCAGTCCACGCTCGTCCAGCCTCAGCCGCCACCGTTGATGTCAGCCACAGATGTCAAGCCCAGCCCCTCAGGTCCCCGAAAACGGTCCCGGGCCTCCCGGATGACTGCTGGCCCAACCGACGCCCCCGGGCGGTTGCTTCCACTCCGAAGCACGCCTCTTCGACAGGCCAGGCCATCGTTTACGCGCGGCCTGCCGACTGGCGCCTACCGCTGCGCCGAGCTCGGGATAGCCGGCACCGTACTGCACCGCTTCCTCGGCACTGGCGGACACGAGGTCAGCGAGAAGGTGACGCATCTGCTCACCTGCCGCCATCCGCGCGAGGTGGGTCCGCATCCGCTCCGCGGAGCTTGGCTCCTGGGCAGCGCCGCCCCGGACATCCACATCAGAGTTGTGCAGCCGCTGCGCCCAGTCCGCGGCAACAGCACCCAGTTCCCGCCGTAGTTCCTGTCGCTCGTCCGACGTCAGCTCCCGCATGATCGGCTCCCTCATCAGTGGCCTCCGACTCCAGAGTCCGCTCGACAACCACGGTTGTCAACCGTCGTGGGCAGGCCAGAATCCGGCGGGCGGTGGCGAGGGGGCAGGACGGTGTCGCCGCTGATCGCATGCCGCCCTTACCTCGACGTGGCCTACCCATGACGAATTGGTTCCGTACCTCTGTTCCAGCAGGTGCTCCTGCTGGTCGGCCGGCCAGCCGCGTCCCTGATCGTCCGCTCATGCTCGCTGACTTGGCTGCTCCGTTGAGTGCTCGGCCGACGCCGCTCACAGCTGGTGCTCTTCGTCCCCTTCGCAGCACCCCAGGCACGCTTTCCAAGTCTGCTCGCTCCCGTACGCGGTCGACCGGGTCGGTTCGCTACCAAGGCGAGCTCGACCAGTCGTTCGTCTACGGTCGCCCCGCACGGTTACGAACTCGACGACAAGTGAGACGAAGGCCGGAGGGGTGGCGTCTGCGGCCCCGGCCGAGTGGTTCACGGGGCTGCGCCGATTGGTCCAGGCACCGCGACCCGACCATGTCAGACCGCTTCGCTAACCTTCGCTGCCGATCAACGACGAGGCATCCAACACCGCAGTAAAGCGGCCTCCCTGGTCTGCTTGGGGGTGGTTCGGGAACCAAACCAGGCCTAACCAGCGTCCAGGCTTCGTTGAGGGGCAAGGTGTGGCCTGCCAGCGTTGATCAGGCATAACCCGAGGGGTCGGGCGGCGAGCGAGTCGGTCCGCCGCTCGATCCCGAGCTTCTAAGGCGTTTTCGACAAGAGGCGCGGTGTCCACCGGCGGCCACTGAATCCGGGTCAGAGGCGAATTCCGTCCGAACCTGTCCGACCACGGCCGCCATCGTTGATGTCAGCCGCTGATGTCAAGACGCCCTCTCCTGGCGCTCTCTGGCGCCGCTGCCCTCCCGAGCGACGTACGGGGACAGCCTCGACGGATCGATGGTTGCTATCGTCGCTCGCATGGTGGCAGGGAGTAACAAGGGCCGGCGGAAGCCTCGTAAGCCGACGTCCCCTGAGGAGCGAGCGCAAGCCGAGCGGGACATTCGGGGGGCTGTCGCCGACCTGCAGGTCACCGCGTACGCCAACCTGCGAAACGCGATCGCCAACGTCGCGATCTTCTTCGGCTTCGTCGGCGTCTTCGCCATGGTCATCGACGCGGCAGACGGACTGCGGCTGACCCCGATGCTCGTTCTCGTGCTCGCCGGGCTGGCCGGGGCCGCCTACTACCCGGCTCGCCACCGGCACGAGCTCGCGGTCAGGCTGCTGTTGGCATCGAGCGCGCTCGTAGTGATCGGGCTGGCCGGCCTGGTCCTTTTCGCCACGGTGCTCGAACCGTGAGCTTCAACGTCGAACCTGCGGCGCTGGTCAACTACGCCCGGCAGTTGGATCGCGCGAGTGGCGACGCAACCGCGGTCTCGGGTTACATCGGTAACCACACCAAGGAGGCCACCGGGGGCGAACTGATCGCCATCGCCGCCGACGGTCACCGGCACGCCACCACCGTCATCTCGGAGACCATGAAGCGGCTGACAACACTGCTCGACGCCTCCGGGCCGGAGTTGACTGCTGCCGCCGCCTACTACCGGAAGACCGACCTCAGGGCAGCATCTGACCTGGATCGCACCCTCCCAGGTGCCGTCCCCTGTCAGCCTCCGACAGCGCTGGAGGAGGAACTCAGGACCCTCGCCTGTCCCCCACCGCCCTTCGTCGACCTGCGCGATGTATCCGGCAGTCTCACCCCGCCATTGGAGCCGAACTCACCCCCGAACGCCCTCGGTTGGATGGACTACATCAGCCCCACGTCCTGGGCCATGAAGGGCTTCGACGCGGTCTTCGGCTTCGACCCGATCTCCTGGCTGCAAGAACGCCTGTTCGGCAACTGGGAAGCCCTCGCCACCATGCAACCCGTCCTCACCAACGCCGGCAACGCCCTGCACGACCTGGCCCTCAACGTCCAGACCGGCGCCACGACGCTGCACCAGATGTGGCACGGACAGGCAGGAGACGCCGCCCACAGCTACTTCACGCAGCTGTCCGGTGCCACCGCCGCCCTGCGGGGACCGCTCAACGACATCGGCAACGAATACCAGGTCATGGCCGACTCCGTCTGGTCCATCGGCGAATCGATCGGCGGCATCATCAAGGGCCTCATCGACGCGGCCATCATCGCCGGTATCTCCGCCGCCGCCGGAACCATCACCGCGGCCACCGGCGTCGGTGCGGTCGTCGGCTACGGCGTAGCCGCCGTGGAGGTCGCCAACATGCTCCGGCTTTGGGGCCAAGCCACACAGCTCTACCAACACGCCAACGCCGCCGTCCTCGCGTTCCGGTCCGCTCTGACGCACCGGCTCGGCGACCTCGAATCCGTCAGGCTCCCCGCGCTACCCGGCACCAACGGCTACGACCACCCCCTCGTCACGGCCGGAGCCACCCGATGAGCGACATCGCCGACATCGCCAACGACGATCCCCGACGCATAAAGGCACTGCGCGGCAGCCTCGACCGGCTTGCCAACAGCCAACAACCTGAACTCCGCGAAATGGCCCGGGCCGTTCTGAACGGCGACATCACCCTCAGGACGGCCGGCCTCACCAGTGCATACGGTCCCGCGCTCAGCGACGCCTTCGGCAGCTTCTGGACCTATTACCGCCAACTCGACCCTGAAGAACGCCAGCAGCTCGAAGCCACCGCTTACGTCGACGACCAAGACGTCGAACACCGCGCGGGCAACGCCCGACCTTGACGACCCGAACCCATCGACGTCTCGCTTACAAGCTCTGTGCGGCGAGGCCGCTCGCGTCCGCGGGTGGTGCCCAGCATCGGGCAGCCTGCGGTGGTCGGGCCGACTCAGCCGCCGTCGTCCGGGGCTGCTGCTGTCGTCGCTGCTACGCGATATCTGTCTGCTCCCAGTCGGGTGGCAGCTTGGGCAGGCTTATCAGTGCGTCTAGGCCGAGATGTTCCAGGAGCATGTGCTTGAGGTGTCGGCCCTCGGTGATCTCGATCCTGCCGTTGCGGGCGGCGAAGTCGCGGCTTGCCTTGCCGACCCAGGAGGTCGTCACGAGTACGCCCTTGGCGGCGTGCTTGTCCTCCATCACCCCGGCTAATGCATGGACCGCCTCAAGGCCGACGGTCTTGCTGTAGCGCTTCGCTTGGACGATGCAGAGTCCATGGCGCTGACCTATAAGAGAAGCTTCAGGTCTTCAACGTGCCGGCATGCCAGCCGCGCCAGAAGTCGGCGAGGTTGGTCGCGAGCGGATAAGCCACGGCGTCGATCGGATCCCAGATGAACACGTGGCCGCTGCCGCTTGTGGAAATGCAGAACGGGGAGCCAGTCCCATCGTCACCGAAGCCGAGCAACTGCCGCCGGCCTGCCCCTTCCTGGGCCCACGCGTCCTGGTTGCGCTTGACCACCTCATCCAGAGGCCAACACACGAACCATTGGCCGGTCTTGTCGAACACGCCATCGGTCGCGAGATAGAGAGCTCGCAGGTCGGCCGGAAGATCGACGCCCAGTAGCGCCTCGACCTGCGAGACGGCAGCGACGGAAGACGGCGGCCTCAGCACGTAGGCGTCGTCGCTCAGCAGCAGATGCCGCCAGCCGCCGGGGTTCACAGCGTCACGATGCCACAGCGACCAACGACAGACGGATCGGGTTGCTCATGAGCGAATAGCACCTTGCCCATGACTTACCATCGGTCCGAAGCACCAGACCTACTCGATCACGACCGGACGTCAAGCAACCTCCGACGCCGTTTCGTCAACCATCATGCGAGACCAGGCATCGCCGGCAGCCGGTCGTGCCCCGTCACGGGACATGCATGACATTCGCGTTCCACCAAATGCTTGACATGATCGGCCCAGTTTGTTGGAAGAGTCGGTGGTCCGGCACCCGTACTGTGGGGCGTGTCTGCATTCCAAGCAGCTGTGGTCCGGCAGCGCCGGACCGTCCTCGCCATCGCTCTGGCCGTCTCTGTCGGCTATCCCCTAGTGCCGTGGTTCGCTGGCTCGGGCCACAAGATCGTTGACGTGTTGGTTTTCGGGCTCCTAGTTGGCTTTTTGATCCTGTTGGCGCTGTTGGGTTATGCCTTGCCGGATGAGCGGCCTGCAGTCTTCGTCGTACGGCCGGAGGTCTCGTCCTTCAACACGCCGCCCAGCTTCATTGCCGTTTGGGGCGCCGTTGTTCTGGCGTTGGCAGCCTCCGCGCAGATCAGCTCTGGGGTCCGACCGATCTGGGCACACAACCTGCGGCCCCTCGACGCCGTCCTGCCGGTCCTGGTCTCCGCGCTGGCAGGTAGGCAGATGGTCTTAGCCTGGTGCGGGTTCCTTGTTCACCTGCGGCCTGAGGGCCTGTGGTGGCGCACACTGGCCGGGTCAGTGCGGGTGCCATGGGAGGCATTGGCCCCCGGCTACCCGCAACGGCCGGCCCTGTACGCCGACACTCTGACCCTCACCTACGCCCGACCCGACCTGGTACGTCGTCGCGGCCTCGTGCTGCGCCCGCGACGGCTACCGATCAAGACCGTCGACGCCTGGTTCATCAGCGACGCGATCTGGTACTACCTCGCACATCCCGAACACCGGGCAGCGATCGGAGCCGAGGCCGAATACCGCCGCCTGCTAGACGTGCTGAGGGACAAACCCGCCAACCCAGCCCCCCACGCCTGAAGCTGACGGCATCTCCTAGGTCCACTGTCAACCCTGTGGTGGGACGGATTCGTAATGCATGTGGTGGGACTAGACAAGCGGCAGCCGGCCGGCTCGTACGCATGTTCGATTAGATTGTTGCCGGTGAAGGTACGGGGACGCTGGTGGAACGGGCCGCATGGCCCGGCGCGACACCTGGCTGCTCTCCGACGGCCGGCTGTGGCGAGTACGGGGCCGGCTCGGCGGTGACGGAGGTCGGGAAGTCTCGTACGACTTCCCGGACGAACCCGCCGCCCGCTCGATGGTCGACCGGATGATGAAGACCTCGGCTGGCACCTGGCGGGATCTCACGGAGGCGATCCAGCAGGAGTCCAACCGCCGGCGGGCTCACTAGCCACCGGTTGCGGCCGACAGAGCTCAACGGCAGGCGTCTGCTGATGTCACCGCCCCGGGGAGTGATCTTCTCGGGGCGGTTTCCACCGGTGAATGGTGGTGGGCGCGGCAGGTTTCGAACCTGCGACCCCTCGCTTGTAAGTTCTGGGCGCTCCGTCCGGGCCGGTCCGCGTCTGTCTCTGAGCTCGGGCGGCAATCCGCGGCCGTCCAGCCGCACCCATCCCCGTCTGTCCCCGTTGCTGTCGCCGTTGCTGTCGACAGCACCAGGACAACTGCTCAGGAGCAGAGGTGTCAGGGAAGGCTCTCTTCCTGGCTGGCCTCCAACCGGTCTGCTCGACGGTGAAGTTCCGCAGCTATGGTGTCCCAGTCGGGACCGAAGGCATGTAGGTCGTTGGCCGCCACACGCAACAGCTCGACATCCTCCGGCCGTTGGAGGCAGGCCAGCCGGAATGCGAGGTTTCGCGCCCAGACCGGAAGACCTATCCAGTCCTCCTCCAGCATCACCTCCAGCATCGCCACGATCTCGTCAGCCGATGCGAAGGTCACCACCTCGACATACGCACTGGCAACTCTCTCGCTGTACCTCCGACCAGCGAGCAGCCGGGCCAACTCAAGCAGCGACATGCACTCCGGTGCGAAGGGTTCGACGTCAGAGGACTCCTCGGGACGCTTCGTAGTACCCCTATCCAGCAACGCCCGCAGCCAACGCGTCGTCTTCACAACTTAGAAGCTAACTGCTCCCACCTGACGAACCGGGCACGGCACAAACACCCGGCGACGGTTCGACGCAGGTGAGTTGAAGCGGAACTTGGGCTGCCACTTCCGTGACCTGGGGTGACCTGGTCAGCGCCCTGGTCACGCTTACTCCTGGGCTCGCGTCGTTGATGGCTGGTTGCCGACGTTTCACAGTGTCTTGTGCCCCGTTTGTGCCCCGGCAGACTCATTGGCCCCCCCGGCAACCAACAGAACTCGGTGACCTGTACTACCAGGAGGGCCTAGCTGCGGCAACCGTCGTCGGCGTCCGTAGACGTTCTCCCCGGCTCGTAGCCGTCGTCACTCAGATAGTCGCCCATGGCTGCCTGCTTGCTGAGCAGCTAGGGACGCCACTCGTCGCGGTAGTCGGGGTGCTCGTCGTACGACTGTGCAAGCACCCGTAGCGCGTACGTGAGACCAGTGACGCGCTCGTCAGTCCGGTCCATCGCCTCGTACTCCCGTGCCAGCATGTCGACCAGGTCGAGCATCGGCAGTTGGCTGTCGGGGAGAGCTGCGCCCCCGAAGCGGTGGGCCACCTCCGCGTAGGCATGGCAGTCCGCCTCATAACGGGCATGAAGGAATCTGAGGAGATCATCCATCCGCCGATTCTCGCCGCCTGAGGGCCCCGAACACGGCTCGGTCGCTGCTATCTGTCTGCCGCCGAGCCCCACCGCCAGTTTGGAAGGTGCCTTGATTTCGAGGTAGGCCCTTGCTTCCGTGCTGGTGGTCAGGCTGGTCTCGACTGGCCAGGCAAGGAAGGCGGCGCGAAAGTTCCCCTTGCTGCCCCTTGTTAACCGGCCTACCGGGCACGCAGTGGGCACGAAGGCGACCGACTCCTTGACCCCCAGGCAACGAACACGCCTCGCTGAACAGGATCGTTGTAAGCAGCTAGCTGCTGCAATCCTCCAAGACCATCCATGGAAGTTCCGTCGCCGGTCACGGCCAGCGTCACCCAGTTAGTCGAGCGGATCGACAAGCGCCACAGGTGGCCGCACCTGTACTCCTACGGTGACGTCGAGTTCGTCGTATGCCGCTGCCGGATCATCACCTCGGTGACGGTTCAGACCTGGCGAGGGACGGTCGAGCTGCCGAGCCAAGCACAGTCTGACGAGGTCATCGCCCTGCCCGCACAACTGACCTTCGCTCAGGTGGCCGACGCCCTGGCCGCCGCGGACTGCCGGTGGGAACGGCTCAAGCCGATCGAGGGACAGTGCGGGCTGCGCACCCTGCCTGAACGCGTCGACTTCACCTTCGCCACCGATGACGGACCCGATCCCGTGCTGCACGATGCAGGCACCTGGGCCCACGAACACGACTGCATGCCAGCGGCAGCTGTCGACGCTGCCTTCGCCGACGACTTCCCTCCCGAGCAGGCCGACTGACCACCGCTTCAGGTGTGGCGGTCCTTCGCCACTTCTCTAGGCCGATCGTCAAGCATCTGGTGGGACGGATCTGCCAAGCATGTGGTGGGACAAGACACGCCGGCAGCCGGCCGTCCTGCGCCGGTTGATGGTTGACACCGCGACCTCGGGTTGTCGCTTGGCATGATCGCCGGAGTCGCGCCGCGCGTGACGCTTGGCGGATGAACGATCGACAGGTGGTGTGTGCATGAGTTCGGGACGAGTCATCGGTCTTGAGGCCGCCGTTGCCGCCACCCTGCGGGAGTTCGGCGCGGAGCATCCGCAGACGCTCGAGGCACGGGTACGCCTTGCTCTCGGGTATCGGGAAGACGAGCGCGACGAGGATGCCCTGATTGAGTTGGAGGAGGTTGTGGTCGTCCGGGACCATGTGCTCGGTCCCGACCACCCGGACACACTGTCCGCGCGGCACGAGCTCGCGTTGACCTACTTCCACGTCGGCATCGGCAATGGCGACGCACCGCTGCCCGATGCGATCGGCGCCATGAAGCGGGTCGCAGAGGGCCGAGCCCGAGTCCTCGGGACAGCTCATCCAGACACCCTGGCTTCTTGGGCGAGCCTCACCTTCCTCTACGACCGGGGGCGACAGCGCGACGAGATCCCTGCGTTGCGGCAGCGGATTGCCCTCGGCTGGGAGCAAATCGTGGCCGAGCGAGAGCAGTGGCTCGGCCCTGACGAACCCGACACGCAGTTCGCCCGGATCCGGCTCGCCGCTGCATGGGAAGACGTCGGACGAAAGCAGGACCGGGTCACCCTGCTGGAGAGGGTCATCGCGTCGTGGGGACGGCTTGCGGCCGAACGGGAACGGCAGCTCGGCCCGATGCATCCCGACACCGTCTACGCCCGCGAGCGCCACGCCTACTGCCACCGGTGGGTAGGCCGCACCGACGACGAGGTGTCCCTACTCGAGCAGATCGCGGCCGACCATCAGCGCCTGCTGGGCCCGACCCATCCCCGCACGCTCCACGCCCAGGTCCAGCTCGCCGCCCGATACTCCGAGGGCGGCCACGACGTAGCGCAGTCCATCGCCCTAGGCGAGCGCATCATCGGCGACGTCCGCGCACTGCTCGGCGCCGAACACGACGACCTGCGCAGGTTGCGAGGGACGCTGATAGTGGGCTACGCGATGACCGGGCGCTCGAACGATGCCCTTGCCCTCGCCGCCCGCTACCCAATGTCCGACGATCCGCCGTAAGCGGGCCGGGGTAGCGGCCTAGCTTGACCGCTTCAGCCTGGATCCGTTGGATAACGACAGTCGCGATCATGTAAAGCACCGTGCGACGCCGTTCCGTCAACCATCATGCGAGACCAGGCACCGCCGGCAGCCGGCTGTCCGGTCTCGGGACCTGCGTGACACGGCGGTATCAGGACCTGCGTGACACTCCGCCGAGCATTGGTGGAGATGAGCGTGACGGAACCGCCGTACCCGATGGTTTCAGTCGTAGAAGAGCTGTTCAAGATCCTCGATCGAGCCTGGCCCGGTCAGGAAGCCCTCGGCCTTGGCGATCGCGTCCTCCGGTGGCGGCCCGCCCCCTCTGAGGAGCTGCTTCATCCATACCTCGCCCTGCTCGCCGATCGCGTAGATGCCGGAGAGTAGCTCGGCCATGCCCGCAGGCTGCGGCGGGCTCTGCCCGACGACGGGTTGGAGTTCCCATCCACCAGCTCGGGCAGCCAACCGGATCACCCCCGCCCAGTTGGCGATCCGCCCGATACGCACGTGCCACAGGTCCTCGGTAAACGGGGCCAGCCGCCCACCATGCAGCGCGTTGGTGGCGGCCCTGATGTCCTTCATCACCTGCCGTTCCACTGCATCGCGGACCCAGCGCCCCTCCTGCGCTTCTTCAATGGCGGCGGAGAGCCACTCCCAAGCGCCGTCGACTCGATCCGCAAACGCATCCACGCATACAGGTTGCCATCCGGGACGTTGTCGGCCCTCGGACGTTCTCAGGCGCAGGAGCAGCAACCATGCGACTTTGGGGCTACCGCGAGGCAATACAAGATCCTCTAGCCAGACGTGTCACCCACGTCCTGAGACTGATCTGTCACGCAGGTCCTGAGACCCGACACCGCCGGCAGCCGGCCGTGTCCTGTCACGGCACATGCTTGACGGTGGCATCCCACCAGATGGTTGCCATGATCCGATAACCGTGACCGCCGGAGCGGACCAGGAGCGTGGCGTGGATCGCTTAAACCTGAGGAGCCGGGATGAGCTCCTGGTTGCCGCTGGCCTCTCCGTCATCGGTACCGATCCCGGCTGGCTGGATCCCAAACGCGCCTGGCAGACGGTGGCTCGCGCCGGGGCGCAACCAGACGTCGTGATCGATGACAGCCGGGACGGATACCTGGACGAGGTGAACCAGGCCTGGCTGCACCTGGCGCAGTCAGTTGGCGTCATCAGCGCAGACCGAACGTTCCTCGTCAGCGTCGCCGGTCCCGGAGCGTTCGCGCTGCCGTGGGCACTCGTCCGCCTGCAAGACGATCCCCGGATGGCTCAGCACTTGATCATCTATCCGGGCGAGCCCGAGTTCGTAACTATCGGGACCGAAACGCACGCACTCTGCGGGGTCACCACGGAGGAGGACGGGATCTGGTTGCTGTCCTCGTCCTAGGCCAACCGTCAAGCATGTCCTGGGACGGATTCGTCAAGCATGTGCTGGGACTAGACACGCCGGCAGCCGGCCGTCCGACTCCGGTCGGGCCGTACCTGGAAGGGGCGGACGAGGTTTGGCTGATCCGAGGGTGGGGAGCCGGGGGCGTGGGTTCCGTCGACATACACCGGGAAAAGGCCATCGCGGAGTTCTGGGAAGGGATGCGGGACGTGGCCGCTGCTGCCACGCGGTACAGGGACGACAACCTGTTCAAGGCGCTGCGCAAGATCGGCAGGGCGGTCGTCCTCCGCGGTGTCCAGATCCCCGGCGGCGGGCTGTTCGTCCCATGCCCAATTTGCAAATCCGTGCCCGGTCAGAGCTGCATCAACGTGCCCAGGCACCCGCTGGACGGCGAACTTCACCCAGAGCGGGTAGAGCTGGCCGAGAAGGCGATCGCTGGAGAAGTGCAGATCCCGGAACACGAAATGCCGACTCCCTGAACACGAGGCTCACGGCGGGCGCGGCTTCTTGGCCCAGTGACTGACGGGACGGCGAGCCGGCTTACGGCTTCGTGTGCGTGCCGTTCGGGGCAGGATCTTCGCCGGCCACGATGAAGTCTTCGCACGTGAGGAAGTGGTCGTTGAAGCGGCCGGTGAGAAAGCCCAGCAGCGCCACGGCGGCGACGATCGCCACCACGGTGAGTTGGAGGCGGTGGCCGGGCAGCGTGAAGTAACTGGGCGCGAGCAACCGGACGACGATGGTCGCGACGACCGGCACCACGGCGATGGTCACGACGGCCAGCACACGGTCAACGGTTGCTATGGCCTGGCCGTGGGGGTGCGGTATGACGAGTCGTGCCAGTTGGAACAACACCGGGGGTAGGAAGAACAGCGCGGTCCGACTGCACCTGGTCCCGGCCCTCGGCACGAAGCGCCTCGACGGCCTCCAGGTCCAACATGTCAAGGCGTTCATGGACGAGTTCCGTCGCAAGTGCCTCTGCTGCACGGCTGGCCTCGACAAGAACCGTCGATCCGATCGGCAGTGCTGCTCCGTCGGCCGCTGCTGTGAGCGCTACCCGAGCACTCGGCAGATCCAGTTCGTGCACGCAGTGCTGCGCAACGCGCTCCAGCACGCCATGCGTGAGGAGCTGGTGTCCCGCAACGTCGCCAAGCTGGTGCGCGTCCCCTCCCCCCGCTACCGGATCGGTAAGGGCCTGTCCGTTGACCAGGTCCGCAGGCTCCTCGCCGCAGCCGAGGGACACCGTCTCTACCCGCTCTACGTCGTTGCGGCAACGCTGGGACTCCGGCGAGGCGAACTCCTTGGGCTGCGCTGGTCTGACCTGGACTTAAACAACGGCACCGCCGCCATCAGTCAGACCGTGTAGCGGGCCGGCGGGAAGCTCCGTCTGCAAGACACCAAGACCGAGGACTCAGACAGCGTTCTTCCGCTGCCCGACCGGACGCGGTTTCCGCTGGTGAATGGTGGTGGGCGCGGCAGGTTTCGAACCTGCGACCCCTCGCTTGTAAGGCGAGTGCTCTCCCACTGAGCTACGCGCCCGGAACGCCCGTACGGCGGGCCGGAGCGGCAAGCTTACCTGCCGGCCTCCGGCCCGGTCGAACGACGGGCCCGGGGTGGGATCAGGCGGCGACGGCCTCGGCGAGGGCCTTGCGCCAGCCCTGCTGGTCCCGCGCCTCGCCCGGCATGTTCATCTCGGCGAACCGGACCACGCCGGCCTTGTCGATGACGAAGGTGCCCCGGTTGGCGATGCCCGCGACGTCGTTGAAGACGCCGTACGCCTGGGCGACCGCGCCGTGCGGCCAGAAGTCGGCCAGCAGCGGGAACTGGTAGCCCTCCCGGTCGGCCCAGATCTTGTGGGCGTAGACGGAGTCGACGCTGACCGTCAGCACCTGGACGTCGTCGTTGACGTACTCGTTGAGGTTGTCCCGCACCTCGCACAGCTCGCCCTGGCAGATGCCGGTGAAGGCGAGCGGGTAGAAGACCAGCAGGACGGTGCGCCGGCCGCGGAAATCGGCGAGCCGGACCTCCTGGTTGTTCTGGTCCTTGAGCACGAAGTCCGGCGCCTCGGCGCCAACCTCGATGGGCATGGGAACTCCTTGGATCGGGTCTGGAGATGATCAGCCTGCCACACCCGGCGACACCGGCCGCCGGGTGCCGAGCCCGGCCTACTTCTTGCTCTTCGACCCACGCCGGAGCACGAGGCGGGCGCCGCTCCAGTCGCGGCCCGCGTTGACCGTGGAGGTCTGCTGGAGGCCGGCGGTCTGCGCGCTCTCCGCGACCTCGCTCGGCTCGACGTGGCCGTCCCGGCCGGCCTTGGGCGTCAGGAGCCAGACCACACCGTTGTCGGCCAGCGGTCCGAGGGCGTCGACGAGGAGCTCGAAGAGGTCGCCGTCGCCGTCGCGGTACCAGACGAGAACCGAGTCGACCACCTCGTCGGTGTCCTCGTCGACCAGATCTCCACAGCGGTCGGTCAGGGCGTCCCGGAGATCCTGGTCGACGTCGTCGTCGTACCCCATCTCCATGACGACCATCCCCGGCTCGATCCCGAACCGGTCCGCCAGGCTGCGTACCCCGTCGGCGGCCTGACCAGCGGTCGCGCTCACTGTCGCGTGCCTCCTCATCTCGTCCCTGCTCGTGGCGTCGTCCGACGCCGTCGCGCCAAGTCCACACAGTTGTGGCTCCCCGCGCAAGTGGCGCACCGGGTGGAACGGAATTTACCGTGCCAGCAGCGTGCGGGCACCCTCGGTAATGGCATCCTCGGAGACCAGGACCTGACGAGCCGCCGGACCTAATGGTACAAACGAGTCAAGTCCGGCCACTCGGCGCGCCGTGCCGACGTACCCGCCGTCCACCAGCGCGGCGATCACGCCCTCGCCCACCCCGCCCGAGCGGCGGGTCTCGTCCACGACCAGCACCCGGCCGGTGGCCGCGGCCTCCCGGATGATGTCCGCCACCGGCAGCGGCGCCAGCCAGCGCAGGTCCACCACCCGGCTGCCGACCCCCTCGTCGGCCAGGGTGGCCGCCGCCCGCAGCGACATCCGGACCCCGTTACCGAAGGTGATGATGGTGAGGTCCTCGGCCGAGCCGACCCCGTACACCCGGGCGCGGCCGATCGGCACGTGGCGGGCCGCCCAGGCGCCGGGCTCGGCGTACTCCGCCAGCCACTCACCGTCGCCCTCGGTGTAGAGGTCGCGGGTGTGGTAAAGCGCGATCGGCTCCAGGAAGACGCTGACGGCGCCGTCCACCGCGGCGGCGGCCAGGCAGGTACGCAGCATCGGCGCGGCGTCGTCCGGGCGGGCCGGCACCGCGACGACCAGCCCCGGCACGTCGCGGAGCACGGCCACCGAGTTGTCGTTGTGGAAGTGCCCGCCGAACCCCTCCTGGTACGCCAGGCCGGCCACGCGCACCACCATGGGGTTGCGGAACGCCCCCCGGGAGAAGAACCGCATGGTCGCCGCCTCGCCCCGGAGCTGGTCCTCGGCGTTGTGCAGGTACGCCAGGTACTGGATCTCCGGCACCGGCAGCATCCCGGCCACCCCCGCACCCAGCGCGAGCCCGAGGATCGAGGTCTCGTCGAGCAGGGTGTCGAACACCCGCGCCGCCCCGAACCGGTCCCGCAGCCCCTTGGTCACCCCGTACACCCCGCCCTTGGCGGCCACGTCCTCGCCGAAGACGGCCACCCCGGGGTGGTCGAGCATCCCGTCGGCCAGGGCCGCGTTGATGCTCTGCGCCAGGGTGAGCGGCCCGGCCAGCTCCGGCAGCTTGCCGCCGAACGCCTCGGCCCGGGCACCGGCGTCCGGGCCGGCCGCCCGGGTCGCCGCGTCGGCGACCGCCCGGGAGATGCGGACGGGCCGGCGCGGGGCCAGCTCGGCCACCACGTCGACCGGGGAGGTCAGCTTCGGCTCGTCCAGCACCTCCTCGGCGAGCCGGCGGATCTGCCAGCCGCGCTCGTCGTACCGGGCCAGCAGTTCCTCGCCGGAGGCGCAGCCGGCCTCGACCAGCCGCCGGGCGGTGGCCAGCAGCGGGTCCCGCGCCAGGTCCGCCGCGATCTCGGCCGGGCTCCGGTACGCGGTCTCGGCGTCCGCCCCGGCGTGCCCCATGAGCCGCACGGTGGTCAGGTGCAGCACGGCCGGCCGCCGGTGCCGGCGCACCCAGGCCGCCGCCTCCCCCGCCACCCGGTACGCCTCGGCCACGTCGGTGCCGTCCGCCGAGAAGTAGCGGGTCCCCGGCCTGGCCCGCAGGGTCGCGGCCACCCAGCCCTGCGGTGAGCGCACGCTGATGCCGAGCCCGTTGTCCTCGCAGACGAACAGGACCGGGATGCGCAGCCCGGTGTGGTCGTACCAGCCGGCGGTGTTGAACGCCGCCGTCGCGGTGGCGTGGTTGACCGAGGCGTCGCCGAACGAGCAGACCACGATGGCGTCCGGCGGCCAGGTCACGGCGTCGGGTTCCCCGTCGGCCCGCCGGCCGCCCCGGCGCAGCCGTTCCAGGGCCAGGCCCAGGCCGACGGCCCGGGGCAGGTGCGAGGCGATGGTGGAGGTGGTCGGGATGACCGCGAGGTCGGCCCGGCCGAAGACCTTGTGCCGGCCCCCGGCGATCGGTTCGGCGGCGGAGGCGACCATCCCGCGCAGCACGTCGCGGGCCGCCTCCGCGTAGGCGTCGTCGGGCTCGGGCAGGGGCACTTCCGGTACGCCGGCGATCGCGGCGCCGTCCGTGTCGACGGCCACCCCCGCCCCGGTGGGCAGGCTCGCCGCCCCGTCGTCGGCCGCCGGCGAGCCACCGGACGGGCCCGCCCCGTCACCAGCCGCTTCGGCCCCGCCGTACGGGCTCGTGGCGCCGGCCCGCGCGGACTCGCCGGGCGTCACCGGGGCGTCCGGTGCGGCCGCCTCCGGCGGCCCGTCCGGCGCGCCGGAATCCGCGTCCGCGTCGCCGTCGCCGGGGGTGCGCGGGTCGGGGATCCGCGCCGCCGCCCCGGTCGGCTCCGGCACGTCGGCGTCCGGCACCTCCGCGCCGACGGGGAAGCGGCCCGCCGCCTGGGCGGCACGCAGGCAGTAGAAGGCCCCGGAGCGGTAGTGGAGCAGGGCGGGGTCGGTCGGCCGCAGCGCGGCGGCCACGGCCGCGTTGCCCTCGTGGCCGGCGGAGCCGATCGTGTAGTACCCCTCGCCGAAGCTGCGCAGCCAGCGCCCGGCCAGGTCGAGCAGCCGGCTGGTCAGCTGGGCGTCGAACAGGGCCAGCGCCTGCGCCCCGGTCAGCGACCCGCCGCCGGGCAGCGGTTCACCCAGGTCACGCCGCTGGGCGGGGGCACCGAGCGCGGTCAGCGCCGCCCGGAACCGGTCGTCGAGATCTTGCGGGGTGGTCACGTCGGACAGCATTACCGACCGGAGGGCACCTCGCCCAGTCGGACACGTTCCGCCCGGCTGCGGTCAGGCCTCCGCGCACTGCTCCGGGCAGCCACCGTCGGAGACCTTCCAGACCAGCTCACGCAGGGTGGCCAGCTCTGCCGTGGTGAGCCCGCCGAGGAGTCGGGAGTCGGACATCACGCGCCGGACCCGGTCCCGGACCCGCCGGCCCTCCGCGGTCACCACCAGCGTCTTCTGCCGCCGGTCGGCCGGGTCGACCCGCCGCTCCACCAGGCCCGCCTGCTCCAGCTTGTCGACCAGCCCGGTGACGTTGGAGCGGTCGCAGCCCAACTGCGCGGCGAGGTCCCGGGCGGGCAGCGGGCGGTCGGGGTCCAGCTCGTCCAGGGCGCGGGCGGCGGCCGGGGTGAGCCCGAGCGCGGCGATCTCCACGTTCTGGTAGTGGCGCATGGCCGAGGCGATGTGCATGATCCGGCGCACGGCGTCCCCGGCCAGGCCGGAGCGGTCGGGGACGGTGGACTGCGCCATGTCCCACATCCTACGTGCGCAGCTCACACACCCCGGGTCACGGCCGTGAGCGGACGGCCTCGGGGCCGGCCGGGACCGGACCCGTCTCCGCCGCCGGCCGGGCGGCCCGCCGGGCGGCGACGGCGCCGGCCAGCAGCAGCACGGCGGTCAGGAGCGCCGGGGGCAGGACGAGCGCCGGGCCGTGCCGGCCGGTCGCGGCAAGGGCGAGGTGCAGGCCGCCGACCAGGGTCACGCCGAGCACGGCGGCGAGCAACGTGCCGGTGGAGACGGCCGCGGAGAGCGCCGCGGCCGCGCCGGCCGGCACGACGCCGGTGAGCCGGCTGACCAGCGGGCTGAACGCGGCCGCGTGCGCCGCCCCGCCGGCCACCAGCAGCGCGCTTCCCGCCGGCCACGGCCAGCCCCCGACGGAGACCCCGGCCACCGCCACCACCACCGCCGCCAGCACCGGCGGGCCGGTGACCGGCAGCACCGCCCGGACCCGCTCGGGCAGCCGCGCCACCGCCAGGCCGCAGAGGGCGAAACCCGAGGCGTACGGGAGGAAGGCCAGTCCCGCCGCCAGCGCCGTGAAGCCCAGGCCGTCCTGGAGCCGCAGGGTGAGCACGAACAGGAAGCCCGCGTAGCAGCCCATCACCACGCAGCAGGCGAGCAGCCCGGCCGGCACCCCCGGGTGGCGCAGCACCGTCACGTCCAGCAGCGGGGCCGCGTCGTGACGGGCGCGCCGGACCTCGTACCCGAGGAAGAGCCGCAGCCCGGCGGCGCCGGCGGCGACAGCGGCGGCCCGGACCCAGCCGGGCCAGCCCAGGTCACCGCCGAGCACGAGCGGCAGCACCAGGGTGAGCATCGCCGCAGCGAGGATCACCGCGCCCGGCAGGTCCAGTGGCTCGCGCCGGGACGGGCCGGCCGGCAGGCCGGCGAACACCCGCCGCCCGACGACCTGGAGCACCACGCCGACCGGCACGTTGACCAGGAACGCCGCCCGCCAGGTCAGGCCGCCCAGGTCGAGGGTCACCAGCAGCCCGCCGGCGACCTGCCCGGCGGCCACGCCGAGGGCCAGCACCATCGAGTACGCCCCGATCGCCCGCGCCCGCGCCACGGCCGGGACCGCCGCCTGGATCAGCGACAGCACCTGCGGCACCATGAGCGCGCCGGCGGCGCCCTGGGCCACCCGGGCCAGCACCAGCGCGGCCGGCCCCGGGGCGAGGCCGCAGGCCAGCGACGCGAGGGTGAACCCGGCCAGGCCGAGCAGGAAGATCCTCGGGTAGCCGTGCCGGGCTCCGAGCCGGGCCCCGACCACCACCAGCACGGCGAAGGTGAGGGTGTAGCCGGCCAGCACGAGCTGCTGCACGGCCGGCGGTCCGGCCAGGTCGGCCCGGATCGCGGGAGCGGCCACCGCCGCGATCGAGGTGTCCATGGAGGCCATCGCCTGCCCGGTGAGCAGGACGGTGAGCAGGGCCGCGGTCCGGCGGGTCGACTCGGTCACGGCCGCCACCCTGCCCGCCCCGGCGGGCGGCGGTCTTGTCGATCCTTGCGGGACGGTCGTGTCGGCCCGTCGGCCTACCCTGACCGGCATGCGTACCGCCACACCGCTGCTGGCGCATCCCGACTTCCGGATCGGCCTGGTGCGGTGCCGGGACGACCACACCGGCTGGTCCGCGCCCGAGCCGGCCACCGCGTACGGCCTCGTGCTGACCCGGCGGGGCGGCTTCCGTCGGGCCGGGCGCGGCGGCGCCGAGTTCGTCGAGCCGACCGTGGCCTACCTGACCGTGCCGGGTGAGGAGGAGCGCTTCGCGCACCCGGCGGGCGGGGACGACTGCACCTCGGTGCGCCTGTCCGCGCGGCTGTGGCGGGAGCTGTTCGCGGGAGCGGCCGGTGCCGGCCGTGGTGCACGTCGACGCACGGGTGGACCTGGCCCACCGGCTGCTGCTGCGGTCGGTGGCCGACCCCGACCACGCGGCGGCCGAGCGGCTGGTCCGGCTGCTCGGCGGGGCGACCGGGCCGGCGGTGGGCGGGAGCGGGCGGGACCGGCGGCTGGTCGAGCGGGCCCGCGCGGCCCTGCACGACGGCGCGCCCGAGGCCGCCGGGCTGCTGCCGCTGGCCCGGGCGCTCGGGGTCTCGCCCTACCGTCTCAGCCGGGAGTTCCAGGCCCGGGTCGGGGTGCCGCTGACCCGCTACCGCAACCGGCTGCGGGTCGGGCGCCTCCTCGACCGGCTGGAGGAGGGCGCGGAGAGCCTCGCCGGGCTCGCCGTCGAGCTGGGCTTCGCCGACCAGGCCCACCTGACCCGCACGGTCCGCGCCCAGCTCGGCCACACCCCCGGCGGGCTGCGCCGGCTGCTGGGCTGACGTCGGCGGAGGTTCAGCCGGGCAGGAAGGAGAAGCGGACCTGCCGGTCGGGGTTGTCGCCGTTGGTGTCGACCAGGCAGATCGACTGCCAGGTGCCGAGCTGGAGCCGCCCGCCGAGCACCGGCAGGGTGGCGTACGGGGGGACGAAGGCGGGCAGCACGTGGTCCCGGCCGTGCCCGGGCGAGCCGTGCCGGTGCCGCCAGCGGTCGTCGGTGGGGAGCAGGTCGTCGATCGCCCGCAGCAGGTCGTCGTCGGAGCCGGCACCGGTCTCGATGATCGCCAGGCCGGCGGTGGCGTGCGGCACGAAGATGTGCAGCAGGCCGTCCCCCTGGCCGGCGACGAACCGCTCGGCCTCGCTGGTGATGTCGCGGACGGTCGGCCGGGACCCGGTCCGGACGGTGATCACCTCACTGCGCATACGGCGCATTCTGCCGCAGCCGGGCGCGCGACCGCCGCCGGTGTCGGCGGCCCGCCCCGGCACAGCCGCGCGATCGCACAAAGTTACCGGCGAGTACCTGTGTTCAGCGTCGCGTCTGGGGGAGGGAGACGTGACGACGAGCGCCACCAGGGGGCAGGATGGCGCTAGAGACCTATCCCACACAGAACCGAGGGAACGCCTGTGGCTACGGAACGCAAGCGCCCGGTGATCACCGCTGGTCTGCCGAGCCAGCTTCCGGACATCGACCCTGAAGAGACCAGCGAATGGGTCGAGTCGCTTGACGGTGTCATCGACGAGCGCGGAACCAAGCGCGCCCGCTACGTCATGCTGAGCCTGCTGGAGCGGGCCCGCGAGCGCCAGGTCGGGGTGCCGTCCCTGACCACCACCGACTACATCAACACCATCCCGCCGGAGCGCGAGCCATGGTTCCCGGGTGACGAGCACGTCGAGCGGCGGCTCCGGGCCTACATCCGGTGGAACGCCGCCATGCTGGTGCACCGGGCGCAGCGGCCGGAGATCGGCGTGGGTGGGCACATCTCCACCTTCGCCAGCTCCGCGTCCCTCTACGAGGTGGGCTTCAACCACTTCTTCCGGGGCAAGGACCACCCGGGCGGCGGCGACCACATCTTCTACCAGGGCCACGCCTCCCCCGGCATGTACGCCCGGGCGTTCCTGGAGGGCCGGCTCAGCGCCGACCAGCTCGACGGCTTCCGGCAGGAGCTGTCGCACCCGGGTGGCGCGCTGCCGTCGTACCCGCACCCGCGGCTCATGCCGGACTTCTGGGAGTTCCCCACGGTGTCGATGGGCCTCGGCCCGCTGAACGCCATCTACCAGGCCCGGTTCAACCGCTACCTGCACCACCGGGGCATCAAGGACACCTCGCAGCAGCACGTCTGGGCGTTCCTGGGCGACGGCGAGATGGACGAGGTGGAGTCGCTCGGCGCGATCGGCGTGGCCGCCCGCGAGGAGCTGGACAACCTCACCTTCGTGATCAACTGCAACCTGCAGCGGCTGGACGGCCCGGTCCGCGGCAACGGCAAGGTCATGCAGGAGCTGGAGGCGTTCTTCCGGGGCGCCGGCTGGAACGTCATCAAGGTGGTCTGGGGCCGCGAGTGGGACCCGCTGCTGGCGGCGGACACCGACGGCGCGCTGGTCAACCTCATGAACACCACGCCCGACGGTGACTACCAGACCTACAAGGCCGAGTCCGGGGCGTACGTCCGGGAGCACTTCTTCGGGCGCGACCCGCGCACCCGCAAGATGGTCGAGCACCTGAGCGACGACGAGATCTGGAACCTCAAGCGGGGTGGCCACGACTACCGGAAGCTCTACGCGGCCTACAAGGCGGCGATGGAGCACACCGGCCAGCCGACGGTGATCCTGGCCAAGACGATCAAGGGCTGGACGCTGGGCTCGCACTTCGAGGGCCGCAACGCCACCCACCAGATGAAGAAGCTGACGCTGGAGGACCTCAAGCTCTTCCGCGACCGGCTCTACCTGGACATCCCGGACAAGCAGCTGGAGGAGAACCCCTACCTCCCGCCGTACTTCCACCCGGGCGAGAAGTCCGACGAGATCGAGTACCTGCACGAGCGGCGCAAGCAGCTCGGCGGCTACCTGCCCTCCCGGCGGACCAGCCACAAGACGCTGCAGATCCCGGGCCCCGAGCGGTTCGCCGACGTCAAGCGCGGCTCGGGCAAGCAGAAGGTGGCCACCACCATGGCCTTCGTCCGCCTGCTCAAGGACGTGATGAAGGACAAGGAGTTCGGCAAGCGCTGGGTGCCGATCATCCCGGACGAGGCCCGCACCTTCGGCATGGACTCGCTCTTCCCGACGGCGAAGATCTACTCGCCGCACGGCCAGCGGTACACCTCGGTGGACCGGGAGCTGTTCCTGTCCTACAAGGAGGCCACCACCGGCCAGATCCTGCACGAGGGGATCAACGAGGCCGGCTCGGTCGCCTCGTTCACGGCGGCGGGCACGTCGTACGCCACCCACGGCGAGCCGATGATCCCGATGTACATCTTCTACTCGATGTTCGGGTTCCAGCGGACGGCCGACGAGTTCTGGGCGGCGGCCGACCAGATGGCGAAGGGCTTCCTGCTCGGCGCGACCGCCGGCCGGACGACGCTCAACGGTGAGGGCCTCCAGCACGAGGACGGCCACTCGTTGCTGATCGCCGCCACCAACCCGGCGGTGGTCGCCTACGACCCGGCGTTCGCCTTCGAGATGGCGCACATCCTCGAGAGCGGCCTGCACCGGATGTACGGCGAGGCGCAGGAGAACATCTTCTACTACCTCACCGTCTACAACGAGCCGATCTTCCAGCCGGCCGAGCCGCAGGGCGTGGACGTCGAGGGCATCGTCAAGGGCATCTACCGCTACTCGCCGGCCCCGCAGCTCGACGGGGACGCGCCGAAGGCGAACGTCCTGGCCTCCGGCACCGGCATGCAGTGGGCGCTCAAGGCCCAGCAGCTGCTCGCCGAGGACTGGGGCGTGGCCGCCGACGTCTGGTCGGTGACGTCCTGGACCGAGCTGCGCCGGGACGCGGTGGAGTGCGAGGAGCACAACCTGCTCAACCCGGGCGGCGAGCAGCGGGTGCCGTACATCCAGCGGAAGCTGGCCGACGCCGACGGGCCGAAGGTCGCGGTGAGCGACTGGATGCGCGCGGTGCCGGACCTGATCGCCCGCTGGGTACCGGGCGACTACACCTCGCTCGGCACCGACGGCTTCGGCATGTCGGACACCCGGCACGCGCTGCGCCGGCACTTCCACGTGGACGCCGAGTCGGTGGCCGTCGCGACGCTGCGCCAGCTCGCCCTGCGCGGCGCGGTGCCGGCCCACGTGCCGGCCGAGGCCGCCAAGAAGTACGCGCTGGACGACGTCAACGCCGCCCCGGTCGGGGAGACCGGCGGCGACAGCTGAGTGCACCACCACGGAGGGCCCGGCGCTTCGGCGGCGGGCCCTCCGCCTTTTTCGGCCCGGAAAGGAGGGGCCCCTTCTTAACGCCTCCGGTAGAGAAGGGGCCCCCTTCTAACACCCCTGCCGGGAGGGCGCGTCAGAGTTCGGTGAGGGTGGCGGTGACGGCGCGGAGGCGGTCGCCCGCGCCGCCGAGGACGGGTTCACCGTGGCCGAAGCAGGCCAGGTCGACGTCGTCGAGGGCGGCCAGGCGTCGGAACGAGCCCGCCGCCGCCCGGCGGTCGACGTGGAAGACCCCGAAGATCACCTGACCGCCGTGCTCGGCGGCGATGTCTCCGGTGAAGAGCACCCGGTGCGCGGGCAGGTGCAGGGCGATGCTGCCGTCGGTGTGACCGGGGGTCGCCACCACCCGCGCGCCGCCGCCGAGGTCGAGGAGGTCGCCGTCGGTGACCTCGCGGTCGACGCGTACCGGTGGGGCCGGAGGCAGCCCGGCCGCCAACCGGGCGTGCAGGTCGCGCTCGGCGGGGGCGAAGGCCGAAGGCGGGCCGGGTCGCTCGCCGCGCAGGACCGGGGCCTCTGCGGCGTGCGCGACCACCTCCACGTCGCCCCACGCGGCCACCTCGGCGGCGGCGCCCGCGTGGTCGTCGTGGAAGTGGGTGAGGACGATCCGGCGCAGGTCGCCGGGCGCGTGGCCGAGGCCGCGCAGGGCGGCCGCGATGGCCGGCCCCGACCCCGCGGGCCCGGTGTCGACCAGGGTGAGCCCGTCGTCGTCGGCCCAGAGGTACGCCTGGAAGGCGCCGAGGGCGAGGCGGTGCAGCCGGGGATGGAGTCGTTCCGTGGTCACCCGGACCAGGCTAGGGGCGCCGCGCGGCCGGGGGTGGGGCGTTCTGCGGCCGGCAGAGGGGGCGTCTCGCGTACCGCCCTCGGGCGAGCCGGGAGCGGCGGAAGGGCGCGGAAGCCGACGATGGTCCGGCGTCCCTGGCGGGGACGCCGGACCATCACCATCGCGGGCGACGCCGGAACAGGCTCGGTCAGCCGACGGCGGCCAGGTCGGTCAGCCGGGCCAGCGAGTCCTCCAGATCGGCGCCCACCCGGCGCAGGCCGAGCCGGAGCAGGGCGGCCTTGACCGGCCCGGCGGGCCACCGTACGACGATGAGCCGCACGACGGTCCCGCCCTCCTCCTCGTCCGGGGTCAGCTGCACGTAGATCTCGGTGCGCGCCTCGGCGCGCGCGCCGGCGCCCCGGGCCCGTTCGCGCCACCCGATGAGGGTGGGCTCCTGGTAGGCGATCACCTCGGCCTCGTGCGCCGCGCCTCGCCCGGCCTGGACCAGTTGTCGCCGGCCGAACCCCTCCCCCGAGAGGACCTCGGCCGCGCGGACCCCCGCCAGCCAGGCCGGCAACTGCTCGGCCCGCTGGACGACGTCCCAGACCGCTTCCACCGGTGCCACCACGTGCGCACTGCGCTCCACGAGGATCATGTCTATCTTTCCCCCACTTAAAACACATCCGCGATATTCGGCACTCTATGTGTAAATCGGACTTAAGCGGACGGGTTCGGAAAAGACACGCCGAAAACCCTTGCCTTGCCTGCCTTTGCCGGCCTATGGCGCGGCGACCGCCCGGGCCCTAGAGTCGCGAGCACGCTTCGCGTTTCTGGGAGGGCGAATGACGAGCGCGCCGATGCCCGAGTTCCCCGCCGGCTTCCGGTGGGGGGTGTCCACGTCCGCGTACCAGATCGAGGGGGCGGTCACCGCCGGCGGCCGGGGGCCGTCCATCTGGGACACCTTCGCCCACTCCCCCGGCCGGATCGTCGACGGCAGCACCGGCGACGAGGCGTGCGACCACTACCACCGGTACGCCGAGGACGTCGGGCTGCTGGCCGGGCTGGGCGTCTCGGCGTACCGGTTCTCGATCGCCTGGCCCCGGGTCCAGCCCACCGGCGCGGGCCCGGCCAACGCGGCCGGGCTGGACTTCTACGACCGGCTGGTGGACGCCCTGCTCGCCGCCGGCGTGGACCCGGTGGCCACCCTCTTCCACTGGGACCTGCCGCAGGCCCTGGAGGACGCCGGCGGCTGGCTGAACCGGGACACCGCCCACCGCTTCGCCGAGTACGCCGACCTGGTCGCCACCCGCCTCGGCGACCGGGTGAAGCTCTGGATCACCCTGAACGAGCCGTTCGTCCACATGAGCCTCGGCCACGGCACGGGCGCGCACGCCCCCGGCCGGATGCTGCTCTTCGACGCCTTCCCGGTGGCCCACCACCAGCTCCTCGGGCACGGCCTCGCGGTCTCCGCGCTGCGCGCCCGCAGCACCAGCCCGGTGGCCATCGCCAACAACTACTCACCCGTGCGGCTGGCCGGGGAGACCGACGCCGACCGGGCCGCCGGGGCGGCGTACGACGCGCTGCACAACCGGCTCTTCACCGACCCGCTGCTCGGCCTCGGGTATCCCGAGGAGCCGGGCTTCGACCCGGCCGTGGTCCGGGCCGGTGACCTCGACGTGATCGCCGCACCGATCGACGTGCTCGGGGTCAACTACTACAACCCGACCGGCATCCGCGTCCCGGCCGACGAGGACTCGCCGCTGCCGTTCGAGATGGTGCCGCTGGAGGGTTACCCGAGGACCGCCTTCGACTGGCCGGTGGTCCCGGACGGGCTGCGCGAGCTGCTCCTCCAGCTCCACCAGCGCTACGGCGACGCGCTGCCGCCGATCCAGATCACCGAGAGCGGCTGCGCGTACGACGACGTCCCGGACGCCGACGGCCGCGTGCCCGACCCGGAGCGCATCGCGTACCTGGACGGGCACCTGCGCGCCGTGCACGAGGCGCTGACCGCCGGGGTGCCGGTGACCGGGTACTTCGTCTGGTCGCTGCTGGACAACTGGGAGTGGGCCGAGGGCTTCACCAAGCGGTTCGGCCTGGTGCACGTCGACTACCCCACCCAGCGGCGCACCCCGAAGTCGTCGTACGCCTGGTTCCGGGACCTGGTCCGGCGATGACCACCGTCAACCCGACGCCGGCCTCGCTGCCGGCGGCGCTCGCCGAGCCGACCGTGCCGGTGCGGCGGAGCTGGATCGCGCTGATCTTCGCGGCCAACCTGGGCGTCTGGATGGCCTTCTTCACCCCGATCCAGGTGCTGTTGCCGCAGCAGGTGGAGCGGATCGCGCCGGGCGACAAGGAGGCCATGCTGGCGGTGGTCACCGGCCTCGGCGCGCTCGCCGCCGTGCTGGCGAACCCGCTCGCCGGGGCGCTGTCCGACCGGACCTCGCTGCGCCTGGCGAACCGGCACCTCGGTCGTCGGCACGTCTGGACCGCCACGGGCGCGGTGGTCGGCGCGCTCTTCCTGGTGGTGCTGGCCCGGCAGGACAGCATCGCCGGGGTGGCGGCGGCCTGGGTCGCCGCCCAGGTCTGCTTCAACGCCATGCTGGCCAGCCTGACCGCCGCCATCCCGGACCGGGTGCCGGTGGCGCAGCGCGGCGGCGTCTCCGGCTGGGTGGGCATCCCGCAGGCGCTCGGCCTGGTCGTCGGCGCGGTGCTGGTCACCGCCGTGGTCACCGGCAACGCCGCCGGGTACGCCGCCATCGCGCTCGCGGTGCTGCTGCTGTCCCTGCCGTTCGCGCTGCTCACCCAGGACGACCCGCTGCCCCGGGAGCACCGGTCGCCGCTGCGGCCGCGCGCGCTGCTCGCCTCGATGTGGATCAGCCCGCGCCGGCACCCCGACTTCGCCTGGGCCTGGTTCACCCGGTTCCTGGTGCAGACCGGCAACGCGCTGGGCACGCTCTACCTGCTCTACTTCCTGACCGACGGGGTGCGGGTGGCTGACCCCGAGGGCTCCCTGCTGGTGCTGATCCTGCTCTACACGCTGGGCATGATGCTCACCGCCGTGGTGGCCGGGCGGATCTCCGACCGCTCGGGCCGGCGCAAGGTCTTCGTGATCGTCTCCGGGCTGATCATGGCGGTGGCGGCCACGCTCCTCGCGGTGGCCCCGACCTGGCCCATGGCGATCGTCGCCGCGCTGCTGCTCGGCGCCGGCTACGGGGTCTACCTGGCCGTCGACGCCGCGCTGATCACCCAGGTGCTGCCGGCCGCCACCGACCGGGCCAAGGACCTCGGCGTGATCAACATCGCCAACTCGGCGCCGCAGGTGCTCGGCCCGGCGCTCTCCGCCCCGATCGTGGTCCACCTGGGCGGCTACCCCACCCTGTACGCGGTCACCGCGGCGGTCACCCTGGTCGGTAGCGCCCTGGTCGTGAAGATCAAGGCGGTGCCCTGAACCGGCCCCCTGCCGGAAAGCGGTCGCGGCCCGCCGTAGGCTGGGGGGCGTGACGGTACGTGTACGCTTCGCCCCCTCCCCGACCGGAATGTTCCACGTCGGCGGCGCCCGCTCGGCCCTGCAGAACTGGATCTACGCCAAGCAGCAGGGCGGGGTGTTCGTGCTCCGCATCGAGGACACCGACGCGGCCCGCAACAAGCCCGAGTGGACCGAGGGCATCCTCTCCGCGCTCGACTGGATCGGCATCGCCCGGGGCAGCTACGAGGGCCCGTACTTCCAGTCCTCCTACGCGGGTGAGCACCGGGCCGCCGCGCAGCGGCTCTACGAGGGCGGCCGGGCGTACTACTGCGACTGCACCCGCGAGGACGTGCAGGCGCGCACCGGCTCGCAGTACCAGGGCTACGACGGCTTCCACCGCGACAAGGGGCTCGGCCCGGGCGAGGGGCGGGCGCTGCGCTTCCGGACCCCGGACGAGGGCGAGACCGTGGTGGTCGACCTGATCCGCGGCGAGCCGACCTTCGAGAACAAGCTGATCGAGGACTTCGTCATCGCCCGCGGCGACGGCTCACCGGTCTTCCTGCTGGCCAACGTGGTCGACGACATGACCATGGGGATCACCCACGTGATCCGGGCCGAGGAGCACCTGCCCAACACGCCGAAGCAGCAGCTGCTCTGGGACGCGCTCGGGGTCAAGCCGCCGGTCTGGGCGCACGTGCCGGTGGTGGTCAACGAGAAGCGGCAGAAGCTCTCCAAGCGGCGGGACAAGGTCGCCCTGGAGGCGTACCGGGACGAGGGCTACCTCGCCGAGGCGATGCGCAACTACCTCATGCTGCTCGGCTGGGCCCCCTCGGGCGACCGGGAGATCGTGCCCTGGTCGGTGATCGAGGAGGAGTTCCGGCTGGAGGAGGTGAACCCCTCCCCCGCCTTCTTCGACGAGAAGAAGCTGCGCGCGTTCAACGGCGACTACATCCGGGCGCTGCCGGTCGAGGAGTTCGTGGCGGCCTGCCAGCCGTGGCTGACCGGCACCGACACGATCGCCCCGCCGCCGTGGCAGCCGGAGGAGTTCGACCCCGCCGCGTTCGCCGCGGTCGCGCCGCTGGCGCAGACCCGGATCGCGGTGCTCGCCGAGATCGTGCCGAACGTCGACTTCCTCTTCCTGGCCGACCCGCTGATCGACGAGGGGGCCTGGGCCAAGGCCATGAAGGAGGGGGCGGCCGACCTGCTGGACGCGGCGATCGCCGCGTTCGAGACCCTGGAGTCCTGGGACGCCGGCTCGCTCAAGTCCACGTTGGAGGCGGTCGGCGCGGAGCGCGGCCTGAAGCTGGGCAAGGCGCAGGCGCCGGTCCGCGTCGCGGTCACCGGCCGCACCGTCGGCCTGCCGCTGTTCGAGTCGCTGGAGGTGCTCGGCCGCGACCGCACCCTGACCCGGCTGCGGGCCGCCCGGGTGCGCCTGTTCTGACCCCGGCTCGCCGAGGGGCCCGCCGGTCGTCCGGCGGGCCCCTCGCGTATCCGCGTCAGCCGCGGGTGGACCGGCGGCGCAGCAGCAGGCCGGCGCCCAGCGCGACCAGCACCACGGCCGCGCCGACCGCCCACAGCCACCCCGTACCCCCGTCGTCCTCGGCCTCGTCGGCGGCGGGCGTGGGGCTCACCCCGGACGTCGTGGGTGGGGTGCTCGGGGCGGCGCCGGTCGCGGCGGGAGTGGCCGACGGCGGGGCGGCGGCCGTGCCGGTGGTGAGGGTGAAGCGGATCTCCCCGCTGACCGGATGGCCGTCGGTCGAGCCGACCCGGTAGGCCACGATGTAGAGGCCGGCCTCGCCCGGGGTGAACGGCACACTCACCCGTTTGCCGGCGAACGTCGGCGCGCCACCCGCGGCCGCCACGTTGTCCGGCCCGGTGATTGTGATCTTCGTCGTGGCGGGCGCCGGTGCGGCGAGGAACGTCAGCTCGACCCGCTTCGGCGCGGTGGCCAGCCGGGCCCCGTTCTTCGGGTCGCTGCCGGTCAGCGAGTTGTGCGCGGCCGCCGGCGCGGCCGGCAGCAGCACCGACACCGCGGCCACCACCCCGAGCACCACCGACCAGCCCCGCGCCACACGAACCCTGCCCCCCATGAACTCCTCCATCCGGGTACGATCCGGCCGCTGATCATCGGCCGCTGTGTTGGTCGGTCGCAGATCGCACATAGTTCCAAATACTCTTCCGGCGAGTGCAACCTAGCGCCGTTCTGCGGAGTCTTTGAGGTGGACGCCGGTCCGCGCCCGGCGACCACCCCTCGGCCGACCCAGCGCGACCTGCAGCGGAAGCCACCCATCGAACGGGGCGAGGAGGCGGCGATGGTCCGAAAGGTGAGGCGGCTGCTGGCGGCCGTGGCCGGGATGGTGGTGGCGACGGCGTGCTCGCTGGCCCTCGTCGGCGCGACGCCCGTGCAGGCGGCACCCAAGCCGAAGCTCGCACCGGCCGGTGTGGACATCACCGGCCACCGACTCGACCAGCCGCTGAAACTGCGCGCGGACACCCGGCCCGCCGAGGTGAACATGGTCGTCGACCAGGTCAAGTGGCTGGGCGCCAGCGGCCAGCAGCGCGGCCCGGCGGCCAAGGACCTCGGCCCGAAGTACACGGTCGTGCTGTTCGTCGCGGGCACGGCCACGAAGACCTACGACCTCTACCCGCTCGCCAAGGGCGGCCCCCGCGTCTACCGGCCGGCCAAGCAGCCCGACCTGAGCAAGACCCGGGCCGGCTGGTTCTTCGGCCGGCTCAACATGTCCGAGACGCTGCGCACCGTGGGGGTGCCGCTGGAGCGGCAGTTCGACACGCTCAGCGGCGGCATCGGCGGCGGCGAGCGGGTCATCCCGGAGGAGGCGCTCGACCCGGTGCAGGACATCGACAGCGCGCTCGGCGAGCTCCAGCGGCTGCTGCTGCTCAACGTCGGGGTCATGGTGGTCATCACCGCCGGGCTGGCCGGCATCGCGCTGCTGGTGCGGCGCCGCACCCGCTGACCACCGGCCTCAGACCTCCAGCACGACCTTGCCCCGGACGTGTCCCGCCGCCACCAGGCGCTGCGCCTCGGCCGCCTCGGCCAGCGGGAACGTCCGGGTCACGTGCACGGCGAGCCGGCCGGCGTCGACCAGCCCGGCCAGCACGCTCAGGTCGGCCGTGGACGGCTTCACGAAGACGTAGCTGCCGCCGAGCCGGGTGACGTGCTCCGGGTCGGCCGTGGAGATCAGCCGCGCGGGCCGGGTCAGCAGCTCGGCGGAGACGTCCAGCGCGTCACCGCCGAACAGGTCCAGCGCCACGTCCACCCCGTCGGGCGCGACCGCGCGGACCCGGTCCAGCAGGCCGTCGCCGTAGCTGACCGGCTCGGCGCCCAGCGACCGGACGAAGTCGTGGTTGGCCTCGCTCGCCGTGCCGATCACCCGGCCGGCGCCGAGCGCCCGGGCCAGCTGCACCGCCAGGTGCCCCACCCCGCCGGACGCGCCGTGCACCAGCACCGTGTCGCCCGCGCCCGTGCGGGCCAGCTGCAACGCCTGGTACGCGGTGAGCCCGGCCAGCGGCAGCCCGCCCGCCTCGGCCCAGGACGCCTGCACCGGCTTGTCGGCCAGGCACCGCTCCGGAGCCGGAACCAGCTCCGCGTACGTGCCGTGCTGCACGTCGTCGCGCCGGACGTAACCGATCACCTCGTCACCGACGGCGAACCCGGCGACCGCCGGCCCGACCGCCTCGACCACCCCGGCGGCGTCCCAGCCCGGCACCAGCGGGAAGTGGGTCGGCATCAGGGCGGCCAGGTTCCCCTCGCGGATCTTCCCGTCGACCGGGTTCACCCCGGCGGTGCGCACCCGGACCAGGACCGTGTCCGGCCCCACCGGCGGCGTGGGCAACTCGCGCAGGGCGAGCCGGTCGACCGGGCCGTACGCGTCGATCGCGATCGCCTTCACCCCGCCCAGGCTAGCCGCCGGACGGCGGCCGCGCGGTCAGCACCAGCGGCGCGGGGGCCTCTCCCGGCGCACCGCGCGGCTGCGCGGCCGGACCGGGCCGTGCCGGTGGGCGCCCGCCCAGCCGGGCAGGTCGCTGCGGCAGCCCTGGGCCGGCTCGGCCTCGGGCCCGGCCGGCGGCACCGGCTCGGCGGCTCGCTGGCGGGGCACCGGCGGCTCGTCGTCGGCCCGCTCGGGCGCCCAGCCGGCGACCGGCTCCGGATGGGTCAGACCCGTCCGGCGCGGATGCTTGGCGGGCGCCGGCTGGTCGTGGTGGCCCGGTCGGCAGGGCTCGCCCTGGGCGCAGCCGTGCTCGGCCTCCCCGTGCGCCATCCCGGTCTCCTCACGTTCGCCTCACGCCCGTCGGGCGGTCGTCACCCCGACGTGCCCTGACACCGTACTGGCCGGGCCCGACGGGCTGTTCAGCGCTACCCGTGGAGATCGCCGGCGGACCGGAACGGGTCAGGCTCGGCGGGCGGCGTCCAGGTCGGCGCGGGTGAGCAGGGCGCGCAGCGCGATGCCGTGCCCGGCGAGCGCCTCCGTGCCGCCCTCGCCCCGGTCGATCACGCAGAGTGCGTCCGCGACCGTGGCGCCCAGCTCCCGGAGCTGGCCCGTGGAGAGCACCACCTGACCGCCCGAGGTCACCACGTCCTCGACCACCAGCACCCGCCGCCCGGCGACGTCCGCGCCCTCCGCCAGCCGGGCGGTCCCGTACGCCTTGGCGGTCTTGCGGACGAACGCGCAGGGCAGCCCGACGTGCCGGGCCAGGGCGGTGACCACCGGGATGCCGCCCAGCTCCAGGCCGGCCAGCACCTCGGTGCCGGGCGGGACCAGCCGGGCCAGGCCGGCGGCGACCCGGTCCAGCAGGACGGGATCGGCCTCGAACCGGTACTTGTCGAAGTACTCGTCGGCGATCCGGCCGGAGCGGAGCACGAACCGGCCGGTGAGCCGGCAGGTGGCGTCGATGTCGCGGGCGAGTTCGGCGCGGGCGCGCGGGTCGTCGGTCACGGGAGATCATTGTCACCGCCGGCCGGCGGCGCCCGGCCGGCGGGCGGCCCTCGGAGTGGAGCCGCTGGTCACGGCGTGTCAGGCTGGTGCCGTGAGCGAACCGGGCGGGACCGAGCTGTCGGCGACGCTGCGCCGCATCGAGCGGGCGGCGGGCGCGCTGTCGACCGCCAGCGTGGCGCGGATGGACGAGACGCTGCCCTGGTTCCGGGAGCTGCCGGCCGACCAGCGCTCCTGGGTCATGCTGGTCGCCCAGGCGGGCGTCCGGTCGCTGGTCCAGTGGCTGCACCAGGGCGGTGGCGCGACCGACAGCACCCAGGAGGTGTCGGACGAGGTCTTCGCCGCCGCGCCCCAGGCCCTCGCGCGCTCGATCACCCTCCAGCAGACCGTGGCGCTGATCAAGGTGACCATCGAGGTGGTCGAGGAGCAGGTGTCCCACCTCGCCGTGAAGGGCGAGGAGCAACTGCTGCGGGAGGCGGTGCTGCGCTTCTCCCGGGAGATCGCCTTCGCCGCCGCCCGGGTCTACGCCCGCGCGGCCGAGACCCGCGGCTCCTGGGACGCCCGGTTGCAGGCGTTGCTGGTGGACGCCCTGCTGCGCGGCGACTCCCCGGACGTGCTGGCCAGCCGGGCGGCGGCGCTGGGCTGGTCGGACGCGCCGCCCGTGGCGGTGGCGGTGGGCCGCTCCCCCGGCGGTGAGGTGGCGGCCGTGCTGCACACCGTCTACCGGCAGGCCCGCCGGATCGGGGTCGAGGTGATCGGCGGCGTGCACGGCGACCGGCTGGTCATCGTGCTGGGCGGGGCGGCCGACCCGGTGGCGGCCACGGAGAAGCTGCTCACCGCGTTCGGGGAGGGCCCCGTGGTGGTCGGCCCGGCCGTGCCCAGCCTCGACGAGGCGACCGACTCGGCGCGCGCCGCGCTGGCCGGCTTCCGGGCCGCGCCGGCCTGGCCGACCGCGCCCCGCCCGGTCTCCGCCGCCGACCTGCTGCCCGAGCGGGCCCTGGCCGGGGACGCCGAGGCCCGCCGCCGGCTGCGCCACGACGTGTACGCCCCGCTCGCCCGCGCCGGCGGCGAGCTGCTGGAGACGCTGGACGCCTTCTTCGCCGCCGGCGGCACCCTGGAGAGCGCGGCCCGGGCGCTCTTCGTGCACCCGAACACCGTGCGGTACCGCCTCAAGCGGGTCGCCGAGGTGGCCGGCTTCTCGCCGCTCACGCCGCGGGACGCGTTCACCCTCCAGGTGGCGCTGACGGTCGGCCGGCTCGACCCGGTGGTACCGGGCGTCGCACCGGTCCCGAGCCAGACAATGAGCCCAGGTGCCGGCAAAACGCCGCAGACTGGTGATGATCGGCGCCGATCTTTGTAGGTATCCTCCAAACCTTCTAGTGCGGTTTGGTGCCGTGCGTTACAGCGCGACCCGCGAGTATCCGTCAGAGTCGTAGACGTGCTCGCCGTACTCTCACCCGGACAGGGTTCGCAGAAGCCCGGTTTCCTGACCCCCTGGCTCGACCTGCCCGGCGCCGAGGCGCGCCTGAGCTCCTGGTCGGCGCTGGCCGGGGTCGATCTGCTCCACCTGGGCACCCGGGCGGACGCGGACGAGATCAAGGACACCGCCCGCACCCAGCCGCTGCTCGTCGCCGCCGCGCTGCTCGCCGCCGGGCACCTCCCCATGGAGGACGTCGGGCTGGTCGCCGGCCACAGCGTCGGCGAGCTGGGCGCCGCGGCCCTGGCCGGGGTGCTGACCGCCGAGACGGCCGTGAGCCTGGCCGGCGTACGCGGCCGCGAGATGGCCGCCGCCTGCGCGCTGGAGCCGACCGGGATGGCCGCCGTGCTCGGCGGCGACCCGGACGAGGTGCTCGCCGCCCTGGCCGCGCACGGGCTGCACCCGGCCAACCGCAACGGCGCCGGCCAGATCGTCGCCGCCGGCGCGGTGGCCGGGCTGGAGAAGCTCGCCGCCGAACCGCCGGCCCGGGCCCGGGTCATCATGCTCAAGGTGGCCGGCGCCTTCCACACGCCGTACATGGCCCCGGCCGAGGCCGCGCTGGCCGAGGTGGCCGCCGGCATCACCCCCGCCGACCCGGCCCGCATCCTGCTCTCCAACCTGGACGGCGCGCCGGTCGAGCACGGCCAGGAGCTGGTGCAGCGGCTGGTCCGCCAGGTGACCGCCCCGGTCCGCTGGGACCTGTGCATGCGCACGCTGGCCGACCTCGGCGTCACCGGCGTCATCGAGCTGCCGCCGGCCGGCACCCTGGCGGGCCTCGTCAAGCGGGAGCTCAAGGGCGCGGGGGCGCCCGAGATCGTCACCCTCAACACCCCCGACGACCTGCCCGCCGCGCGGGACCTGATCGCCCGGCACCGCGCATGAGCCCGCACCACGAGCCGATCCTGCGGGTCCCGCAGTCGCTAACGGAAGGTATCCACTGATGGCCGGCAGCCGGATCGTCGCGATGGGGCACTACCAGCCCTCCCGCGTGGTCACCAACGACGACCTCGCCCAGATGGTCGACACCAACGACGAGTGGATCCGGGACCGGGTCGGCATCGTCACCCGCCGGATCGCCGGCGACGAGACGGTGGCCGACATGGCCGCCGCGGCCGCCGGCAAGGCGCTGGCCAACTCCGGCCTCACGGCCGCCGACATCGACCTCGTCGTGGTCGCCACCTGCACCTCGGTGGACCGCAGCCCGAACGTGGCCTGCCGGGTCGCGGCCAAGCTGGGCATCAGCGCCCCGGGCGCGTACGACATCAACACCGCCTGCTCCGGCTTCGCGTACGCGCTGGGCACCGTGGACCACGCCATCCTGGCCGGCGCGGCGCGCAACGCGATCGTCATCGGCGCCGAGAAGCTGTCCGACTTCACCGACTGGACCGACCGGTCGACCTGCATCATCTTCGGTGACGGCGCGGGCGCGGCCGTGGTCACCGCGGCCGCCGAGGGCGAGCCGGCCGGGGTGGGCCCCGTGGTGTGGGGTTCGGTGCCGGAGAAGAGCGACGCGGTCCGGATCGAGGGCTGGCGGCCGTACATCGCGCAGGAGGGGCAGGCGGTCTTCCGCTGGGCCACCACGGCGCTGGCCCCGCTCGCGCTCCAGGCCTGCGAGAAGGCCGGGGTGGCGCCGTCGGAGCTGGCCGCGTTCGTGCCGCACCAGGCCAACGCCCGGATCATCGACGGCATCGTCAAGCGGCTGGACATCCCGAACGCGATCATCGCGAAGGACATCGTCGAGTCCGGAAACACGTCGGCGGCGAGCGTGCCGCTGGCCCTGTCGAAGATGGTCGAACGGCGTGAGGTGCCCTCCGGCGCCCCGGTGCTGCTGTTCGGCTTCGGCGGTGGCCTGACCTACGCCGGTCAGGTCGTCCGCTGCCCATGAAGACCCCCTCGGGCGTGAGCGCCGAGGTGTGACGGCCGGCGTCGCCGGCCGTCGAGTGAACCCCCGATGAGAGGAACCAACCGCAATGACCCGTGACGAGATCACCGCCGGCCTCGCCGAGATCCTCGAAGAGGTTGCCGGGGTGAACCCGGACGACGTGGCCGAGGGGAAGTCCTTCACCGACGACCTCGACGTCGACTCGCTCTCCATGGTGGAGGTCGTGGTGGCGGCCGAGGAGAAGTTCGGCGTCAAGATCCCGGACAACGAGGTGCAGAACCTCAAGACCGTGGGCGACGCCGTCAGCTACATCGCGGCGCAGTCCTGATCATGAGTCGTCCCGACGTCGTCGTCACCGGGCTCGGCGCGACGACCCCGCTCGGCGGGGACGTCGCGTCGACCTGGGACGCCATGCTCGCCGGCCGCTCCGGGGTGAGTGCGCTCACCCAGGAGTGGGCCGCGCAACTGCCCGTCCGGATCGCCGCGCAGCTCGCCGTCGAACCGTCGACGGTGCTGGACCGGGTCAAGCTCCGTCGGCTGGACCGGTCCGAGGCGATCGCCATCGTGGCGGCGCAGCAGGCCTGGGCGGACGCCCGCCTGGCCGACTCCGGGCTGGACCCGGAGCGGCTGGCGGTCAGCGTCGGCTCCGGCATCGGCGGCGCCACGACCCTGCTCGCCCAGGACGACATCCTGGAGGCCTCCGGCCCGCGGCGGGTCTCCCCGCACACGGTGCCGATGCTGATGCCGAACGGCCCGGCCGCCTGGGTCGGGCTGGAACTCGGCGCGAAGGCCGGCGTGCACTCGGTGGCCAGCGCCTGCGCGACCGGCGCGGAGGCGATCGCGCTGGGGCTGGACATCATCCGCTCCGGCCGGGCCGACGTGGTGGTGGCCGGCGGCACCGAGGCGGTCATCCACCCGCTGCCGATCGCCGGTTTCGCCTCGATGCGGGCCATGTCGACCCGCAACGACGAGCCGGAGAAGGCGTCCCGCCCGTGGGACAAGGGCCGCGACGGCTTCGTCCTCGGTGAGGGCGCGGGCGTGGTGGTCCTGGAGCGCGCCGACCACGCCGCCGCCCGCGGCGCCCGGGTCTACGCGCGCCTCGCCGGCGCCGGGATCACGTCGGACGCGTACGACATCGTGCAGCCGCACGCCGAGGGCGAGGGCGCCATCCGGGCCATCGCCAAGGCGGTCGCGGACGCGGACGTCGCGAAGACCGACATCCGGCACGTGAACGCGCACGCCACCTCCACGCCGGTGGGCGACATGCTGGAGATCGGCGCGCTGCACAAGGCGGTGGGCGACCACGTGCTGCTATCGGCCACCAAGTCGATGACCGGGCACCTGCTCGGTGCGGCCGGTGCGCTGGAGTCGATCGCCACCATCCTGGCCATCCGGGACGGTGTCGTGCCGCCGACGATCAACCTCGACGACCCGGACGAGGGCCTCACCCTCGAGGTGGCCGCGCACAAGGCGCGTCACCTGGAGATCCCGGCGGCGCTGAACAACGCGTTCGGCTTCGGCGGGCACAACGTGGCCCTGGTCTTCACCCGGGCCTGAGCACGGCCTGCCCGCTCGGGGCCCGCGTCCGCACCGGACGCGGGCCTCGAGCGCGTCTCAGCCCCGGTTGCGGGGATGCTCCCGCGCGGTCCGCTCGTTGCCCCGCCGGTAGTTGCCGGTCCACCGGACCATCACCAGGCGCGGCCCCCATCGGCGTCGCCCTGCCAGCGCCCGCGTCCGGCCGCACCCGGATTTGCCGGCGGCCCGGTTCCGGCCCGCCGGGGCGGTTACGGTGAGGACCGCCGAGCCGTCGAGGAGCACCACCCGTGGACGCGACCGAGATCCGCAAGCTCGCCGCGCTGGAGGACACCCACTGGTGGTACCGGGAGCGGCGCGTCCTGCTGGGCCGGGCGCTGCGCCGGTTGGCGGCGGCGGGCACCCGGCCGGGGCGGGCGCTGGACATCGGCGCGGCCGGCGGCGGGAACACCCGGGTGCTGCGGGCGCACGGCTGGCGGCCGGTCGCGCTGGAATACAGCGCCGAGGGCGCCGGGGTGGCCCGGGGCCGGGGCCTGGACGTGATCCGGGCCGACGCCCGGCGGCTTCCGGTCCGCTCGGCCGGGCTCGGTCTGGTGGTCGCCTTCGACATCCTGGAGCACGTCGACGAGGACCACCTCGCGGCCGCCGAGCTGCGGCGGGCGCTGCGCCCCGGCGGGACGGCCCTCATCACGGTGCCGGCCGACATGCGGCTCTGGTCGGCGCACGACGCGGCGGTCGGGCACGTCCGCCGCTACGACCGCGCCGGGCTGCGGGCCGTGGTGGAGAGGGCCGGGCTGGTGGTGGACGAGCTGTGGAGCTGGAACGTGCTGCTCCGCCCGGTGGCGGCCTGGCGGCGCCGCCGGTGCACCGGCTCGGACCTGGACGAGCCGCACCCGCTGGTCAACCTCGGCCTGCGTACGGTGGTCGCGGTCGAGCGGCACCTGCCCGTGCAGGCGCTGCCCGGGGTCTCGCTGATGCTGCGGGCGCACCGCCCGTCCGATCCCGGGACACCAGGGCCGGTGAAGATCGACTAGCCTTCCTGGGCCGCCGGGCACGGTGGCACCCATTCAGGAGGACGGAAATGCGGCGACGTACCGCCACTGCCATGGTGGCCGTGCTGGCCCTTGCCGGGATGGCCGGCTGCGGCGACGGGAAGCCGCGGCCAGCGGCGACGGCCTCGACGGCACCGAGCCCGACCGGCTCACCCGTCGTCGCCGGACCGCCCTGGTACGACGAGGTGGCCCCGATCGAGGCCGCCGGTGAGATCGGCGGCAAGGCGAGCCCGTGCCCGATGGGAATCATCTTCTCGATCCCGGCGAAGTGGCGGGCGAAGGCGGTGACGGCCGGCCGGGACGCCGCGATCGGCGACGCCGTGCCGATGTGCGAGATCGACGGCAAACCCGCCGGGCACCTCGGCTTCCTGCGCGTCTGGGACGCCGATGCGGGCCTCAGCCAGCAGTACACGATGGACAAGTTCCTCGACGCGTACGGCGAAGCCACCCAGCGGCAGTACCGCCGGACGAAGGCCGGCCCGCTCGATGCCTACGAGGCGAGCTTCGTGGGGCCGGGCGGCACCCGGGAGCGGGCCATCCTGGTCTCGACCATCTGGGGGCGCTACCTGCTGACCCTCGGCGGAGCGGACGACGAGGAGCACCTGGCCATGCTGCCGGCGTACCAGCTGGCCAAGCAGACCGCCAAGAACAACCGGGAGTGAGCCGGGGTCAACGGAGCCGGTAGACGGCCGTCCGCGCGTTCTCGAAGCGCAGGTCGGCGAGGGTCCGCAGGGCCGGCGCCTCGGGGCCGACCTGCCGGTCCACCACCAGCCAGCGCACCCCGTACCGGTCGCGCAGGGCGGCCAGGCCGGCGGCCGTGGGTGCGGTGAAGGCCACGTCGTTGGCGCGCTGCCGGTCGGCGTCCCAGAACGGCGCGTACGGGCCGTCGGGCCGGCCGACCATCCGGGGCGCGAACGCCCACCCCTCGACCAGCACCGACCGCTCGGCGTAGCCGCTCAGCCAGAACGACCGGGCGTCGCACCACCCGTCCACCACCTCCCGGCAGTGGGCGTTGGTGGCGAGCACGTCGTCCGGCGCGCTGTGCGCCCGCACCCAGCGGGCCGCCTCGACCCGGGAGGCGGGCATCGCCACCACCGGGTACGCCCCGCCGTTCGGGTACTCCCGGGTCGCGGTCGCGTCCAGCACCAGCCCCGGCGCCCCGGCGGTCAGCACGGCGGTGAGCAGCACGAGCCCGCCCCGGCCGGCCAGCCCGGGCCAGCGCCCGACCAGCGCGGGCCAGCACAGGGCCACCAGCACCGCCGGCACGGCCAGCACGGCCGCCCAGCGCAGCAACGGCAGCACCGGGGCGTACGCGGGGACGGCCGGCGAGCTGGCCGCGGAGTGGAGCTGCACCGCGGTGAGCAGCGCGGCGAACCCGGCGGCGCCGGCACCGAGCAGCCACCGCCCCCGGGGGGAGAGGGCGGCCCACTCGGCCACCTCGGCCCAGCCCCACCCGGAGAGCAGCACCCCGAAGGCGAACCCGGTCCGGGTGAAGTACTGGTTGCTGCTGCCGGGATGACCGACGAGCAGGTAGATCGCCGGGCCGGCCAGCGCGCCACCGAGCAGGAACACCTGCACCGGCTCCAGCCGCCACCGGCGCGGCCGGAGCAAGGCCAGGGCACCGGCCACCCGGAGCTGGAGGTTCAGCAGGAACGCCACCGCCACGAGCACCCACCACAGCGCGGTGACCCCGGCGGGCCGGCCGGTCGGCACGTACGGGCGCAGCCCCGAGAACGGGTCCAGGACCACCCCGTGGCTCTCGAAGGCGAACAGCACGGCGGTGGCGAACACCTGCGCGGCCAGGGCCAGCCCGGCGGCGACGAGCACGGCCCGGGGCAGCCGGCGGCGGGCCACCAGCGTCACCGCGGCGGTGAGACCGAGCGCGGCCAGCACCACCGGCAGCGAACTGGCCTTGGCGCCGGTCGACGCGGCCAGGAAGAGGACCGCCAGCGCCCAGGCGCCGCGGCCCAGCGCGGGCACGGTCACCCCGCGGGCCCGGCCGGCGAGCTCACCGAGCGCGGCGACCAGCGGCAGCAGCAGCACCCAGCTGTACGTCATCGACGGGCTGCCCCAGACGATGAAGGTGGCCTGGCTGCCGAAGAGCTGCCGCCAGCCGTTCTCGAAGCCGAACTCGCCGACGGTGAACAGCAGCGCGGCGGCCACCACCCCGGCGTACGGCCGGCCGCTGATCCGCCAGCCGACCACGGCCACCAGCACGGCGGCGAGCGCGCAGAGCGCGGGCACGGCCAGCCGGAACAGCACCGTCGGCAGGTCCACCCCGCTGACCAGGCTGGTGGCGGCCAGGTGGGCGAAACCGAACCAGTGGTAGTGCAGCGGCTCACCGGCAACCTGCGGCACCTCGGGCGGCACCTGGTGGGTGGCCGCCCCGGCGAGGGTGAGCTGGAACGCCAGGTCGATGTACTGGGCCTGACCCTCGTCGGTGGGCAGCACCGGGTTGACCGCGAGGAACGAGCCGTACAGGTAGAGGGTGAAGCCGGCCACCACCCCGGCCAGCGACCAGGCCCACCCCGCCGGCGCCACGGTCGGGTACCGGACCCGCCAGTGCCGGCGCAGCCGGGGCACGGCGGCGAAGGGCACCACCACGGCGAGCGGCCAGAGCCGCAGCCAGCCGGGCAGCCCGACCGCGGTGAACGCGGCCCACGCGACCAGCTCCAGCACCAGGCCGACGGCCGCGCCCATGGCCAGGTCCTCGACCAGGGTGTGCGGCCGGCGGCGCAGCGCGCGGAACACCAGTGTGCCGGGGAGCAGCACGGCCAGCGCCGCGTACGCGGTCCACCGGGCGATCGCGCCGGCCGGGGTGCCGGCGGCGAGCAGCACGGCGACGACGGCGGCGTACCCGGCGACGGCCGGGGCCCACCGCAGGCCGGCCGGACGGCGGCGCGGGTCGACGGCCGCCGGGGTGGCGCCGGCGGCGAGGGCGGTCACCGCAGGCTGTCGGCCAGCTCGGCGGGGTCCGGGTGGGCCGGCCCGGCGGCGGCGCTGTCGCCGGCCACCAGGTACGCGGGCCGGCCCTGCACGGCCGTGTAGATCCGGGCCACGTACTCGCCGAGCAGGCCGAGGCAGAGCAGCTGCACGGCGCCGAGGAAGAGGATCGCCACGTAGAGCGAGGGCCAGCCGGTGACCGTGGCGCCGGCGAACCAGGCCAGCAGCGCCGCCACCACCAGCACCCCGCAGACCGCCACGCCCACCAGGCCCAGCCAGGTGGCCACCCGCAGGGGCGCGGCGGAGAAGCTGGTGACGCTCTCGGCGGCCAGCCCGGCCATCCGGGACAGCGGGTACTTCGTGCGGCCGGCGGCGCGTTCCTGCCGCTCGTAGGTCACCTCGGCGCTGGGGAAGCCGAGCCAGGGCACCACCAGCCGGAGCACCGGGCTGCGCTCGGGCAGCTCCCGCAGCGCCTCCACGGCGGCCCGGCCGAGCAGCCGGAAGTCGCCGGCCTGGGCGGGGACCTGCTCGCCGACCAGCCGCCGGACCAGGCGGTAGTACCCGCCCGCGCTCCACCGCTTGAACCGGGTGTCCCGGCTGCGGTCGGCCCGCACGGCGTAGACCACGTCCACGCCGTCGGCGCGGGCCCGGCACAGCAGCTCGACGATCACCTCGGGCGGGTCCTGGAGGTCGGCGTCGATGCTGACCACGTACGCGCCCCGGGCGCGGAGCAGGCCGGCGTGCAGGGCGACCTGGTGCCCGCTGTTGCGGCGCAACCGGAGCACCCGCAGCTCGGGCCAGCCGACCCGCAGCGCGGCCAGCGCCGCGCCGGTGGCGTCGGTGCTGCCGTCGTCGACGGCCACCACCTCGTACGCCTCGCCGAGCCCGTCAAGCACGCCGCGCAGCCGGACGGCGAACAGCGGGAGGACGGCCTCCTCGTTGAACATCGGCACCACGACGGACAGGGCCGGCTGCGGCGCGGTCACGGCACTCGACCCCCGGATTCCCTGGCGGCGGACCGGGCCGACGCTACCAGCCGGGCAGGTCAGGGCGGGTCGGTCGCGGAGCAGCCACCCCGATCAGGTGCCGCAGGTGGTGGCGGGCAGGCCGGACACCTTCACCGGCGAGTGGCCGGTCGGGCGGGCCTTGCCGGCGAGCACCGCGGCCAGCGCGGTCATCGACGTCCGGGTGGACGAGTAGGTGGCCAGCAGGGTCGGTGACTTCGCCCCGGCCAGCACGTACGGGGTGTCCATGGCCACCGTCACGTCCGCGTCGGCGTTCAGGTCCGCGCTCCCGTCGCCGTACCCGACGAGGTGCACGACCGTGCCGCCGCTGGGCACGACCTTCACCCCGGCGGCGGTGAGCGCGGCGGTCAGCGCGGCCCGGGTGCCGTCCCGTCCCTTGGCGGAGGTGACGGTGACCGGGCCGGCCACCGGGCTGCCGCACCGGCCGCGCAGCATGGTCACCGCGGCGGCGGCCAGGTCGGCGGCGGCCTTCCGGTGCTCGGGGCTGTCCAGCGTCGACAGCGCCGGCGCCGGCCGGTCGGCCAGCTTGAACTTCATGGTCAGCACCCGGGTGACCGCCTCCACGAGCCGGGTCCGGGGCAGCGAGCCGTCCTTGAGCGCGGCACGCAGCCCGTCGTACGCCTGGCCCACGTTCGGGGTCATGAGGATGAGGTCGTTGCCGGCGTTCAGCGCGCGGACCGCGGCCTCGCCGGGCGACCACCGCTTGGCCGGCGCCATGTTCATCCCGTCGGTGATCACCACGCCCTGGAAGCCGAGCTGGCCGCGGAGCACGTCGGTGAGGAGCTTGTGGGAGAACGTGGCCGGTGTGCCCGGGTCGACCGCCTTGACGTCCAGGTGGGCGGACATCACCGCCATGGCGCCGGCGTCGATCCCGGCGTGGAACGGCGGGAACGCGGTGCGGTCCAGCACGGCGCGGGACTGCCCGACCACCGGGAGGTCGGTGTGCGAGTCGGCGGCGGTCAGCCCGTGCCCGGGGAAGTGCTTGACGGCGGCACCGACGCCCTCGGCCTGCAACCCCCGGACCGCGCCGGCCACCTGCGCCGAGGCGGTCGTCGGGTCGGCGCCGAAGGAGCGGGAGCCGATCACCGTGCTGCGGGTGGCCAGCACGTCGGCGACCGGGGCGAAGTCCAGGTTGACGCCCATGGCGGCCAGCTCGGCGCCGGCGGCCCGCCAGGCGGCCTCGGTGAGCGCCGGGTTGCCGGCGGCGCCGGCGGCGAGCGGGCTGGGCAGCAGGGTCACCCCGTCGGTGATCCGGGTGACCACGCCGTACTCCTGGTCGGTGCCGATCAGGAAGGGGGCGGGCCCGGCGGGCAGCCGGCCGGCGGCCGCGCGCAGCCCGTCGGTCAGCGCGCGGACCTGCTTCGGGTTGTCGACGTTGGTGGTCTCCTGGTTGCCCGAGGTGGGGTCGTCGGCGCTGAAGCCGACCAGGATGAGCCCGCCGAGGCGGTACTTCGCGACCATCTCCGCGGGGGTGTCGACCCCGGCCAGGGCCCGGTTGCCGGCCGCCGACCCGGGCGAGACCTTCGTCGCCGAGCTGCCGTACGCGTAGGGCATCAGCACCTGGCCGACGAGATCCTCGTCGGAGAGCGTCGCCACCAGGGCGGCCGCCCGGGCGGCCGGGTCGGCGCCGGTCGGGGCGGGGGCGGCCGACGACGGGACCGGCGCCGGGCTCGACGGGGTCGGTCGGGGCCGTTCGGGCTCACCCGAACACCCGGAGACGAGCAGCGCGGTCAGTGCGGCGAGCGCGACGCAGGTGCGGCGCGGGGAAATCGACACGCGCCCCACCGTATCGGGGCAACTTGACCTTCCGTCAGCCCACCCGGGTGAGCAGTGTCACGGGCGCGCCGTCACCGGCGTACCGGTAGGGCTCCAGCTCGGCGTCCCAGGCGGTGCCGAGTGCCTTGTCCAGGGCGTGCGCGAGCGCCTCCGGGGCCCGGGCGGCGGCCATGATGCCGCGCAGCCGATCCTCGCCGAGCTGGATGTCACCGGCCGCGCCCACGGTGGCCCGGAACAGGCCGCGCCCCGGGACGTACATGAAGCGCTCGCCGTCGACCCCCGCGCTGGGCTCCTCGGTGACCTCGAAACGAATCATGGGCCACTGCCGGAGGGCAGCAGCCAGTTCGGCGCCCGTCCCCGGGCTGCCGGTCCACCCGCACTCGGCGCGCCGCGCCCCGGGATCGACGGGCTGGGCCGTCCAGTGCAGGTTGACCGGCGCGGCGAGGACGCGCGCGATCGCCCACTCGACGTGTGAGCACACGGCGAGCGGGGTCGAGTGGACGTATACGACGCCACGCGTTGGCACGGTGACCTCCCGGTGAGCCGAGGTGCGTCTTCCCCTACGACCTCGTCCACGCGAGTGGCCTCTGCAACACATGATGACCTGTGTGACGGATGGTGCGCCAGCGAATCGGAAAATTCGCCGGTGCCGGTGACCGGGAAATACCCGGGAGGTTGACCTGGTTGTGCTCCCTGACGGCGCGACGACCAGCCAGGCGTCGGGGTCGTGTACAGTTCTCTGGGCGGTTCTGTGCCGCCGCACGTCTTCGCGGGCTGACGCTCACCCCGGGCGTCAACCGCACATTCAGCCCCCGGACGGTTTCCGTCCTCCCGTACGTCTGCAAGGAGTACCTCCGTGGCGAGCAACACCTCTAAGACCGCGCGCGCGTCAGTCCGGGCCGGCCAGGCTGGCCAGGGTGGCGCCCTCAGCGTGCTGGGCGAGTTCAAGTACCTGATCCCGCTCAACGGCGGCAAGCACGCCTACGTGCGCAACCTGACCAACGGCAAGACCGCGCACCTGCGCACCGACTCCGAGGCCTTCGTCGAGGAGATCCGGGTGCTGGCCGCCGCCGGCCACGCCGCCAAGGTCCGCGCCGAGATCAACGCTCTCGCCGCCACCCACCCGGACCACGGCTGGGACAAGACCGAGAAGCGTCTCGTCGAGGCCGGCGTCTTCGAGGGCTGAGCCCTCACCCGCGACACCACGAACCGCCCGCCGGGGGTCACCCCGGCGGGCGGTTCTGTCTCTCCTCACTCCCCGGGCAGCAGCGCCACCTCGCCGGTGGCCAGGTCGTACAGGGCGCCGACCACGGCCACCTCGCCGGCCGCCACCGGGCCGGCCAGCAGGTCGTCGGCGCGCAGGGCGGCCACCGTGCGCCGGACGTGCCGGCGGACGGCGAGCGGGTGGGCGTCCGGGTCGTCCACGCCGACCTCGTGGACCGCCGGCGTGATCCGGTCCACCACGTAGCCCAGCGCGCCGCCCGGCCGGTGCCCGCTGCGCAGCGCCTCGACCGCCGAGCCCACCGCGCCGCAGCGCTCGTGGCCGAGCACCATCACGAGCCGCACACCGAGCTGCCCCACCACGTACTCGATCGAGCCGCGGACGGCCCGGTCGAGCACGTGCGCGCCGGTGCGGATCACGCAGATCGAGCCGAACGTCTGGTCGAAGATCGCCTCCAGCGGCACCCGCGAGTCGATGCAGCCGAGCACCACGGCGTACGGCTGCTGGTCGCCCGAGGCCACCGCGGCGGCGGCCGTGACGTCGTGGCCGTGCACCGGCTGCCCGCTGACGAAGCGCCGGTTGCCGGAGAGCAGCTCGGCCAGGGCGGCCCGGGGCGTCCGGGCGGCGGGGGTGGGCGGCATGCCCTCCAGCCTGGTCACCGATCCGACGCCGCGAGGCGGGGTTGGGAATCTTCTCACCACCCCGGTTGCCGTGCTGTCATGAGGGGTACGCCGGTGTCACCACCGGGTCACTCCGGTGCGCGGTCACCGGTCGGCCCGGGGAGGTGGAACATGCCGGAGCACCTGGAGGTGCGACTTCCCGACGGCGTACGCCTGCACGTGACGGCGACCGGGCCGGTCGACGCCGAGGTCACCGCCGTCCTGCTGCACGGCTGGACGCTGGACGGTCGCAGCTGGCACCGCCAGCTCGCCGGCCTGCGCGACCGGTGGGGCGACCGGATCCGGGTGCTCACCTACGACGCCCGGGGGCACGGCCGGTCGAGCTGCATGGCGCTGCGCACCGCCACCCTGGCCCAGCTCGGCGACGACCTGGCCGCGGTGGTCGACCAGCTCGTCCCGTCCGGCCCGATCGTGCTCATCGGGCACTCGATGGGCGGGATGACCGTGATGGAGTTCGCCCACCGCCACCCCGACCGCTTCGCCGCCCGCGTCGCCGGCCTGGTCTTCGTCTCGACCACCGCCGAGGGGCACACCCACACCGCCTACGGGCTCTCCCCCCGCATCGCCCGGCTGATCCGGCTGGCCGAGACCACCGGCGCCGGGGTGCTGGCCCGGTGCGGCGCCTGGCGCCCGCCGCACGCGCTGCTGCGCGCGCTGCGCCCCAGCATCCGCTGGATGCTCTTCGGCGACCGCTGCGACCCCGCCGACATCCGGCTGGTCACCTCGGCGGTGGCGCACGCCTCGCTGCGCTCGATCGGCGGGTTCCGCGCCTCGATCGGGGCCCAGCACCGGCTGGACACCCTCGCGGCGCTCGGCCGGCTGCCGGCCGCCGCGCTGGTCGGCGACCGGGACCGGCTCACCCCGCCGCCGTGCGCCGAGTCGATCGCCGCGGCGCTGCCGACCACCGAGCTGACCGTCTGCCCGGGCGCCGGCCACATGCTGATGATGGAACGCCCCGACGAGGTGACCGCGGCCGTCGCCGGGGTGCTGCACCAGGTGCTCTCGGGGACGGACGCGGGAACGGCCGGGCAGCGGGTGGGAACGCCCGGATAACGGGCAACCCGGACGGGCGGCGGCGGGCAGCGGCATGGCCCCGACACGGGCCGGGTCGGAGGCCCGTACCCTCATTCAGCCGCGCCGTCTGACCACAGGAGCCCCCGCGTTGAGCGACCAGACCACCCTGGAACGGGAGATCGCCGTCGAACAACGGCATCTCGACCGGGTGTACGCCCGGCTGGCCGAACTGCGTCGGTCGGCCGCCGACGCCGAGCGGGAGGGCTACCGGCTCGCCCGGGTCGGCAACTTCGGCGCGCTGGTCGAGCGGGACGCGATGGTCTTCCACGCCGCGCAGCGCCGGCACGTGCTGGACGCCGAGCACGAGGGGCTGGTCTTCGGCCGGCTGGACCTGCGTACCGGGCAGGTGCTGCACGTGGGGCGCCTCGGCGTGCGCGGGGAGAACGCCGAGACGCTGGTGGTGGACTGGCGTGCGCCGGCCGCCGCCGCGTTCTACCAGGCCACCCCCGCCGATCCGCAGGGCGTGGTGCGGCGGCGCACGATCCAGTCGTCCGCGGAGCAGGTCACCCGGATCGAGGACGACCTGCTGGACCCGGAGTCGGCGCCGCCGGAGATGGCCGTGGTCGGCGACGGCGCGCTGCTGGCCACCCTGTCCCGGGCCACCGGCCACGGCATGCGGGACATCGTCGCCACCATCCAGCGGGAGCAGGACGAGGCGATCCGGTCCCCCGCCAGCGGGGTCACGATCGTCTCCGGCGGCCCGGGCACCGGCAAGACGGCGGTGGCCCTGCACCGGGCCGCGTACCTGCTCTATTCCGACCGCGCCCGGTACGCCGGCGGCGGCATCCTGGTGGTCGGCCCGTCGAGCGTGTTCGTCCAGTACATCGCCTCGGTGCTCCCTTCGCTCGGCGAGGAGACGGCCACCCTGCACTCGCTGGGTTCCCTCTTCCCCGGCGTGTCGGCGAACCGGACGGACCCGCCCGAGGTGGCGGCCGTGAAGGGGTCGCTGCGGATGCGCCGGGTGCTGGAGCGGGCGGTCCGGGACGCGGTGCCCGACTCCCCCGGCGAGCTGCGCCTGCTCTACCGGGGTGAGCTGCTCCGGCTGGAGCGGGCGGAGCTGGACGCCATCCGGGACCGGACGCTGTCGCGCGGCGCGCGCCGCAACGAGGTGCGCCGGGCGGCCTTCGACGCGGTCCTCGCCGCGCTCTGGGCGCAGGCCCGCCGGCTGCGGATCGGCCGGCTCCCGGAGCAGCCCGCGTTCGAGGACGAGATCATCGAGCGGCCGGAGTTCCGGGAGTTCCTCAAGGCCTGGTGGCCGCGGCTGCACCCCCGCCACGTGCTGGGCTGGCTGGCGCGCCCGGAGCGGCTGCGCCGGTACGCCGGGGGCGTCCTGTCCGGTGCCGAGATCCGGCTGCTGACCGAGGCGTACCGGAGCCTGGACGGGGAGGGGCTGACGATCGCCGACGTGGCGCTGCTGGACGAGCTGGACGCGCTGCTCGGCCGGCCGGTGCAGCGGGCGAGGCAGAAGCGGGACCCGTTCCTGCTGGCCGGCGGCGTCCGGGAGCTGAGCACGGCCGCCGACCGGCAGCGCGCCGCCCGGGCCGCCGCCCGGGAGCGCCCGGAGGACTACCGCGACTACGCTCACGTGGTCGTCGACGAGTCGCAGGACGTCTCGCCGATGCAGTGGCGGATGGTCGGCCGGCGCGGCCGGCTGGCCTCCTGGACGGTGGTGGGCGACCCGGCGCAGACCGCCTGGACCGGCGACCCGCAGGAGCTGGCCCGGGCCCGGGACCAGGCGCTGGGCCGGCGCCGCCGCCACCGGTACGAGCTGACCACCAACTACCGCAACTCGGCGGAGATCTTCGCCGTGGCGGCCGCGGAGATCCACCGCGTACACCCGGATCTGGCGCTGCCCACCGCGGTCCGTTCCACCGGCGTGGCCCCCGTCGAGCGGACGGTGCCCGCCGCCGACCTGCCCGACGCCACCGCGGCGGCGGCGCGCGCGCTGCTCGCGGAGGTCGAGGGCACGGTGGGCGTGATCACGCCGGTGCCGCGCCGGGACGAGGTGGCCGGGTGGCTGGGCGACCTGGGCGGCCGGCTCCAGGTGGTGACCAGCCTCCAGGCCAAGGGCATGGAGTACGACGGGGTGGTGCTGGTGGCCCCGAGCGAGATCCGGGCCGATCCGGGGTCGGGGGTCCGGACCCTGTACGTGGCGCTCTCCCGGGCCACCCAGCGGCTCACCACGCTCGACCCGGTCGGGTGACGACGGCGCCTCGTCCGGCGTTCACTTGCACACATAGCGATGTGAGCATAGATTGAGCCCGGCCGGGGCGGCGGACGAGAGGGTGTGGGCGTGGGCGCAGGTCATGACCACAGCGGCGCGGTGGCCAACGCGGCGCAGCGTCACCGTGGTCGGCTCTGGGGCGCCTTCGCGCTGCTCACCGCCCTGATGGTGGTCGAGGCGGTGGCCGCCTTCGCGACCGGATCGCTGGCCCTGCTCTCCGACGCCGGGCACATGTTCACCGACGTCCTCGGCATCGGCATGGCGCTCGCCGCGATCACCGCCACCCGGCACGCCGACACCGACCCGCAGCGCACCTTCGGGCTCTACCGGCTGGAGGTGCTGGCCGCGCTGGCCAACGCGGTGCTGCTCGGCGCCGTGGCCGTCTACGTCCTGGTCGAGGCGGTACGCCGGTTCGGCGAGCCGCCGGAGGTGCTCGCCGGGCCGATGCTCGCCGTGGCGGTGCTCGGCCTGCTCGCCAACATCGGCGCGTTCGCGCTGCTGCGCGCCGGCGCCGAGGAGAGCATCAACCTGCGCGGGGCGTACCTGGAGGTGCTGGGCGACCTGCTCGGCTCGCTCGGCGTGATCGGCGCCGCCCTGGTCATCGCGATAACCGACTGGTGGTGGGCCGACCCGCTGGTCGCCGTGGCGATCGGGCTGTTCATCCTGCCCCGCACCTGGCGGCTCGGCCGGGCCGCGGTCCGGATCCTGGTGCAGGCCGCCCCGGAGCACCTCCAGGTGACCGCCGTGCACGACCGGCTGGCCGCCGTGCCCGGCGTCGCCGAGGTGCACGACCTGCACGTCTGGACGCTCACCTCGGGCATGGAGGTGGCGTCGGCGCACCTGACCATGGCCCCCGGCGCCGAGGTCGGCGAGGTGCTGACGGCCGCCCGTACCGCCCTGCACGAGGACTTCTCCATCGATCACGCCACGTTGCAGATCGAACCCGGAGCGTCTCCCGGCGCGTGCGGCGCAGTCGAGTGGTAATTAGGGCAATCTTAAATCCAAGTGGTTATTGTGCACCTATGCCGGTTTTGTCCGGGACACCGGCTCCCACCAGCAGAGCCGCCCCGGCACAGCGCCGGTAGGCTCGACCGCGGCCCCCGCCGGGCGGCGCCCAGCGGCGCCCGCGGTGGCCAGCGCCTAATCGCCCGCACGGGCGAGCCGGGGAACCACGTTCGTGGGGTGCATCCGCGTCAGCGGTAGGGATCTTCCGTCCCGAACCCGTCAGCTAACCCGGTCGGCGGTTGACGGAAGGACACGTGAATGCCCCCAGTGGCACCTGTACGACGGACGGCCGCCCGGTTGGCGGCCCTGCTCGTCGCGACGCTCGCCCTCGGCGTCGTGACCGCGCCGGTCTCCCCCGCCTCGGCGACCACGGCCGCTTCCCCGACCGGCCTGCTCGCCGCCGCGCCCGGCGACGACGAGGGCGGCACCCCCGCGCTGCGCGCCCAGCTCGACGCGGCCAGCAAGGGCTGGCTGGACGCACGCACCGCGCTGAACCGCTCGGTGACCCGGCAGCAGCAACTCACCGCCCAGCTCAAGACCGTCAACGCCGAGCTGACCGTGCGCGGCGCGAAGGTCGGCGAGATCGCCGGGGTGGCGTACCGGTCCGGGCGGCTGGGCACGGCCGCGGCGCTGCTCGGCAGCACCAGCCCGGAGGGCTTCATGGACCGCGCCGCGGCCCTGGAGCAGGTGGCCGCGCACGAGGACCGGGCGCTCCGCGACCTCCTCGACACCAGGGACAAGGCGACCCGCACGCAGACCGCGCTCACCGGCGAGATCCAGGAGCAGCGCAAGCAGGTCGCGGTGATGGCCAAGCGCAAGCAGCAGGCCGAACGCGCCCTGGAGGTGGCGAACAACCGGGCGTCCAGCAGCGGCGGCGGCAGCGTGCAGGGCACCTCCTCGGCCAACGCCAAGCCGGCCAAGCGGAACGCCGACGGCTCCTGGCCGTCGGAGTCGTGCAGCGTCGACGACCCGACCCCGGCCGACGGCTGCATCACCCCGCGTACGCTGCACGCGCTCCAGCAGGCCAAGGCGGCGGGCTTCACCCGCTACGTCTCCTGCCACCGGCCCAGCGGCTCGGGCGAGCACCCGAAGGGGCGGGCCTGCGACTTCGCCGCGCAGAAGAGCGGCTTCGGCGGCGTGGCCACCGGCGGCGACAAGACGTACGGCAACAACCTCGCGGCCTACTTCATCCGCAACGCCGACGCGCTCGCCGTGCTCTACGTGATCTGGTTCAAACAGATCTGGCTGCCCAGCAGCGGCTGGAAGTCGTACAGCGGGGGCAACGGCGACCCGTCCAGCGACCACACCAACCACGTGCACCTGTCGGTGTACTGATCCGCGCTCCGGCACCCGGCCTACGCGCCACGACGTAGGCCGGGTGTCGCCGCGCGGCCCACGACGCGGCGCCCGCCACGGCCGAGCATCGGGGGCATGACTCGACTCTCCCCCGCCGGGCGCAAGGCCCTGCTCATCCTGCACCTGGTCACCTCGCTGGGGTGGCTCGGCGCCGACCTGGTGCTGCTGGCCCTCGGCGTGGCCGGGCTGCGCGGGGCCGACCCCGAGGTGGTCTACCCGGCCGCCGCGCTGCTGGTCACCTGGCTGTTCGCCCCGCTGAGCGTGCTCGTCTGGCTGGTCGGGCTCGCCAGCGCGCTGCTCACCCCGTGGGGGCTGCTGCGCTGGCGCTGGGTGCTGGTGAAGTTCGCCGTCACCACCGTGGTGCTCACGCTGGTGCTGCTCCTGCTCACCCCGCGGGTCCGGCACCTCGGTGAGCTGGCCGGAGCGGCCGACGACCACCTGCGCGTCGACCTGGTGGTCGCCCCCACCGTCTCCAGCACGCTGCTGCTCGTCGTGACGGTGCTGTCCACCTACAAGCCGTGGGGGCGGCTCCGGCCGGCGCGCCCGACGGTCCGGCGACCGGTGTCCGCCGGGCGCCGCGGCTGAGCCGCGCCGCCGCCGGTGGCCGGGTCAGGACGCCTGCCCCTCCAGGGTGGCGCCGAGCCGGCTGGCCAGGCCGAGGTGGGCCGCACGGGCCTGCCGGAAGGCGTAGCCGAACAGCGGCGCCGGCGCGGAGAGGGTGATCTCCACGTCGATGCGCACCACCCCGTCCGGCTCGTCGCGCAGCCGGGTGTGGTTGCGCACCGTGGTGGCCGGCTGCTGCCGCGCCACCGTCACGACCTCGTCCTCGTTGGCGACCAGCACGTCCGCCTGGTAGGTGACCGGGAAGTGCAGCGGGCCGAGCGCCAGCCGGTCGGTGATCGCGTAGCTGGCCAGCGCCCCGGGACGGGCCGGCAGTTGACGGACCCGGACGATCAGCGGATGCAGCTCACCCTGCCGACTCAGGTCGCCGAGCAGAGCCACCGCGTGGGCCCTCGTGCACCGGGCCTGCACGGTGTAGCTGAAGCTGTCGCTGCTGAGCAAGCGGCACCCCCTCGCCGTCGTGGATTCGCACGATCGTCCCGTACCGGAGCCGGGCTGGCAACGGGTCGAAGGTCCCGGCTGGCGGTAGGTCGGCGAGCGGGACTCGATCAGCGAGGGGTGAGGTCGATCAGGCGCCGGGAAGCACCTGGGGGGTGCTGTCGGCGAACCAGGGCTCGGGCGCGCCGAAGAGGCCGAGCAGGCCGGTCACCCAGAGCTGCCGGTGCACGAAGCGGCTCGGCTCGGTGACCACCAGCTTGACGCCGCTGACCTCGCAGGTCTGGAAGCCGGCGACCATGGCGCTGATGCCGACGGAGTCGATGAAGGTGACGAGCCGCATGTTGAGCTCGATCCGCGAGGGCCGGCCCTTGGCGAGCACCTCGGCGATCGCTTCCCGCACCTCGTACGCGGTGTCGACGTCGATCTCCCCTCGCGGGGCGATCTGGACCACACCACCCGGCAGCACCGACTTCACGATCGACAGGCTCACGCGAGCACCTCCACTCGCCCGTACGGGCGCCTCATCAGTACGCGGGCCGCGACCGAGAGTATTCCTCCGACGGCCTCGGTCGCCACCCCTCGGGATGAGCAATTCGCGTACTGGGCACACCTGGGCATCCCAATCCGGACCTTCGGGCTCCTGTTTCCCCGCGGCGCGGGGTCCCAACCGGTCGATCGGCCGGGGTAGGCCCGGCCGATCCGCCGACCCAGGGTAGCGGGCGGGCGCACGCCCGGGTGGCACCCGCCCCCGGCGCGTCCGCGTGGTTCGTCCGGTCCCGCGCCGATCGGCGCGACCCGGCCCACCCCGGTGGGTTTGCGCCGGCTCCGCTGGGGGCACTGGCCCCGGTGAGCGAACCGTCACGCGCCGGATGACACCCGGAGTCCGATCTGGCCGCCGGACTTCGGCACCCCGAGGAGGTAACACCATGTTCGGATCCACCCTGCTGGACCGCCGCAGCAAGCCCGAGCGGGTCGCCGACCAGGCGTGGCAGCACCTGCTCTCCGCCGCCGGCTCCGCCGGGGACAGCGTGCGGGACGCCGCCCGGTCGGCCCGCCGCAACTCCTCCGGCCTCGCCGACGACGCCACCGACCTGGTCGGCTCGGCCGCCGAGGAGGCCCGCCGCAGGGCCACCCTCGCCTTCGACGCGCTCGCCGGCCGTCGGCCGGCGCTGCCCTGGACGCTGCTCATCGCCGCGGCCCTGGCCGGCGCGGCGATCGGCTGGGCCGCCGGCACCGCCGCGCGGGCCGCCGGCAGCCGGGAGCGGGACGTCGACGAGATCGAGTTCGTCGACGTCGACCGCCCCAACTCCCCCGCCGGCCTGGACGGCTGAGCCCCGGACGCGACGGTGGCCGCCCCCGGGGACGGGGGCGGCCACGCGCTGTTCCCGGTCCGGTCAGCGGGCGGTGCAGGACGGGGCCGGCGCGCGGTTGCCGCCGGTGTACGTGCCGGTGAAGCCCGCTGTGGTGACCCCACCCACGCCGAGGTTGCCGTTCCAGCCGGCGTCCCGCAGCGTCACCGCGGACCCGGTCTGCGTGTACGACCCGTTCCAGACCTGGGTGATCTTCTGGCCGTCCGGGAAGGTCCAGGCCACGGTCCAGCCGGCGATCGGGGCGGCGCCGGAGTTGCGCACCGTCACCTCGCTCTGGAAGCCCCCGGGCCAGGAGTTCGTCACCGCGTATGTCGCCGTGCAGCCCACGCTGCTCGGCGACGGGCCGGGCGAGCTGGGTGACGGGCTCGGGGAGGTGGGCGTCGGACCCGGCGTGGTCGGGGACGGTCCCGGGGTGGTCGGGGAGGGACCGGGGGTGGTCGGCGTCGGGCCGGGCGTGGCGCCGAGCCGGTCCGCCACGAGGATGCCCCGGCCGTTGGTGCCCAGGTAGACCCGGCCGTAGACGCGCGGGTCGCCGGTGAGGGCCTCGCCCGCGTTGCCGTACTGGTGCTGGTCGTCGTTGATCCGCACCCAGGTCGCGCCGGCGTTGTCCGACCGGTAGACGCCGTGGTTGCCGTCGACGGTCCCGACGGTGAACAGTGCGGGATAGGTCTGCCCGGGGGCGGCCTTCCCGAAGCCCACGTTGACCGCCGAGGTGACCCCGGCCAGCTTCGTGAAGCTCGTGCCGGAGTCGGTCGAGTGCCACAGCCCGCCCTCGCCGGCCAGCCAGACGTCGCCCTGGCGGCCGGGCACCGCCTTGACTTTGACCCCCGTGGTGGGCAGGCCGCCGGCCGCGGTGGCCGTGAAGCTCGCGCCGCCGTTGGTGCTGACGTGGAACCGCCCGCCGCTGACGCCGTAGAACCTGTTCGGGTCGACCTGGTCGGACTCGACGACCGCGTTGGCCGGGATGCCGGTCGCGGCGGCCCACGAGGTGCCGAAGCCGACCGACCGGACCACCGGCTGACCGGCGTCGCCCGGCGCCCAGACGAACTGGCTGCCGTCGGCGGACGCGGCCACCGTGCCGCCGCTGTTGATCCCCGACGGCTCGCTGCCCTGGAACCAGTTCGCCCCGCCGTCGGTGGAGAACGCGACGTGGCTGTCGCCGGGGCGGTCCGCGTCGGTGAAGTTGCCGGCCCGGACCAGCACCGCCGGCCTGGTCTCGGCGTAGTCGAGGCTCGTGGTGCTGGTGAAGATCGGCTGGGTGAACATCGTCGGCGGCACCGCGGCCAGGTCGGTGTGACGGAAGCCGCCGATGTCACCGAGCGCGCTCACCAGCGGCGCCCCCGAGGGCGGGCTGACCAGGTCGAGCACCGCCGTCTCCTCCAGCCCCCTGACCATCGGCCGGATGGTGACCTGGCCGCCGGTGTCCCACTTCGTCAGGTCGGTGGTGCCGTAGACGGTGGCGCCGGTGCCGTACATCATCCGGTTGCTGTCGAACGGGTCGATCTCCAGCGACTCGTTCATCCAGCCCAGCTTCGGGCTCTCCTCCGGCGGTGACGGGTTGGTGCCGAAGGTCAGCCAGGGCACCGAGGAGATGTCCATCGTGTACTTCTTCGTGCGGTTCGGATAGCTGGCGAAGTCCCAGATCCGGGTCCAGGTGGCGCCGCCGTCGGTGCTGCGCCAGAAGATGGCGTCCGGCCACCAGGAGACCTGGGTGGCGACCATCAGGGTGTTCGGGTGCTGCCGGTCGATGGTCAGCCCCGCGTAGCCGAAGTAGGCATCCGCGCTGGACGACGGGACCGGGCTGATCTGCGTCCAGGCGCCGGTGGCCCGGTTGAACTTCCACACGTCGCCCTTGCCGCCGTCGTACGGGCCGCCGGTGTCGCTGGTGGCGATGTAGAGGTAGCCGCCGACCGGGTCCACCACGCCCTTGTGGGCCAGGTAGCCGATGGGCTGGCCGGGGATCCGCTGCCAGGTGGCGCCGCCGTCGGTGCTCCGGTAGACCGGGTTCTGCTTGTCGGCCACGCCCACGTAGACGGTCTGGCTGGCGTTGCCGGCCGTACCCGTGCTCTTGTCGAAGCTGACCCAGGTCAGGCCCTGGTTCTGGCTCTGGTAGCCGCTGCTGTCGTTCGGGTCGGCCCGGTAGTTGCCGGCGTTGGGGAAGCTGGTCACCTTCGCCCAGGTGGCGCCGTAATCGGTGCTGCGCCACAGGCCGTTGCCGCCCTCGGCGCCGTAGTAGACGATGCTGTTCCGGTTGGGGTCCACGGCGAGGCGCTCCCCCATGCCGCGGCCGGGCATGTTGCCGCCGTTCTTGAACGGCAGCGCGGTGGCCTGCCAGGTGGCGCCCTTGTCGGTGGAGCGCAGGATCGCCCCGTTGTTCGGGTCCCAGTCGTTGGTGTACATGCCGACCGCGGCGTACACCCGGTTGGTCTGCACCGGGTCGGTGGCGAGGCTGACCACGCCGTTCCAGCCCCACCGGTCGGCGCCGACCCAGTCCAGCAGCGGCGTCCAGGACTGGGTCGACTGCTCCCAGCGGTAGGCCCCGCCGATGTCGGTGCGCGCGTAGACGAGGTTCTTCTCGCTCGGGTTGAAGACGATGCCGGGGACGAAGCCGCCCCCGTCGATCCGGACGTTCCGCCAGCTGTACGGCTCGGCCGACGCGGCGGCGGCCGGGGTGACCGGTGCGGCGGCGAGCGGCACGACGACGGCCGCCACGGTGGCGGCCAGCGCGGCGGCGGCCACGCCGGCGAGACTTCTACGCATGGGGCGGTTCCTCTCGGTTGCCCGTGCTGGAAGGGGAGCGACGCGCGTGCCCTGACGACGTCGACCGTTCGTGGGGAGCTGCCCGGGCTCCCCGTCGGCGTGCTGGCTCCCACAGCCGAGGGGCATTCACCTTAACCGCTGCGTCGCTGATTATGGAAGCGCTCCCAAGCGGGACACCCGTATCGGGTGAGGGCGGGTCACCCGGGGTGGGCGCAGGATCGGGGTTGCGGGACTCCGTGCCGGCGGGGCCCGCCGCACCGCGAACCGATCCCGGGAGGAAGTCAGCATGGCCACCGCCACGACCATCCACACCGACCAGGAGATCCAGTCCGCCGTCCTCGACGAGCTCACCTGGGAACCCCGGGTACGCCCCAACGAGATCGGGGTGACCGTCACCGAGGGGGTGGTGACGCTGGCCGGTTCGGTGGACAGCTACGCCAAGAAGTGGGCCGCCGAGCGGGCCGCGCACCGGGTGCCCCGGGTGCGGGCGGTGGCCAACGACATCGCCGTCCGGATCGCCACCTCCGCCGAGAAGAGCGACCCGGAGATCGCCGTCGCGGCGAGCCGCGCTCTGGAGTGGGACGCCTTCGTGCCGATCGAGGCGCTCGACGTGACCGTCGCCGACGGCTGGGTCACCCTGCACGGCGAGGTGGAATGGGAGTACCAGCGCCGGGCCGCCGAGCGCTCGGTCGCCCGGCTCACCGGCGTATGCGGGGTGAGCAACGGCATCACCGTCCGGCCGAGCGCCCGCGCCGACGGACGCGACCTGGCCGAGCGGATCGTGGACGCCCTGGCCCGCAACGGCGCCACCGAGGCGGAGGGCATCAGCGTCCGGGTGCACGGCGACACGGTGCTGCTGGAGGGGTCGGTCCACTCGGCCGGTGAGCGCGCGGACATCGAGCGGGTGGTGTGGAACGCGCCCGGCATCCGGGAGGTGCGGAACCAGGTGACCGTGGGCCGCTGAGGCGGACCACCCCGGCCGGGTGATCCCGGCTCACCCCGCCGTGCGCGAGGCTGGGAACCATGACTGATCCGAACGCCACCCCGGATCGGCGGGTGAGGGCCTGATGACCACGCCACTGCAGGTCACCACCGCCCGGCTGCGGCTACCGGTGACCGGGACGGACCACACCCGCGGGCCGGCCGACGCGCCGGTCACCCTCGTCGAGTACGGCGACTTCCAGTGCCGGTTCTGCGGGGCCGCCCACACCAACCTGGCCGAGGTGCTGCGCCAGCGCGCCGACACCGTCCGGCTGGTCTACCGGCACTTCCCCATCGCCAACGTCCACCCGTACGCCGAGAGCGCCGCCGAGACGGCCGAGGCGGCCGGCCGGCGGGGCCGGTTCTGGGAGATGCACGACTGGCTCTACGAGCATCAGGACCAGCTCGACCCGGTGCACCTGTCGCTCGGGGTGGAGCAGCTCGGGCTGCCGCCCGACGAGGTCGGCGCGGAGGTGGGACGCCACGCCCACGCCGACCGGGTCCGGCAGGACTTCGTGGGCGGCATCCGCAGCGGGGTCGACGGGACCCCGACGCTCTTCGTCAACGAGGTGCGGTACGACGGCGGGTACGACCTGGCGGAGCTGCTGGCCGCCGTGGACGCGGCCGCGGACGGCTGAACCCGGTCGCGGTCAGATCAGCCGCAGCTCGCGCGCCCGCCGGACGGCCTCCCGCCGGCGGGTCGCGTCGAGCTTGCGGTAGATGTTGCGCACGTGGGTCTTCACCGTGTTGACCGACAGCGACAGCTCGCTCGCGATCTCCACGTTGGACAGGATGCTCTGCAGGTAGCGCAGGATCGTCAGCTCCCGCTCGGTGAGCGGCTCGTCCAGGGGCCGCTCGGGGCCGGCCGGGCGCTCCGGCGTCTCGTCGGCCCGCCGCTCGTCGGCCCCGCGGACCAGGTCGCTCACCATCGCCCAGTGCGCCGTGCCGGCGTCGAGGTGCGCGGCGAGCAGGTCGCGGACCGCGGGCTCGGCGCGGGTGAAGACCCGCCGGTAGCCCTCCGGCTCGGCCAGGTCGAGCACCCGCTCCAGGATCCGCCCGGCGCCGCGGTCGTCGCCGGCGGCGCCGGTCAGCACCGCGTCGAGCAGCCCGGCGGTGAGCCGCACGGGCAGCGGCCAGGAGTCCGCGTCCGGGCCGGTCCAGTCGGGTAGCGCCCGGCCGGCCGCGCGCGCGTCGCCGGCCCCCAGCCGCAACCGGGCCAGGGCCACGTCCAGGGCGGCCCGCCCGCCACCGCGCGCACCGTCCGGCTCCCCGGCGGCCCCCGGCCCGCCCGCCGGGGCCGCGCCGGCCGGGTCGGGCGGGCTCGGGGTGTCCGGCTGGCCCGCTCCCGCGTCGGCGAGCAGGGCACGCGCGGTCTCCAGGTCCCCCACGGCGGCCCGCAGCTGGGCCTCGTCGGCGAGCAGCCAGGCGCCCAGCTCGGGGCCGGGCGGCGTCTCCCGGGCCGCGGCCAGCGCGCGCAGGGCCGCGGCCGGCTCACCGCCGGCGGCCAGCAGCCCGGCCCGGCAGAGCGCGGCCAGCGCCGCCCCGCCCGGCTCCGCGGTCGCCGGGCCGGCCAGGGCCAGGTTCGCCGCGGCCTCCGCCGGCTCGTCGCGGTCCCACGCCACCAGGGCCAGCGCCAGGTACGCGTAACCGCAGTCCAGCCGCGAGGACCACCCCTCGCAGGGCGCCATGGCCAGCGCCTCCCGGGCGGTGCGTTCGGCGGACCGGAGCGCGCCGTGCGCCGCGTCCAGCAGCGCCGACCGGCTCGCGCAGACCAGCTCGGTACGCGGACGGCCCGCGCGCCGCGCCGCCGCCAGCGCACCGGAGAAGTGCCCGGCGGCGTCCGACAGCTCCCCCTCGGCCAGCGCCATCAGCCCCAGCGCGGTGCCGGCGACCGCCCGCACGTCGGCGTCCTCCGCCGCCCCGGCCCGCGGGTCGTCCCCGGGCGCGGTCGGGGCGGCGGTGGCGAGCAGGCGCCCCGCCGCCCGGCGTACCTCGTCGTGGTTCCCGTCGAGCCGGGCCAGGGTCAGCTCCACCGCGGTGGCCAGGCGCCGGAACCGGTCCCGGCGCGGGGCGGGCAGATCGCGGGCGTGCTCGCCGGCCGTCCGCAGCCGTTCCGCGGCCGCTCCGGCGTCCCCGGCGTACGCCCGTTCGGCCGCTCCGGCCAGCGCCAGCTCGGGATCGCGGCGCACCGCCTCGACCGGCGGCTCGGGCGGGGCCGGTGCGGCGCGCCCGTCCCGCTCGTACGGCGCCAGCTCGGGCCAGCGGGCGATCAGCAGCTCGGAGGCGGCGTCCCACTCGCCGCCGGCCAGCGCGTGCCGCAGCGCCTCGGCCGGCCGGTCGTGGCCCGCGTACCAGCCGGCGGCGCGCCGGTGCAGCTCGCGCAGCTCGTCGGCGGGGAGCCGGTCCAGTTCGTCGCGGAGCAGGTCGGCCAGGAGCGGGTGGCACCGGTACCAGGGTGGGATGCCCCCGTCCTGCTGGACGAAGCCGCCCTCCCGGGCCAGGTCGGCCAGCACCTGGCCGGCGTCGGGCCGCCCGGTCACGGCGTCGGCCAGGTCGGCGCAGACGGCGGCGGCCACCGCGCTGCGGCGCAGCACCTCCCGGGCGGCCGGGTCCAGCGGCGCGAGCACCTCGTCGCGCAGGTACCCGGCGACGTCCGCCTGGTCGCCCGCGAACCCGTCGACCGCGCGGGCCGGGTCGGCCTGGGCACGCAGCGCAAGCGCGGCGAAGCGCAGGCCGGCCGGCCAGCCCCCGGTCCGGTCGGCCAGCCGGGGCACCGCCGCGGCCGGCAGCGGCACGCCGTGCGCGACCAGCAGGTCGGCCACCTCGTCCGGGGTGAACGCCAGCTCCCCCGGCCCCACCTCGGTCAGCTCACCGGCCAGCCGCCACCGGTGCAGGGCCAGCGGCGGGTCGGTCCGCGCGGCGGCCACCAGCCGCAGCCGTCCCTCGGTGTGCCGGAGCAGGAACTCCAGCCCGGTCAGCGCGGCGGGATCGGACACCCGGTGCAGGTCGTCCAGGACCAGCAGCACCGGGCGCTCCCGGGCCGCGAGCGCCGCGGCGAGCAGTTCGAGCTGGTCCGGCCGGGGCGGGCCGTCCGGCACCGGCGGCCGGGGGCCCTCGTCCGGAACCCCCTCGGCGGCCGCCCGCAGCGCCGCCGCCAGGTAGGCCCAGAGCCGCTCGCCGGTGTCGCCCTCCTCCACCGTCACCCAGGCCGGCGGCGGCTCGGCCCGCACGGCCCGGGCCCAGCCGGCGAGCAGCGTGGTCTTGCCCCAGCCGGCCGGCGCGAGGACCAGGGTGACCGGCCCGGCGGCGCCCGCATCGAGCCGATCCAGCAGCCGGGGCCGGACCAGCACCGGCTCGGGCAGCGCGGCCGGTGCCAGCCGGGACGCCAGCAGCGGCGCGCCCACCACCCCGAGGCCGCCGGCCGACCCGCCTCCGCCCGGCACTCCGCCGACCCCCACCGCCCCGGCGCTCCCGCCCGGCGCGAACGGCGGGTCGGCGACGTCCGTCGCCCCGGCCCCGTCGGTCGGTGTCGCGGCGACCTCGACGCGGTCAGCCTCCTGCGGCATGCGGCCCCTCCCCCGGTCGGTGCGGGCAGCGGTTACCCGGCCCGGACCGGTTCACCCCTTCCGGGCGAACCGGTGTCACCCGATCCGGCCGCAGGGTGGAGGCACGCGGGCGGCCGGCCACAGCACGTCGGCCGCCCGGGATCCCCGAGGACGGGAGGGACGGGTGGCACGGATGGGACGCCTGGCCGGCGGCGGGCTGGCCGCCGCGGTCGCGGGCGCCCTCGTGCACCGGCACCGACGCCGGGCGCCCACGGCCGTGCCCGGGCCGCGGTGCGGGCGCTGGGAGGTGGTGACGGTGGCCGGCCGGCCCGAGGAGGTGCTGCCACCCGGGTGCCCCCCGGAACCGCTGCACCGGCTCGGCGACGCGGTCGAGCTGTCCGCGCGCCCCGCCCCCGGCGGGCGCGGCACCGAACTGGCGGCCCGCCTGCCCGGTGGGCCGACGATGCTTCCCGGGCTGGCCGCCCACCTGGTCGGCGACGACCCCGGCCGGTTCCTGCGTCAGGCGCTGCGGGAGACGCAGCAGCTCGTGGAGACCGGGGAGGTGCTGCGGGCGGACCGCTCCCCCCTGGAACGGCCGGCCGCGGGCTGAGGGCGGGCGCCGCACCCCGTGATCCGGACGGCCGCGGGTGGCACACTCGGCGGATGCGCGACGACCGCTCGTACGATCTCGTCCTCTTCGGCGCCACCGGTTTCACCGGCGGCCTCACCGCCGAGTACCTCGCCCGGCACGCCCCGGACGGGCTGCGCTGGGCGCTGGCCGGCCGCAACCCGGGCAAGCTGGCCGGAGTGCGCGACCGGCTGGCCGCCATCGAGCCGGGCCTGGCCGAGCTGCCGCTGCTCACCGCCGACGTCACCGACCCGGCGTCGCTGCGTGCCGTGGCGGAGAGCGCGCGGGTGGTGGCCAGCACCGTCGGCCCGTACGTCCACCACGGCGAGCCGCTGGTCGCGGCGTGCGCCGCGGCGGGCACCGACTACCTCGACATCACCGGCGAGCCGGAGTTCGTCGACCTCATGTACGTGCGGCACCACGCCGAGGCGGTGCGCACCGGTGCGCGGCTGGTGCACGCCTGCGGCTTCGACTCGATCCCGCACGACCTGGGCGCCTGGTTCACCGTCAAGCAGCTGCCGACCGACGGGCCGGTCACCGTGGACGGTTACGTCCGGGCCGGCGGGCGGTTCTCCGCCGGCACGTACCACTCGGCGCTGACCGCGTTCTCCCGCACCGGCGAGATGAGCCGGGCGGCGAAGGCCCGCCGGGCGGTCGAGCCACGGCCGGAGGGCCGCCGGGTCCGGGCGGTGCCCGGGCGGGTCGGCCGGGTGCGGGAGTTCGGCCAGTGGGCGGTGCCGCTGCCCACCATCGACCCGCAGGTGGTCCGCCGGTCGGCGGCGGCCCGCCCCGAGTACGGCCCGGACTTCACCTACCGCCACTTCGCCGCGGTGAAGCGGCTGCCCACCGTGCTGGCCGCCGGCGTGGGCCTGGCCGGCGTGGTCGGGCTGGTGAAGCTGCCGCCGACCCGGCGCTGGCTGCTCGGCCGGCTCTCCTCCGGCCAGGGGCCGAACGCCGCCCAGCGGGCGAAGTCCTGGTTCCGGGTCCGGTTCGTCGGCACCGGCGGCGGCCGGACCGTCCGCACCGAGGTGGCCGGCGGCGACCCCGGCTACGACGAGACCGCCAAGATGCTCGCCGAGTCCGCGCTCTGCCTGGCCCTCGACGACCTGCCCCCGACCGCCGGGCAGGTGACCCCGGTGACCGCCATGGGCGACGCCCTGCTGGACCGGCTGGTCCGGGCCGGCATCACGTTCCGGGTGCTGGACGCTTGACCCTCGACCGGGTCGAGGGCCCAGGATCCGGCGTCGTGGAGAGCGAACTGCGCAGCATCGGCGAGCTGGCCCGGGCCAGCGGGCTGACCGTGAGCGCGCTGCGGTTCTACGACCGGTCCGGCGTGCTCGTGCCGGCGCTGGTCGACCCGGTCACCGGCTACCGCTGGTACACCGACGACCAGGTGGCACCGGCCCGCCTCGTCGCCGGGCTGCGCCGGGTCGGCATGCCGCTGGCCGGGATCGCCGAGGCCCTGCGGCACCGGCACCGGCCGGCCCTGGTGCACCGGCTGCTGGACGCGCACCTGCGCCGGCTGGAGGACGGCCTCGCCGACGCCCGCCGTGAGCTCTCCCGGATCCGCACCCTGATCGATCCGGAGGAGAACCTCATGACCACCACCCGAGTCGCCCTGTCCCGCGCCGACCTGGCCGCCGCCGTGGACGCCGTCCGGTTCGCCGTCGGCGCCGACCCGGAACTGCCGGTGCTCTCCGGCGTGCTGCTGGAGGTCGAGCCGGACGGCGTCCGGCTCGTCGCCACCGACCGGCACCGGCTCGCCGTGGCCCGAGCGGGCGGGACGGTCGACGGCCCGCCCGTGCGCGCGCTGCTGCCGGTGGACGCGGTCGACGCGCTGCGCGCCCTGCTCGACACCGGCGCGGGGAGCACCCCGGAGGCGTACCTCCTGGTGGCCCCGGACCGGGTCGAGGTCTCGGTGGCCGGCCGGCCGGTGACCGCCGCCGCGCTCCCCTACGACTTCCCGGACTACCGCCGGCTCCTGCACGGGCAGGTCGGCGACCCGCCCACCCACCGGATCCCGGTCGACGTGGCGGCGCTGCGGCGGGCGCTCACCGCCGAGGGCGTCCCGGTGCTGCTCCGGGAGTACGCGGGGGTCGACCACGAGGTGGTCGTGCTCGGCCTGGACGACCGGGACGGGCTGCGCGTGGTGGGACCCGACACCCCGGACGGCCTGCGGGTGGCGGTGAACCGGGAGTACCTGCTCGACGCCCTGGACGCCGGTGGCCGGGGCCAGCTCGTGCTGGAGCTGGACGGCCCGATCGCCCCGCTGGCCGTGCGCCGCCCCGACGACGGCGACGCGTTCTCCATCCTCATGCCGGTCCGCCTCTGAGGCGCTGATCGCCGCGCCCGGCCGGCGGCCGCTGATCGCCGCGCCCGGGCGGCGCCCGGCGGCCGCCGGGCGCGAGACCCGGGCCGATCCGCTGCTCAGGGTGTCTGTGTCGAGTGTCGGGTACTCCCGCGCCGTGCGACAGTGGCCCTGAGGTCGGCCGTCCGCGGGTACCGACCGGGACGGACAGGCGCGGGAGGAACCGTCAGTGGGCACGACGAGCAGGGCCGACGTGGCGCGGCAGCAGGAGATCAACGGGCGGGTCAGCACCCTGCTCCAGCACGCGGCGTCGGTGATGGTCGTCCGGAAGGCGGACTGCCTGGCGCCGTTCGACCTCACCGTCACCCAGTACACCGCGATGCTGATGCTGCGCTGCAATCCCGGGTCGTCGAGCGCGCAACTCGCGCGCCTGTGCCGGGTCACGCCCCAGTCGATGAGCGTGGTGACCGCCGCCCTCGAGAAGCGCGGGCTGGCCCAGCGGACTCCCGCGGCGATCCACCCCCGGGTCCTGGCGCTGACCCTGACCCGTCGGGGCGCCGCCCTGCTGGCCCGCGCCGACCTCGCCGCCCGGGAGGTCGACGCCCGCTACGAGGAGGAGTTCAGCGCGGACGAGCTGGCCGCCCTGCGGCATCTGCTGGAGCGGGCGCGCCGGGTGCTCGACGACCCCGAGAAGTCGGCGAGGCCGACGTCCGGCGAGTGACTTCCGGCGGTCCGGGACCCTGCGGCGGAAATGTTAGGCGCGTCACTCGACCCGGTCCGGAAGTCGCGAAAGCAGCAGATTCATAAGTTTGTCCGTTAGCCGGCGATGGTCGCGAAAGGGCTCCGCGCCGACAGCGGCGTCCTGTCACATTTACGCAACATCGTTGACTGATTCGACGGCGCGGAATAGCGGCCGGCTCCCCTCGCCGCGCCGCCCGCCGGCGTTCGCCGCAGCCCACCGACCTGCCGATCCTGCCCCTTCTTCCGACCCTCGGCCGGGCGGCGGCCCGGGGATGACACCGGCCGGGAAATTTGACTCGTCAGTCGTCCCAGCGGCTGGAAACGAGCTCGCAATATCGCCAGCCGCGTTGCTCCACCGCATATGTGCGCTTCGTTCAATCATTCACCGCCGAGATGTCGACGACCTGACATTGCTTTTCCCCGTCCGTCCCGAGCAATTGATGTAGTGTGATTCGCGATCAGGATCCTGAGCGTGATCAGTTGACTGAGACGGGGGAGGACCTGTGTCGATGGACAAGGTCGCCATGGTGACGGACGACGAGGGCCGCTCGTGGCCCGTCAGGCGGGCGGGGCGCGCGGCTTTCGTGCTGACCGACGACGACCGCGAGTGCCTGCGGACGGTGGCGCGGGGGATCGCCGCCCGGCATGCGAGCCGACCCTCGGGTCTGCACCTGGACGACGACGACCTGATGGTCGACTGCAAGTTGCGGATGCTGCGCGAGGGACCGGAGACGCTGGTGCGCGCCCTCACCCAGTTCCGCTACCGCAGCAACCCGGACGGGACGCTGCTGCTGCGCAACGTGCCGATCGACGACGTGCTGCCGCCCACGCCCGAGCAGGGCAACTACGACGGCGACTGGCAGCGGCTCGAGGTCGCCACGATGACCCAGCTGGCGGTCATGAACATCCTCGGCGACGTGATCTCGTACGCCGACGAGAAGGCGGGCCGGATCATCCAGGACGTCGCGCCCGTGCTCGGCGCCGAGAAGCGGCAGGAGAACACCGGCAGCTGCTTCCTGGAGCTGCACACCGAGGACGGGTTCCACCCGCAACGGCCGCGGTTCATCGGCCTGCTCGCCCTCCGGCCGGACCACGAGCGGGTGGCGCTCACGCTGGCCAGCGGCATCCGCCGCGCGCTGGCGGGATTGGACGGCGGGACCCGGGAGGTGCTCACCCAGCCGATCTACCGGATCCGGCTGGCCAGCTCGTTCGTGGGCGATCGGGAAGACGTCTACGCCGGGCCGGTCCCGGTGCTCAGCGGGTCGCCCTTCGATCCGGAGCTGTGCGTCGACTTCCACGCGATGACCACCGAGGACCCGGAGGGCCGGCGGGCCCTGGCCAGCCTGCGCCGGGCGATGCTGACCAACCTGGTCGGTCACGTCCTCGAGGCCGGGGACCTGCTCATCGTCGACAACGACAAGGCGGTGCACGGCCGCACCGGCTTCGCCGCCCGGCACGACGGCCAGGACCGGTGGCTGCGCCGCTCCTTCGCCGTGCCCGACCTCCGCCGGTCGACCGCGGATCGGATGCCGCGCTCGCACGTGCACCGGCGGATCTTCAAGTCCGGGACCGATCTGTCGCGCGTCGACCGGCGCCCCGCCTACAGCAACGACTAGACAAGGAACACATCACAATGACGACGAGATCGGAACGTCAGGGCCTGCTGCTCGTGGTCGTCGGCGCCTGCTTCCTCATGGTGATGATGGACAACACCATCCTCAACGTGGCGCTGCAGGCCATCCAACGGGACCTGCGGGCCGACAACTCCCAGCTCCAGTGGGCGGTCGACTCCTACATTCTGGTCTATGCCTCGCTGATGTTCACCGCCGGCGTGATCGCCGACCGGTGGGGGCGGCGGCGCACCCTGGCCGTCGGCCTTGCCGTGTTCGCCGTCGCCTCGGCGTTCTCGGCCTTCGCCGACAGCCCGGACGCCCTGATCCTGTGGCGTGCCGTGATGGGCATCGGCGGCGCGGTCGTGCCGCCGGCCACCCTGGCCATCATCAAACACGCGGTGCCCGAGGAGGAGCACGGCAAGGCCATGGGGATCTGGGCGGCCCTCGGCGGACTGTCCGTGGCGTTCGGCCCCATCCTCGGCGGCGCCCTGCTGGAGCGCTTCTGGTGGGGCTCGGTCTTCCTGATCAACGTGCCGGTGGCGGCCGCCTGTCTGGCCCTGCTGTTCGTCGTGGCCCGGGAATCCCGGTCCACCGCCCGGTTCCACCTCGATCTGCCGGGTCTGCTGCTGTCCACCGCCGCGATCGCGGCCATCGTCTACGGGGTGATCCGGGCCGGCGAGGACAACGACTGGTTCGCACCGGCCTCCGCCGGCATGGTGGCGCTCGGCCTCGTGCTGACGGCCGTGCTGATCCTGGTGGAACGGCGCACCGCGCACCCGGTGCTCGACGTGAGCCTGTTCCGCAGCGCGCCGTTCGCGGGCGGCACCACCGCCGTGTCGCTCGCGTTCTTCGCCCTCACCGGCGGGACGTTCCTGCTGGTCTTCTACGTGCAACTGGTTCTCGGCCACACTCCGCTGGAGCTGGGCCTGATCCTGCTGCCGGTCGCGGTGGGCAGCGTGCTGTCGGCCGTCACCAGCGCCGGGATGGTGCGGCGCTACGGTTTCCGGCTCACCGTGAGCGGGGGCCTGGTGCTGCTGGCGGTGTCGTTCGCCGGCCTGCTCCTCGCCACCGCCACGTCGCCGCTGTGGCGACTGGAGGCCAGCCTCCTGGTGGCCGGCCTCGGCATGGGCTTCGTCATGGGCGCCACGACCACGCTGGCGATGTCCGCCGTGCCCACCCAGAAGGCGGGGGTCGGCGGCGCGGTGAACAACACGGTTCGGCAGGTGGGCGCCGCACTCGGTGTCGCCGTGATGGGCTCGGTGCTGTCGATGGCCTACCGCGACCGCGCCGCCACGGTGCTCGACGCGCTCCCGCCCGGGCAACGCGAGCGCGCCGGGGATTCCCTCGGGGCGACGCTGTTCGCCCTCGGCGGCCGGCCCCCGGCGGGTGCGGCCGGCCCCGAGACGCTGGCGCTGGCCGACCGCGCACGGGACGCCTTCGTGGGCGCGATGCACGTGACCCTGGGGGTGGGCATCGGAGTGTTGCTCGTCGGCGCGCTGCTGGTGCTCGTCTGGGTTCCCTCGCGGCTCACGCCGCGGCCGGCGGCGCACGACCTGCCGATGGACTCCGCGCTGACCGGGGAGACACGATGACCGGGGCACTGATCGACCAGGACGTCAGCTCGCCGCAGGCGGCGCGGGCCCTGCCGCCCGACGAGTTCCAGCGCATCTTCGTCGACCGCAACCGAGGTGTCGTGGCGGCGGAGGACCAGGCCCGGATCTCCGCCGCCCGGATCCTCGTGGCCGGCTGCGGGTCGATCGGTGGCGCCGCCGTGGAGCCGCTGGTACGCCTCGGCTTCCGCTCCCTGGTGCTGGCCGACCCGGGCAGTTACGAGCTGACGAACCTCAACCGGCAGAACGCCACGGTCGACGACCTGGGCCGGAACAAGGCCGCCGTGGCGGCCGACCGGGCCCGGGCGATCAATCCGCACGTGGTGGCCGAGGTGGCCACGGACGGCGTCACCGAGGAGAGGGTGGACGCGCTGCTCGCCGGCGTCGACGTGGTCATCGACGGCGTGGACGTCACCACCCGTTCGGGGCTCGCGGCGAAGGGCCTGCTGCACGAGCGGGCCCGGGACCGCGGCCTGCCGTTGATGACCGGATGGGACATGTCGGGCACTCAACATGTCCGGGTCTACGACTACCGACGGGAGCAGCGGCTCTTCGGCGGCGCGGTGACCCGGCGGCAGCTCGACGAGATGCCGTTGTGGGAGCTGCTCGCCCGCCTGGTGCCCGCTCGTAAGGTGCCGCGGGATCTGGTCGGCCTCATCCGGCGCGGGCTGCACCGGGAGGAGTTCACCTTCCCGCAGCTGGTGCAGGCGGCCGACATGTTCGGCATCCTGGCGGCGACGCTCACGGTCCGCCTGGTGACCGGGCGACCGGTGCCCTCGTCGGCGACGGTCGACGTCCACCGTCTCGCCATGCCGTCCGGCGAGCGGCTGTGGGATCGGCTCCGCCAACCGGTCGAGGTCGCCGGCCTGCTGCTCGCCATGACCCGCGGAGCCCGTCGCCGCCGCTGAGCCGCCCGGGCGCCCGTCCATCGCCCCCCTCCGGGGCTAACGCATTGATTTTGATCGATTTCTAGGGGAGGAATCGCCATGTCCGTCTACCCAGACTCGTCCACCGCCTACGCGGTCTTCGGCGAGCTGTTCACGATTCTCGCCGCCGACGAGGAGTTCACCGAGCGGCTGCGAGACGCCGACCTGACCCTCCGCCTGGTGCACACCAAGCCGGACTGCGTCATCCACGTCACGCCGGACCAGGTCCGTTTCGGCGACGACGCGCCGGAGGACGCCTCCGTGACCATCAAGATGAGCTGCGACACGGCCCACCGGCTGTGGTCGGGCACCCTGCTGATGCCCGCGGCCGTCGCCCTCGGCAAGGTGCGCATCAAGGGCAAGGTGGCCAAGGTCCTCGAACTGGTGCCGATCCTGCAGCCCGCCTTCGACCGCTACCCGCAGCTCGTCGCGGCGCAGGGCCTGGTGGACGGGGCCGCGAAGTGACGGCGACCACCGTACGGGCGGAGACCGCCGCCGAGGCGGACCTGAACTTCGACCAGATCCCCCGGTCGGTCCAGCGGTTCGTGGACGAGGTCCGCGAGTTCGCCCAGGGCGTTCTCGCGCCGCGCGCCGTGCGGCTCGACCAGCAGGCCGCCGAGGAGTTCGACTGGGAGGTCATCCAGGCCGGGCACGACATCGGGCTGACCCGCGCGCTGCTTCCCCGCGAGCTGGGCGGGCTGGGGGTCGGGGTGCTCGGCCTGGCCATGGCCATGGAGGAGCTGGCCGCCGCCGATCCGGGCATCGCCCTGGCGTTCGGCGCCACCATGCTCGGTCAGACCCCCGTTCTGCTCACCGGCGATCCCGACCTGCAGCAGCGCTACCTGTCCGACTTCGCCGGGCCCCGGGCGATCCTGGCCTGCAACGCGGTCGCCGAGGAGGAGGCGGGCAGCGACCTGGTCATCCCGCAGCACTTCCCGGACGCGCGGATGCGCACGACGCTGCGCCGCGACGGCGACGGCTACCGGCTCAACGGTCACAAGCGGTTCATCACCAACGGCGCCGTCGCGACCTTCTCGGCCGTCTACGCCAACCTTGAGGGTCACCCCGGCGCCACCGGCCTGACCTGCGTCATCGTGCCGCTCGACGCGCCCGGGGTACGCCGCGGCGACGTGCTGGACAAGATGGGCTACCGCAACTGCCTCGGCAGCGAGCTCTGGTTCGACGACGTTCACGTGCCCGCCCGCGACGTGGTGGGCGGCGAGTGCCAGGGCGCCGCCATCAACGTGGCGCAGGGGAACATGGCCCGGTCCTCCGTCGCGGCGATCTCCACGGGCATCGCCCGGCACGCCCTCGACATGGCGGTGCACTGGGCCGGTGAGCGCGTGCAGGGCGGCAAGCTGCTGCGCGACCACCAGATGACCGCGCGCCGCCTGGCCGACATGGCCGTCAACGTGGACGCCGCGCGGCTGCTCTACCAGCGTGCCGCCGTCAAGGTCGACACCCAGCTGCCCGCTCCCGAGCGGGAGCCGGCGATGGCGAAGCTCTTCGCCGACCGGGTGGCCATCGAGACGGCGAGCACGGCCGTCGCGCTCATGGGCTCGCGCGGCTACATGCGGTCCTACGGCCTGGAGAAGGTCCTCCGCGACTCGTTCGGCACCCGGATCTTCGAGGGCACGCCCGAGGCGCTGGCATTGGCGATCACCGACTGCCTCTACCGGGACGACGACGATGACGACTTCTAAACTCACCGCGATTCCCGGCGACCAGCACCGGGACGGGCCACTGGACCTCACGTACGCGCGGGCGCTGGTCGCCCTGCACCGCTCCCTGCGCTATCCGGATCTTCCGACGACGGTCGGCGCGGCCGCGCTCAGCCGGGTCGAGCAGCTGGGCGACGGGCTCACCACCGTCGCGTTCAGCTCCGACGCCGTGGAGGAGCGCCACCTGCAGGCCGTGTTCGGGTTCCGGCTGGCCGAGTTCATCGACCTGTCGATGATGAGTTCGCGGACGGCGCGGGAGACGGCGTTGCTGGCGGAGCCGCCGGACTCGACGGTCGTTCACACGGTGTGCCTGGACGCCGACGGCCGGATCCTCGGCTACGTGGGTCTGCTCGGCTCGCGGGACGTGCTGCCGCGACGGCTGGACGACCCGGCGCGGAGCCGCTTCCCGGTCGAGGCCGCGCACGGCGTGGACCTGCTCGCACCGTTCGCCGACCGAGGGCTCACCACGCGGCAGGTGTTCGAGATCAAGCGGTTCGTGCGGGCCGGGGACGTGCCCGCCGGCCAGACGCGGGACCGGGTGCCCTGGCACCTGATCCTCGCGTTGGGCCGGTCGGTGCTGGCGATGGGACGACCGCTGCTCGTGGGCGACAGCCGCGAGAACGGCGCCCTGCGCCACCTCCGGCTCATCGGGTTCGATCCGCTGGTCATCCCGGACACGAGGCCGACGCTGCCGCGCACGTCGCTGATGTGGTCGAGCTACCTGGTGCCGGTGCCGGCGGTGCCGTTCGCCAGCCTGGTGCCGGAGGACCTGGAGCGTTCTCTCGATGCCATCGAGGACGGGCTGGCCGGCACCCACGACGAGTCCTGGCAACGACGGCTGATGGCGCGGCTGTCCGCCAACCGGCGCGGTCGCCGCCAGGCCGGGTCGGGGGAGGTCGTCTCGTGACCGCGCTGCACGAGCTGTCCGCGATCGAGTGCGCCCGGCTGATCCGGGCCGGGTCGGTGACCTCGGTCGAGGTGACCGGGCACCACCTGGACCGGATCCGGCGGCTGGACCCCGAGCTGGGCGCCTTCGTGACGGTCACCGAGGACCTCGCGCTCCGCCAGGCGGAGGAGGCGGACGCGGTGCTCCGCGCGGTGGGTCCGGGCGGCGTCGGCGCCCTGCACGGGGTGCCGATCGCGCTGAAGGACAACCTCGACGTCGAGGACGTGCTCACCGGGTGGGGCTCGGCGGAGCGGGACGACGAGGCGGTGGGCGACGACAACGTGGTGGCCCGGTTGCGCCGGGCGCACCTGCCCATCCTGGGCAAGACGCACCTGCCCGAGTTCGCCCTCCCCTGCTACACGGAGAATCTCGTGGGCGGGGACACGGCGAACCCCTGGCGGTCCAGCTTCTCACCCGGTGGCTCCAGCGGCGGTTCGGCCGCGGCGGTCAGCGCTGGTCTGGCGCCGCTGGCCCTCGGCACCGACGCGGGCGGCTCGGTGCGCATCCCGGCCTCCTGCTGCGGGCTCGTGGGGGTGCGCCCCAGCAACGGCGCCGTGAGCAACGGGCCCTCGGATCCCGCGCCCACCGGCCTGTCGGTGCCGGGGGTGCTGGCCCGGGACGCGCTCGACGCGTCCGCCCTGCTGGACGTGGTCGCCGGCGCCATGGCCGGGGACCTGACCGCCGCTCGCTCGTGGTCCGACCCGGGGCGACGTCTCCGGATCGGGTTGACCACCGACCCGATGGTTCCGGAGCTGGTGGTGGCGCAGGAGTGCGCGGCCGCCGCGGAGAAGCTGGCCGTGAGCCTGCAGGAGTCGGGGCACGAGCTGGTCCGGGTGGACCTGGGCCAGGACGTGGCGGTGGCCGCGGCCTTCCGGGACGTGTGGTCGGTGGTCGCCACCTCCTTCGAGGTCGACGACGAGGACAACCTCACCCCGTTCACCCGCTGGCTGCGGGAGCAGGGGCGGATGGTGAGCGGCGCGCGCCTGCACGAGTGCCTGACCCTGTTCCGCGGGGTGGCCCGGATGCTGGAGGACATGGTCTTCGGCACGGTGGACCTGCTGGTCACGCCGACGCTCGGCCGGCCACCGCAGGCCCGCGGGGCGTTCCGCCGGGCCCGCGACGAGGAGGAGAACTTCCAGGCCATGACGCGGTTCATGCCGTTCACGCCGATGTACAACATCGCCGGGATGCCGGCGGTCAGCGTGCCGGTCAGCGTGGTGGACGGGCTGCCCGTCGGCGCGATGCTGGGCGGCCCGTACGGCAGCGAGCGGCGGATCCTGCGCGAGGTGGCCGAGGTGCAGGCCCGGGCGGGCGCCACGACCGGGCTCGCACCGGGGTGGGCGTGACGGCGCCGGTGGCCGGCGGGGCCGTGCTGCTGCACGGTTTCGCCGGCTCCCCGTCGAGCATGCGCCCCTTCGCCGGGGCGCTGGCGCCGCACGTGGGCCGGGTGGCGGTGCCGGTGCTCCGGGGCCATGGCACCCGGTGGTCGGATCTGCGGGCGGTGAGCTGGCGGGACTGGTGCGACGACGCGCGTGCCGCCGTCGACGACGTGGCCGGGTCCGGCCCGGTGGCCGTCGTCGGTCTCTCCATGGGCGGGGCGTTGGCGCTCCGGCTGGCGGCCACGCATGCCGCCGTCAGTCACGTCGTCCTGGTCAATCCGTCGATCACGATGAAGAATCCCCTGCTGCCGCTGCTGCCGGTGCTCAGGCACGTGGTGCCCAGCATCGCCAACGAGCGGCCGCAGGTGCGGGACCCGTCGGCGCGGTACGCGGGTTACCGCCGGATCCCCCTCGCCGCGGTGCAGCAGATGACCCGGCTCTGGGCGGACGTGCGGCCGCGGCTTCCGGCGGTCACCCAGCCGATCCGGGTGTTCCGTTCCCTGGCGGACGGGGCCGGCCGGCCTGCGGTCGGTGGAGGTGATCCGGCGCGGGGTGGGCTCGGCGGATCTGGTGGAGGTGCCGCTCGCCCGGAGTGGGCACGTGGCGACCCTGGACTACGACGCCGAGCTGATCTTCGCGCACACCGCGGCGTTCCTCACCGGCCGCCCGGCTCCGCCCGTCGACACGTAGGGAGACCCGTCGGGACGGGCATCCGCCGCCCGGCCCGGGCGCGACGGGCCGCGACGGTAGCATCTGGGGGTCCTACCTGACTGCCTGGACGGAGGCGTACGAGCAGCATGCTCGACATGGAGTTGATCCGGAAGGATCGCGAGGCGGTGGCGACCGCGCTGGCGAAGCGTCTGGATCCCGCCGAGGCCAACCGGGCGCTGGACGACATCCAGCGGCTCGACCAGGAACGCCGTGCCCTCATCACGGAGATCGACGCCGAGCGGCAGCGGCGCAAGGCCGAGGCGCGGGCGTACGCGGAGGCGAAGCGGACCGGCGTCACGCCGGAGCCGGTCGCGCCGGAGGCCGAGCGCAAGCAGCTCGCCGAGCTGGAGTCCCAGCTGGACGAGGTGCAGTCCCGGCTGCGCACCACCATGAGCGAGCTGCCCAACCTGCCCGCCGACGACGTGGTCGCCGGTGGCAAGGAGGCCAACCGGGTGGTCCGCACCTTCGGCGAGCCGCCGGCCGTCGAGAAGGTCCGGGACCACGTGGAGCTGAGCCGGGCGCTCGGTCTGGTCGACCACGAGCGCGGGGTGAAGCTCGGCGGCTCCGGTTTCTGGATGTACACGGGCCTCGGCGCCCGGCTGGAGTGGGCGCTGGTCAACTGGCTGATCGAGCAGAACATCCAGGCCGGCTACGAGTTCCTGCTCCCGCCGCACCTGCTGCTGGACAGCGCCGGCTTCGCGGCCGGGCAGTTCCCGAAGTTCTACGACGACGTCTACCACCTGGACAAGCAGTCCGCCCCGCGCGGCCAGTTCCTGCTGCCCACGGCGGAGACGGCGATCCTCGGCGCGTTCCAGGACGAGATCCTGGAGACCGCGAAGCTGCCGCTGAAGGCGTTCGCCTACACCCCGTGCTACCGGCGCGAGGCGGCCGGCTCGCACTCCGACGAGCGCGGCACGGTGCGCGGCCACCAGTTCAACAAGGTGGAGATCTTCCAGTTCACCCTGCCGGAGCAGGCGGGCACCGCGCTGGAGGCCATGGTCGGCCACGTGGAGGGTCTGGTCGAGAAGCTGGGCCTGCACTTCCAGACCAGCCTGCTCGCGGCCGGCGACTCCAGCGCCGCCATGAAGAAGACCCTCGACGTCGAGGTCTGGATGCCGAGCACCGGCAAGTACAAGGAGGTGTCGTCGGTCTCCTGGGGCGGCGACTACCAGGCCCGCCGGGCCGCCATCCGCTACCGGGAGCCGGGCGGCAAGCAGACCCGCTTCGTGCACACCCTCAACGGGTCGGCGCTGGCCACCAGCCGGCTCTTCCCGGCCATCCTGGAGCAGTTCCAGCAGCCCGACGGCTCGGTCGTGGTGCCCGAGGTGCTCCGCGACAAGCTCGGCACGGACCTGCTCACCCCGGTCCGCTGACGGCCTGACGCGCGGCGGGGGCCGGCTCGTCCGGGCCCCGCCGTCGTCGCCACCGCAGGCCGGCCGCCAGCAGCAGCACCAGCACGGCCGCGAGCAGGGCCGGGCCGGCCGTGTCCACCGCGCGGACCAGGGCCTGCTGCAGGCGGGCGGCGGCCAGCACGACCGGGTCGCCGAAGGCGTCGTGGCGGCCCTGGGCGAGGCGCACCTCGTACCAGCCGTACCAGGCGACGTAGCCGCCGGCGACCAGGAGCACCAGGCCGCTGAGGCGGGGCACCCACGCGCCCGCGCCGCGCAGCCCGGCCACCAGCCGGCCGCGCAGCAGCGCCACGCCGAGCGCGGCCACCCCGACCACCAGGCCCATCCCGATCGCGTACGCGCCGAAGAGCGCCAGCCCGCGCAGCGGCGAGCCGGCCCGCAGGCTGGTCACCACGATCGCCAGGAACGGCGCGATGGAGCAGGTCAGCGAGGTCAGCGCGTACGCCGCCCCGAACAGGACCATGGCCGGCCAGGTGCGGGTGAGCCGGGGCGCCCGGGCGAACGGGCGCGGGGCGGGCAGCCGCCGGCCGGCGAGCAGCCAGCAGCCGGCCAGCGCCAGCAGCACGCCGAGGGTCACGGTCAGCCAGGGCAGCCGGGGGCGCAGCCAGTCTGCGAGGGGCGCGACGGCCAGTCCGAAGGCGCCGAAGACCAGCGCGTACCCGAGGGTCAGCCCGGCCGTGGCGGTGAGCGCGCGGCCGACCGCGCCGCGACCGTCGGCGGGGCCGGCGACCAGCAGCGACAGGTACGCGGGCAGCATGGCGAAGCCGCACGGGTTGACCGCGGCGAGCATGCCCGCGGTCAGCGCGAGCAGCAGTCCCCCGGTCATCCCCGGGCCAGCGCGTCGACCTGCCGGGTGAGTGACTCGCCGTCGAGGAAGCCCTGGTGGACGACCCGGCCGTCGCGGTCCACGACCACGAAGGTGCTCTGCTCGACCACCTCGAACCGGCGCCACAGCGCGCCGGACCGGTCGTCGAGCTGGGGGGTGCCGGCCAGCTCGAACTCGCTGACGAACTCCTTCATGGCCTTCTGCTCGCCCAGCCCGGCGACGCCGACGATGGGCACGGTGTCCCGGTACTTCGGGGCGATCTCGGCGACCGTCCACGCCTGGCTGGCGCAGGTGGCGCACCAGGGCGCCCAGAACCAGAGCACCACCGGCTTCCCGGCCAGGGCGGCGGCGGAGAACGCCGTACCGTCGAGGGTCTTCGCGGTGAACGACAGCGTCTCCGGCACCCGGGCCGGCACCACCGGGGCGGCCGGCGACGCGGACGCGGCCGGTGCGGGAGCCACCGCGCCGACCGGGGTGGCCCGTTCCGGCCCGACCGCGCAGGACGCGGCGCCGGGCAGGGCGGCGGCCAGCGCGGCGGCGGTGACCAGTCGACGGGCGGTACGTGGGCGCATCCGCGTCTCCTCCGGGTTGGGCTACTCGGCCTTGACCAGCCGGAGCGCGAGTTCGGGACAGACCTTGACGGCCTTGAGCGCGCCCTCCCGCAGCCAGGTCGGCACCGGGGTGGCGGGGAAGGCGGGGTAACCGTTGCCGTCGAGCCGGATGAAGTCCGGCACCACGTGGGCGCAGAGGCCGTGCCCGTCGCAGCGGGACCAGTCGAGGGTGAGCTTCCGGGGGTTGGCGTCGGGCGCGCCGGGCAGGCCCATGACGCCCTTGACCCGCTTGCCGCAGCCCTCGCCGGTGGCGTGCAGCCGCAGGTCCTCGGCGAACACCTCCATGGCGGAGAGCGCGAACCGGGCGGTGCCGTCGGGGTGGCTGCACGCGCCGCGCCCCTTCACGTCTCCGGCCGCCGCGCGGACCACCTCGATCGGCGCGCTGCCGGAGACGGCCAGGTCGACGGCGCGGGCCAGGTCGGGCAGGCCCATCTTGCACGGGCCGCACTGCCCGGCGGACTCGCCGGCCAGGTAGCGGACCACCTGGGCGGCCTCGCCGAGCGGGCAGGTGTCCCGGGCCAGCGGCACGATGATGCCGGCGCCCAGGGTGCCGCCGACCGCGGCGAGCCCCTTGCGGGAGACCTCCGCCCGGTCCGCCGCCTCCGGGGTGATCCACTTGCCGTGGTAGCCGCCCATGAGGATGCCCGGCCCGTCGGGCACCTCGCAGAGCTCCAGGATCTCCCGCAGCGGCGTGCCGGCCGCGCACTCCACCACGGCCGGCCGCTTCGCCGCCCCGGTGACGGTGAGCAGCACGGTGCCCGGCTCGTCGTCGGTGCCGAGCGCCGCGTACTCGTACGGGCCGATCCGGGCGGCGACCGCGAGCTGGGCGTACGTCTCGGCGTTGGAGAGCAGCGTGGGCAGGCCGTTCACCCCCGAGTCGCTGGACCGCTTCTTGGTGCCCGGCGGGATGTGCGGCAGCCCGTTGATCCCGTTGACCAGGGCGCCGCCCTCGCCGGAGATGAACCGGTGCGGCACGGTGACGATGGTGGTCGGCACCGGCATCCGCCGCTCCTGCAACGCCTCGGTGAGCGAGGGCCGGCCCACGTCGTCGTCGGCCACCCCGATCACGATCTCCTCGGCGTCCAGCGCGTACGCGGCCAGCGCGGCGCCGTCCAGGATGAGGTGCGGGGCCCGGGTGAGCAGCACCTTGTCCTTCCAGCTCGCCGGCTCCCCCTCGCTGGCGTTGACCACCACCACGGCGGCGAGGTCCTGCCGCTCGCAGGACTCCAGCACCGCGCGCAGCTTGCGGGCGAACGGGAAGCCGGCCCCGCCCTTGCCCTTGAGGTCGATGGCCTCGGCCAGCCGGAGCAGGGCGGCCGGCTCCACGGGCCCGATCGGGCCGTGCACCTCCTCGTGGGCGAGCAGGTCGAGCCGGCCGAACTCGGCGAAGCCGGCGGTGAGCCGGGGCTCGCCGACGCAGGCCACCGGCGGCACGGTCGTGCGCATCACTTGGCCTCACCCCGCAGCCCGGCCCAGTACGCGCCGTCCACCGCGTCGGCGTTGGCCCGCTTGCGCCGGCTCGACCGGCTCTCGCCGGACGCCTTCCGGGCCCGCCGGGAGGCGAGGTCGACCAGGGTCGGTGTGTCGTCGACGAAGGCGTCGTCGGGGGCGTAGCGGGCCGGCGGGCGCCAGTAGTCCGGCTCCTCCGGCAGGTCCTCCTCGACGCTGTGCCGGCCGCTGCCGCTGCGCGGCGCCGACGAGATCGGGCTGCCCGAGATCGGGCCGGCCGAGATCGGCTCGCCGGAGACCGGCTGACCCCCCCAGCGGCGCGGGCTGTCCCACGGCTCCTCCGGCTCGTCGGCGCGGCGGGGCGGAGCCGAGTAGCGGGCGGCGTCGGGTGGGGTGGAGTAGCGGCTGCCGGTGTCCGGCGGGGCCGAGTGGCGGCCGCCGGTCTCCGGCGGGGCCGAGTAGCGGGCGTCGGCGTCGACGCGGGACCGGCGGGCGGTCCGCTCCTCCTCGTCCCGGTAGCGGCGCCCGGTCCGCTCGTCGTCGCGGCGCCGGACCACCGGCTCGCGCTCCTCGCGGCGGACCACCGGCTCGCGCTCCTCCCGCCGGACCACCGGCTCGCCCTCCTCGCGGCGCCGGGCGGCCGGCGCGGGCTCCGCGTCGCGGCGGCGGGCCGGGGAGACGGGCGCCTCGGCGCGCCGCCGGCTGGCCCCCGCGCGGACGGGCTCGCGCAGCGTCCCGGGCTCCGGCACCACGGGTACGGCGAACCGCTCGGGGTCGCGGCGGCGGGCGGTGCCGGCCGGCGCGGTCCAGGTGGCGGTGGCCTCGGCCCAGCCGCCCTCGCGGCCCCGGCTGGACCGGCTCTCCTCCTTGCCGGCGCCCCGGCGCCGGGTCAGCCCGGCGAGCAGGCCGGTGCGCTCCTCCCCCTTGCCGGCCATGGCCTGGTTCAGCGCGGCGGCCTGGTGCTGCTCCCGGCTGCGCTTGCCGAGGTGGACGGAGAGGCGGACCAGCAGCGCCATCACCACGAGCAGCACGCAGCCCAGGTAGCTCAGCACCACCCAGGTCTTCGCCGCCCGGCCGGCGTTGAGGCCGTGCAGCAGCGCGAACGGCCAGGACACGTACGCCATGGAGTGCAGCGACCGCCACATCCACTTGGGGCCGACACCGGCGAACCGGACCCGGACGATGCCGGTCCAGAGCACCCCGACCATCATGAGCGCGGCCACGGTGCCCAGCCCGACGTAGAGACCCCGGCCGGCGACGAACGGCACCAGCGCGTCGGTGGGCCCGGCCCGGCCGATCGCGACCTTGGTGATCACGTGGCAGACCAGCCCGGCCACACCGAGGATGCCGGTGGCCCGGTGCGCCGACTGGAGCAGCACCCGGTGCCGGATGAGCAGCACCAGGCGGTCGGTGGCGAGCAGCCCCAGCATCACGGTGAGGCTGAGCGAGACCAGGGCGACCACCCCGGCGAAGAACTCGGTGAAGAAGAATCCGTACGAGTACATGACGCCGCCGGCGCCGGCCAGTTCGAGGCCGGCCCACGCGACGGCGAGCGCGGACGCGGTGAGCGCCACCATCGCGGATCTCGACATCGTCCGGGCACCACGGCTGGTGGTGGCGGTCCGGACGGTCGTCGCCTTCTCGTTCTGCTGTGCCCGGGCCATCTGCTCCTCGATCGTCTCGCGGCGGCGCCCCACCGGCCGACCCTGCTCCCCTCTCCAGTACGGACGGACGGCGCGGGCGGATCACCTCCGGTGGCGAATTTCTCGGCCGGTCCGTCGAACCGTCCGGCCCCGGCGCGCGTGTAGCGCCTGACGCAACGACGTATGTCCATGCGTTGACATTTCTTGCAACACGCTTGTAACCTTGCCGAAAATTTCAAGCCGACTTGCAATGAGCCGGCACCGAAGCCTTCCCCCGCGCCGCACACCCCCTCAGGAGTCCCGATGCATCGACGTCGATGCCGCGCGGCTGCCCTCGCCCTGGGCCTGGCCGCCAGCCTGCTCGTCCCCACCACCGTGGCGGCTCCCCCGGCCGCCGCGGCCACCCCCGGCAGCAAGAAGGTCATCGTCCAGCTCTTCGAGTGGAACTGGACCTCGGTGGCCGGCGAGTGCACCAGCACCCTCGGCCCGAAGGGCTACGGCTACGTCCAGGTCTCCCCGCCGCAGGAGCACGTCCGCGGCAACCAGTGGTGGGTGGCCTACCAGCCGGTCAGCTACCGGATCGAGTCCCGCAAGGGCACCCGCGCCCAGTTCCAGGCGATGGTGAACACCTGCCACAACGCCGGTGTGAAGGTCATCGTCGACGCCGTGGTCAACCACATGTCCGATCAGGACAACGGCGGCACCGGGTGGGCCGGCAGCGGCTTCGGCCACTACGACTACCCCGGCACCTACTCCAGCCAGGACTTCCACTACTGCGGCCGCAACGGCAACAACGACATCGCCAACTACGGCGACCGGTACGAGGTGCAGAACTGCGAGTTGGTCAACCTCGCCGACCTGAAGACCGAGTCGGACTACGTACGCACCCGGCTGGCCGCGTACCTCAACGACCTGCTCTCGCTCGGGGTCGACGGCTTCCGGCTGGACGCCAGCAAGCACATGCCGGCCGCGGACATCGCCGCGATCAGGGGGAAGCTGTCCCGCTCGGCGTACCTGGTGCAGGAGGTCATCTACGGAGCCGGCGAGCCGATCCAGCCGACCGAGTACACCGGCAACGGCGACGTGCACGAGTTCCGGTACGGCAAGGACCTGGCCCGGATGTTCAACAGCGAGCGGCTGGCGTACCTGCGGAACTTCGGCGAGTCCTGGGGCTACCTGCCCGGCGGCTCGGCGGTGGTCTTCACCGACAACCACGACACCCAGCGCGACGGCGGCGTGCTGACCTACCGCGACCGCGGCGAGTACGCCCTCGCGAACGCCTTCATGCTCGCCTGGCCGTACGGCACCCCGGCGGTGATGTCGAGCTACACGTTCAGCAACAAGGACCAGGGACCGCCCTCGGACGCCAGCAACCGGACGTCGAACACCACCTGCTACGCGGGCTGGGAGTGCGAGCACCGCTGGCGGGTGATCGCCAACATGGTCGGCTTCGCCAACGCCACCCAGGGCGCCGCCGTCGCCAACTGGTACGACAACGGCTGGCAGCACATCGCTTTCAGCCGGGCCGGCAGGGGCTACCTGACCATCAACGACGAGGACGCCGCGATCAGCGGCCGCTCCTACTACACGGGCCTGCCGGCCGGCCGCTACTGCGACGTCATCCACGGCGACTTCAGCAACGGCTCGTGCAGCGGCCCGGTGATCACCGTGGACGCCAACGGCTGGTTCGCCGCCACCGTCAACGCCCACGACGCGGTGGCCGTCCACGTCGGCGCGAAGCTGTCCTGACCTCGCCGTCCCCGCCGAACCGGAGCCCCCCGCGCCGCCGTTTCGCGGCACGGGGGCCTTCCGCCCGATTACAGTATTGATCGTGCTGTTTGACCGATTGTTCTCGCGCTGGACGCTCGGCTGGCTGCTCACCGCGATCGGCGTACCGGTGCTGCTGGCGGCCGCGCTGCTGGTCGGCCGGAGCCTCACCGGCGGCCCGGCCCCGGCGCCGGTCGCCGGCGCGCCCACCGCGGCGCTGCCGCCCGCCCCGGACGAGCCGAGCCCCTCCCCCGAGGAGTCCGTGCCGGCCGCCGCACCCGCACCGGACGACCTGCCGGTGGTCACCTACGACCCGGCACCCGGCGGGTTCCCCGCCGACCCCGGTCCGGCCGACACCCGCCCGCTAAACGAGGGTGTCACGCCCACCCGCGAGGTCGCCGCCTACGACGCGCCGGGCGGCCGGCCACTGGCCTTCCTCGCCCCCACCATCAGCGGCGTCGAGCTGACCATGCCGATCGTCGAGCGGCGGGTGGGCTGGACCGCCGTCCTGCTCCCCTCGGCCAACCGGCGCATCGCCTGGCTACCGGCCGGCGGCTGGAGCGTCGTGCCGCTGCGCGACCAGATCGTGGTGGAACGCCGCCCGCACCGGCTCACCTGGTACCGGGACGGCCGCGCCGTACGCTCCTGGGAGGTGAGCCTCGGCATGTCCGGCCAGCTCACCCCACTCGGCCGCACCTTCGTGCTGGGCCGCACCCCGCCCCCGCAGGACGTGTACGGCGGGGTGGACATCTTCGCCCTCGGCGCGATCCCCGACGACCCGGACGCGGTGCCCACCGGGCTGCGCGGCGCGCACATCGGACTGCACAGCTGGTACACCGACGCGACGCTCGGCAAGAACGTCACCAACGGCTGCATCCGGCTCACCCGCAGCGGGCAGCGGCAGCTCCTCGCGGAGCTGCGCCCCGGCACCGCGGTCGTGGTGGTGGACCAGCTCCCCGCCCCGCCGGCCACCGCCTGAGCCGGCTCAGTCGCCGAGCAGCCAGCCGTTCTCCTCGGCCACCCGGACGGCGTCGGCCCGGTTCCGGGCGCCGGTCTTGCCGATCGCCGCGGAGAGGTGGTTGCGCACCGTCCCCTCGGAGAGGTGCAGCGTCGCCGCCAGGTCCGCCACCGTGCCGCCGCCCCGGGCGGTGCGCAGCACCTCGGTCTCCCGGTCGGTGAGCGGGCTCGGGCCGGTGGCCAGGGTCTCCGCGGCGAGCGACGGGTCGACCACCCGCAGCCCGGCATGCACCCGGCGGACCGCGTCGGCGAGCTGCCGGGCCGGGGTGTCCTTGACCACGAACCCGTTCGCCCCCGCCTCCATGGCCCGGCGCAGGTAGCCGGGCCGGCCGAAGGTGGTCACCACGAGCACCCGGCAGCCCGGCAGCGCCGCCCGCAGCGCCGCGGCCGCCGCGACCCCGTCCAGGCCGGGCATCTCCACGTCGAGCAGGGCCACGTCCGGTCGGGTACGCAGCGCCTCCGGCACCACCTCGTCGCCCCGGCCCACCTCGGCCACCACGGTCAGGTCGGGCTCCAGCGAGAGCAGCGCGGCCAGCGCGCCCCGGACCAACGCCTGGTCGTCCGCGAGCAGCAGCCGGATCGGCTCGGTCATCCGGTCGTCCCCCGTCCGTCGTCGGGCAGCGTCACCCGGAGCAGGAAGCCGCGCCCGTCGCGCGGGCGGCCGACGCTGACCGTGGCGTCCAGCCGCCGGGCCCGCTCGCGGAGCCCGACCAGGCCGTGGCCGGCCGTGTCCGGCTCGCCGGCCGGCCCCCGGCCGTCGTCGCGGATCTCCACGGCCGTCGGGTCGATCCGGATCTGGCAGCGCCGGGCCCCGCTGTGCCGGACCACGTTGGTCACCCCCTCGCGGACCGTCCAGCCGAACAGCTCGTCCCGCTCCGCCGGCAGCGACGGCACCGTCTCCGGCAGGTCCGCCGCGACACCCGCGGCGGCCAGCGCCGAGCGGGCGCCGGCCAGCTCCGTCGCCAGGCTCACCCCGCGGTACGCCCCGACGGTGCCCCGCACGTCGGCCAGCGCCTGCCGGGCCAGCCGCTCGATGTCGGCGACCTCGGTGGCCGCCCGGGCCGGGTCCAGCTCCAGCAGCCGCCCGGCCAGCTCCGCCTTGACGGCCACCACGGTCAGCGAGTGCCCGAGGATGTCGTGCAGGTCCCGCGCCGTGCGGGCGCGCTCCTCGGCCACCGCCAGCCGGCGGATCTCCTGCTGGGCGCCCTGGAGTTCGGCGTTGCGCTGCGCCAGCCGGGTGACGCCGAACATGGCGAACGAGGCGAGTACGACGGCGAAGACCACGGTCCCCTCGGCCTCCCAGCCGGGCACCAGCGCCGCCGTGACCGGCGGGGTCAGCGCGGCCAGCACGACCACCAGCAGGGACTCCCAGATCGGCAGCAGGAAGACCGCCGCGGCCGCCACGAAGACCAGTGTGGTCAGCCAGTCCCCCTCGGTGCCCGGAATGCCCGCGAGGCCGAGCCCGAGCAGCGCCGCCAGGAACGTCCACGCCCGACCGGGCGGGATGTTCCGGCGCGCCTGCCGCCGGCCGCGCGCCCACTCGAACACCCAGACGTAGAGCAAGCCGAAGGCGATCAGGGTGACCGCGCCCAGCACCCGGCGCCACATCTCGGGTTGGTGCAGCGCGGTGAGCAGCGGGATGTTGAGGAAGAACAGCCAGACCGCGGCCAGGAGCCAGCCGGTGAGTCGCCAACGGCGGCTCATCGGCTGGCTCGGCTGGTGCGGCAGGCCCACGGTGAACACGCTAGCCTCCGCCGCCGCGCGTCAGACGCGGGTGGTGTCGCGGCGGAACAGCCGGGCCGCGCCGAGGCCGAAGAAGGCGGTCCAGGCGGCCACATTGCCGACCGCCGCCCAGTCCACACCGGTCCCGGTCAGCGGCGCCCGGGCCAGCTCGCCGACGCCGTACACCGGGGTGAACTTGGCGATCTGCTGCATGGCGTGGGGCAGGATCTCCAGCGGGACGAACAGTCCGCCGAGCATGGCCAGGATGGCCAGCACCGGGCCCATGAACTGCATGACGTTCTCGGCCGGGGCCAGGTAGCCGACGAACAGGCCGAGGGCAGCGAAGACGAGCGAGCCGATCCAGGCGGTCAGGCCGGACTCGATCCAGACGTGCGCCGGCATCCGGACGCCGGAGGCGGCGCCCACGGCGAACTCGACAAGCACGCCGAGCAGGCCGAGCACCATGGCGGTGGCCACCTTCGTGGCCACGTACGCGGCAGGGCGCAGCGGGGTGAGCCGCAGCTGCCGGCTCCAGCCCAGCGCCCGCTCGGTGGCGACCGCCGCGCCGGCGCTCGTGGTGGCGACCATGGCCGCGTAGACGGCCAGGCTGATCATGATCCAGGCGGTGACGGGCAGGCCGTTGTCCAGGTTCTGCCCCCGCTGCGGCAGGCCGAACAGCAGGAAGAACACCGCCGGCATGACCAGGATGAACACCAGCGTGCGGCGGTTGCGCAGCACCCGGCGGATCTCGATGGCGAGCACGGGGACGGAGAAGCCGCCCAGTGCGGGGGGCCGGCGGGTCCCGGCCCGGTCGGGCGTGGTGGTGGCGGACGAGGCGGTGACGGTCATCTCAGGCTCCGGGTTCGGCGCGGTCGGCGGTCAGGCGGCGGCGGTCAGGGCGAGGAAGGCGTCCTCGAGGTTGCGCGAGGTGATCTCCAGGTCCCGGGCGTCGGTCCGGGTCAGCAGGTGCCGGGCGACGACGTCGGAGTCCTCGGTGTGCACCAGCACGGCGTCGCCGCGCACCTCGACGGACCGCACGCCGGGCAGCGCCGCGAGCGCGGTCTGGTCGGCGCCCGGGAGGGTGGCCCGCACCACCCGGCCGGCGGCCAGGTTCTTGATCTCGGCGGTGGTGCCGTCGGCGACCACCCGCCCCTGGCGGACCAGCACGATCCGGTCCGCGTACGCGTCGGCCTCGTCCAGGTAGTGGGTGGCGAACAGGACGGTCCGGCCGGAGCGGGCGTCGGCGCGGATGGCCTGCCAGAAGTCCCGCCGCCCCTCGACGTCCATCCCGGTGGTCGGCTCGTCGAGCACCATGAGGTCGGGGTCGGGCAGCAGCGCCAGGGCGAAGCGCAGCCGCTGCTGCTGGCCACCCGAGCACTTGCCCACGGCACGGTCGCCGATGTCGGCGATGCCGGCCCGCTCCAGTACCTCGGCCGCCGGACGGGACTGGCCGTAGAAGTGCGCGGTCATCCGTACCGTCTCGGCGACGGTGAGGTCCTTGAGCAGGCCGCCCGTCTGCATCACGGCGGCGACCCGGCCGAGCCGGACAGCGTCGCCGGGCGTGCCGCCGAAGAGCCGGACGGTGCCGGCGTCCGGGCGGGCCAGCCCGAGCAGCATGTCCACGGTGGTGGTCTTCCCGGCGCCGTTGGGGCCGAGGAAGGCCACCACCTCGCCCGGTTCGATCCGGAGGCTGAGCCCGTCGACGGCGGTCACCGGGCCGAAGGTCTTGGTGAGTCCGGCCAGCTCGACGGCCGGTGGGGTGTCGGTCATGACAACGATGCTCCGGGGACCGGCGGTCCGGTCCCCGGAGCGGTCGTCACCTTCCGACCGTGACATTTGTCAGGAGGCCGGCGGTCAGTGGCCGCCACCGGCCCCCTCCCGGGCCCGGCGGGGCAGCAGGAACGCGCCGGCCACGGTGACCAGCAGCAGGCCCAGCTCGGCCAGGAGGGTGACCCGCACGGCGTGCGACACCGACTCGGTCAGCCCGTCGAAGAAGACCGTGCCGAGCAGCGCCACGCCGAGCGCGCCGCCGAGCTGCTGCACGGCCGTGAGCGTGCCGGACGCCGAGCCGGTCTCCGCCTCCTCGACCCCGGAGAGCACGATGTCGAAGAAGGGCGCCATCACGAGGCCCATGCCGAAGCCGACGGCCAGCAGCGCGGGCGTCATCCGCCACGGGGTGACGTCGGCGCCGGCCACGGTGAGGGTGAGCAGCATCCCGGCGACGCCGGCCAGCACCACCCCGAGTCCGAGGTGGATGAGCCGCCGGCCGAGCCGCTGGGCCAGGCCGGCGCCGGCGAGCACGAAGGCGGCCACCATGCCGAGCGCCTGGGGCACGCCGGCCAGGCCCGCACGCAGCGGGGACCAGCCGAGCCCGAGCTGGAGGTAGAGGCTGAACACCAGCGAGAAGCCGGCCAGCGCGGTGAAGAAGGCCAGCCCCGCGACCAGCCCGCCGGTGAAGGCGCGGCGGCGGAACAGGGCGGGCGCCACGAGCGGGTCCCGACCGGCCCGCTGCCGGCGCTGCTCGTAGCGGGCGAAGACCGCCAGCACGACGACCGCGCCGGCCAGCATGGCGAAGCTCCATGCCGGCCAGCCGAGCTCGCGGCCCTGCACCAGCGGGTGGACCAGCAGGAACACCGCGACCGACAGGAGCACGACGCCGGGCAGGTCGAGCCGGGTGGCGTGGCCGGGGCGGGAGGCCGGGAGGAAGCGGGCCGCGCCGAGGGCGGCGAGCAGGCCGAGCGGGACGTTGATCAGGAAGATGGCGCGCCAGCCGGTGCCGCCGAGGTCGGCGTCGACCAGCCAGCCGGCCAGGATCGGCCCGCCGACGGCGGAGATCCCCATCACCGGGCCGAACGCGCCGAAGGCGGCGGCGAGCTGCTCCGGCGGGAACATCTCCTTGATGAGGCCGAGCCCCTGCGGGAGGAGCAGCGCGCCGAGCAGTCCCTGCGCCACCCGGGCGGCGATCAGCGTGCCGGGGCTGCCGGCGAGGGCGCAGGCCGCCGAGGCGGCGGTGAAGCCGAGCACCCCGACGAGGAACATCCGGCGCCGCCCGTACAGGTCGCCGAGGCGGCCGCCGGTGACCAGGCCGACGGCCATGGCGAGGGTGTAGCCGGCGCCGATCCACTGGATGACGGTGGGCGAGCCGCCGAGGTCGGCCCGGATCGCCGGACCGGCGAGGTTGGTGACGAGCACGTCGAGCAGGTCCATCACCTCGGCGGTGAGGATCACCGCGAGGGCGATCCAGCGCCAGCGGTGGCCGGTGGCCGGTGGCGCCGCGATGAGCTGGGTGGTCATGTGGGTCCCCCGAATCGAGCGAACGCTGTTCGTTGACGAACACTGTTCTACCAACGAACGCCGTTCGCAGCAAGTACGATGTTCGAGTCCCCTGATTCCGGAGGTCGTCCGTGAGCGAACAGCCCTCGCCGCCGTGGCGTACCCGGCCCCGCAGCAGGGCCCCCCGGCAGCCGCTGAGCCAGCAGGCGGTGGTCGACGCCGCCCTCGCCGTGCTCAGCCGGGAAGGGCTGGGCGGGCTCAGCATGCGGCGGGTGGCCCAGGAGCTGGGCACCGGGCCGGCCTCCCTCTACGCCCACGTCTCCGGGCGCGAAGAGCTGCTCGAACTACTCGTCGACCGGGTCAGCGCGGACATCACCGTGCCCGAGCCCGACCCGGGTCGCTGGACGGAGCAGGTCCGCGAGGTGGCCCGGCAGGCGTACCGGGTCTACGCCGCGCACACCGAGCTGGCGCTGGCCTCACTGGCCACCATTCCCACCGGTCCGAACGCCCTGCGGGTCACCGACGGGCTGCTCGCCGTCCTCCGCAGCGGCGGCGTGCCGGCGCAGCAGGCAGCCTGGTTCCTCGACCGGCTCTTCCTCTACATCGCCGGCGACGCCTACGAGGGCGCCCTGTACGCCGAGAAGGTCCGGGCCGCCGGTCAGGACCAGCCGACGTGGTGGGCGCGGATGCGTGAGCAGCTCAGCACGTACTACCGGAACCTGCCGGCGGGGCGGTACCCGCACCTGCGGGAGCACGTGGACGTGCTGCTCGCCGGCGACGGCGACACCCGCTTCGAGTTCGGCCTCGACCTGCTGATCCAGGGCATCGCCACCCACGTCCCGGGCGGGAGTGACCGCAGCCGCGCCGGGTAACCAGCGCCGACGTCAGTTGTCGAGGCACCGGGGGGTCAGGGCATGAGCGCACCGACGGCACGGGTCGACACCATCGTGCTGATCCACGGGCTCTGGATGACCTCGCGCAGCTGGGAGCACTGGGTCGACCGGTACGCGGGGCGCGGCTTCCAGGTGCTCACCCCCGCCTGGCCCGGCATGGACCAGGACGTCGAGCGGCTGCGGGAGGATCCGACGCCGATCGCCGCGCAGCGCATCGCCGGCATCGTCGACCACTACACGGCGATCATCCGGGACCTGCCCCGGCCGCCGATCATCATGGGGCACTCGTTCGGCGGTCTCATCGCGCAACTGCTGTTGGACCGGGGCCTCGGCGCCGCCGTCGTCGGCCTGCACCCCGCGCCGGTGAAGGGCGTGCTGAAGCTGCCGCTCAGCACGCTGCGCTCCGGGTTCCCCATCCTGCGCAACCCGGCCAACCGGTACCGCGCCGTCGCATTCACCCCGGATGACTTCCGGTACACCTTCGGCAACACGATCAGCCCGGAGGACTCCGACGCCGCCTGGCAGCGGTACGCGGTGCCCGCCGCGGGCCACGTCTTCTTCGAGGGGGCGTTTGCCAACCTGGACCCGAACTCGGCGACGGCGGCGGACACCAAACGGGCCGACCGGGCGCCGCTGCTGGTGACGGCCGGCGGCGCGGACCACGTGGTGCCGGCCTCGCTGGCGTCCTCCGTGGCCAACCTCTACCGGGGCTCGACGGCGATCACCAGCTACCGGGAGTTCCCCGGCCGGTCGCACTTCGTCGGCGGCGAGCCCGGCTGGGAGGAGGAGGCCGACTTCGCGCTGGAGTGGGCCGTGGAGGCGGCCAACCAGTACTCGCCGACCGTGGTCAGCACGGCCCCCCGGCGCCGCTGAACCGGGCCCCACGCCGCCCGGGTGTGGTTCCGGTCCGGACGGGTATGACGGGGTCATGAGGGCGAGCTTCCGGCTTGGCCGGATCGCGGGGGTACCCGTCGGTGTCAACTGGAGCGTCCTGGTCATCTTCCTGCTGATCGCGTGGGCGCTGTCCGCCAGCCAGTTCCCGCGCGCGTACCCGGGCCATTCGGCCGTGGCGTACGTCGCCGCCGGGCTGGCCGCCGCGGTGGTCTTCTTCCTCGGCCTGCTCGCCCACGAGGTGGCGCACGCGGTGGTCGCGAAGCGCAACGGCATCGAGGTCGAGGGGATCACGCTCTGGCTCTTCGGCGGCGTCTCCGAGCTGAAGGGCGAGGCCCGCGACCCGGGCGCCGAGCTGCGTATCGCCGGGGTGGGGCCACTGGTCAGCCTGATCATCGGGCTCTTCTTCGGCGCGATAGCGGTGCTGCTCGCCGTGGCCGGCTCGCACGGCCTGCTGCTCGGCGCGCTGTCCTGGCTGGCCGGCATCAACGTGCTGCTGGCGATCTTCAACGTCCTGCCGGCCGCCCCGCTGGACGGCGGCCGGCTGCTGCGCGCGGCGGTGTGGAAGGCCACCGGAGACCGGACGAAGGCCTCCGTGGTGGCGTCCCGGGCCGGCTGGGTGCTCGGCGCCCTGCTGATCGGGCTGGGGCTCTGGCAGTTCCTGGCCGGCAGCGGCGTGGGCGGGCTCTGGCTGGCGCTCATCGGCTGGTTCCTGATCGGCGCCGCCGGCGCGGAGGAGCGCCAGGCCCGGATGGGCACCGCGCTGCGCGGCATCCGGGTCGCCGACGTGATGACCCCGCAGCCGCAGACCGCCTCCGGGGAGATGACCGTCGCCGACTTCGTCGACCACTACCTTTTCGCGTACCGGCACTCGGCGCTGCCGCTGGCCGACGAGGGCCGGCCGGTCGGGCTGGTCACCCTGGACCGGGTCCGCGGCGTCCCGGCCGACCGGCGCGCCGCGACCACCCTGGCCGAGGTCTCCTGCCGGGCCGACGAGCTGGTGCTCGCCAGCCCGGACGAGCAGCTCAACGACCTGCTCCCCCGGCTCAGCCAGTGCGCCGACGGCCGGGCGCTCGTGGTCACCGACCAGCGGCTCGTCGGGATCGTCTCGCCCAGCGACATCAGCCGCGCCGTGCAGCGCGGCAGCATGCGCGAGCAGATGGCGGCCGGCCGCTCCTAGCCGTCGCCCAGCAGGCCGCGCAGGTGCGCCCGGGTCCAGGCCGCGATGGTGAACGAGTCGGTGAGGACCCCGTCCCGGATGAGCGCGCCCACCTCGGCCGGCGGGCAGCGCCGCAGGGCCCGGATGCCCTCGCGCGCGTCGGGCTCCCCGACCGCCGCCACCTCCGCGAGGAAGAGCCGGACCTCGTCGGTGGAGGTGCCGGTGTCCGGGTGCAGCACGCCCAGGTCGACCAGGCGGACGACCTCCGCGCCGATCTCCTCGCGCAGCTCCCGGGCCGCCTGCTCCTCGGCCGGCACACCGGGCTCGCCGAAGCCGCGCGGCGCCTCCAGGTGCCACCGCCGGGTCGCGTGCCGGAAGTGCTCGATCAGCACCACCGCGCCGTCGAGCACCGGCAGGAGCACGACCCCGTACGTGCCGCCCATCGAGATGGCGCGGATGTAGGTGCCGAGCCCGCCCCCGGGAAACCGGACCGGGTCCCGCAACAGGGTGAGCCACTCGTCCTGGTACGCGACCCCGCTCCGGCCCCACTCCTCGGGCAGGCCCCGCGCACGCAACGCCTCGACCTTGGCCCGTTCCGCGGCGGCCACCTCGGCGGGATCGTCCAGGATCTCCACCGCGGCGCCCGGCGGGTTGACGAACAGTTCCGGCAGCCGGTCGCGCAGCTCCCGGTAGCGGAGGTCGTCGGGAACCTCACTCATTCGCCCTCCCGGGGCCGGTCGATGTTCGGTTCGGAGTCGCGTTCGACGTCGCCGTCGACCACCGGGAAGCCACCCTCCCGCAGCCGGGCGACGAGTTCCCGCCAGTCCTCGCGGGCCCGCTCCAGCCGCACCCGCATCACGTCGATGCCGGTGGCCAGCTCGTTCTCGGCACGACGCTGGTCGCGGCCCACGACGGCGAAGCGGAGCACCGCGTCGGTGCCCCGGGAGGCGACCTCGGTGGCCACGTCGCCGATGACCTCCAGCCGGGGGTCGCCGTCGTAGATGACCGAGGCGGAGGCGCCGAGGACCTCGATGGTGATCCGGACGACCGGCTGCCAGATCCGCATCCGGCTGCGTCGCCGCTCACCGACGATCTCCGCGAGCCGGCCGGCGAGGGCGAGGTAGCGGTCGTACACCAGCTGGCCGCGGGCCACGAAGTCGGTCGGGTCGTCGAGCAGCGACTCCAGCGCGGCCAGGTAGCGGCGCCACTCGTCGGTGTCCCGCGCCTGCCGCACGTGCGCCAGTTCCAGCCCGGTCAGGTCGATCCGCAGCGGGGACAGGGCCAGGTCGAAGGCCTGCGGCCGGAGCGTCCGGAGCAGCTCCACGAGCTGCTCCAGGTCGGCCCGCGGCGCGCCCTCCTCGGCGGGGCGGGCCGCCCGCACCGGCGGCCGCTCCTGCAGGGCGGTGCGCCGCAGCGAGTCGGTGGGGATCAGCGCGAAACGCTCCACCGCGTCGGGCACGGTGGTGTTGTACCGCAGGTCGATGAGCTGCTTGAGCTCCGCCACGAGCGGCGCCGACCGGAAGCGGCCCTGGGCGGGGTCGCTGCCCGGCTCGACGAGGAACTGCCGGTAGAACCCTTCCCGGTCGGCCCGGTCGGTGTCCGCGGCCCACAGGGTCACCTCCCGCAGCCGCTCCCGCAGCACCGGGATGCTCTCCCCGTCGAGACCGAGGTCGCGGCGCAGGGCGTCGAGGTTGAAGCCGCGTACCTGCAGCAGGAAGCGGTGGAACTCCTCGAACATCAGCCGCTGGGTGCACTCCTCGTTCTCGGCGTCGTCCCAGCTCAGCCGGAGGCACCGGATGTGGTCGAGGTCGCCGAGCAGGCTCCGCCAGGCGTCCCACCCGACCCGGTCGACGGTGAACCGCGGCTCGTCCGCGGGTGAGCCCTCGCGGAGCAGGAAGGGCACCAGCACGCTCTCGTCCAGCAGGGCCCGGACCGCGTCGCGTTGCGGGCCGCGCACCGCGAAGTCCTGGTAGACGACCGGGTTGTTGAAGAAGTACGCCCGGTTCACGATGACCTGCTCGGCGTTGAGGATCGAGCGGAGGTACTCGGCCCGCGCGTCCTGCCGGCGTCGGCGCTCCACCTCGGCGTAGGAGAGCCGCCGGCTCACCATGTGCTCCAGCAGGTCGCGGGTGACCCACTGGTTGTCCAGGCACTGGGCGACGACGCTGATCCGGGACAACGCCCGGTTGTCGACGCGGACCAGCCCGCCCGGCCCGGAGGTCTCCTGCACCATCTTCTCCTCACCGCTGTCCACCGTGGATGGTCGGCCCATAGGCTACGGGTGACCCGCGGGTAGGTCAGTATCGCGGGAAGTAACGGTCCAGCAACGCGGTGCGGAACTTGCCGGCCGGGTCGAACTCGCGTAGCAGGGCGCGGAAGTCGCCGTGGCGCGGATAGGTGGCGGCCGGGTCGCGGGTGAACACCTTGCCCCAGTGCGGGCGCGCGGCGAACGGGGCGAGCCGCTCCTCCACCTCGGCCACCACCGGCGCCACCGCCGCCGGGTCGCCGATCCAGGTGAAGTGGACGGCCAGGCTGTCCCGCTCGTGGTTCGGGCTGAGCCACAACCCGTCGGCGGCCACCGTACGCAGCTCGCAGACCTGGAGCACGGCGGCGATCCGCTCCGCCGCCGGGTCGAGCGCGGCCAGCGCCGCGGCGGCGTCGGAGCGCGCCACGTGCCACTCGGACTGGAGCTCGTCGCCGCAGCTCGGGGTGAAGCCGAGCCGGAAGTGCGGCAGCCGCTCGTGCCACGGCCCGGGCGCGCCGAACTGGGCCGTGCAGATCTCCCCCGGCATCCCGGGCACCGGGTGCTGGGGCGTGTCGGCCGGGCGGGTGTCCAGCCAGTCCGCCGGGGGCGGCGGCTGGTCGGCGCGCTGCTTGACCCACACCTGGTCGAACCGCGGCGACCGCCAGCCGGTGAAGACGCTCACGCTGTAGGCCGCGTCGAGGGCGGCGTCCAGTGCCGAGCGGGGCAGGCCGAGCCGGACGTACTGCCGCACCGCGAAGGTGGGCACGACGTCGAGGGTGAGTCGGGTGACGACGCCCAGCGCGCCGAGGTGGACCACCATCCCGGCGAACCGGGGATCGGCGCGGTCCACCGTGAGCAGGTCGCCGTCGGCGGTGACCAGTTCCAGCGCGGCCACGGCGGTGGCCAGGTTGCCGTTGGTCGGTCCGGAGCCGTGGGTGGCGGTGGCGACCGCCCCGGCCACCGAGATGTGCGGCAGCGACGCGAGGTTCGCCAGGGCGTACCCCTCGGCGTGCAGCGCGGTGGCCAGGTCGCCGTAGCGCAGCCCGGCGGCGACGGTGACGGTGCCCCGGTCGCGGTCGAGCGCGACGGTGGGCGGCAGCCCGACGACCGACACCTGCTCGCCGGTGGTGTCGCCGAGCCGGTTGAACGAGTGCCCGGTGCCCACCGCCCGGACCCGGTCCGCGCCGGCCACCAGCCGGCGCAGCTCGTCGAGGGTGGCGGGCTCGTGGCGGGCCCGGGCCGACCAGGTGACGTTGCCCGCCCAGTTGGTGCCGGTCATGCCGTGGCCTTGCCGGCGTGCGGGGTGCGGTCGTCGGTGAACCGCTCGCCCGCGTAGCGGGCCAGCGCCGCCGTCACCTCGTCGGGGCTCTCCCGCACCTGCCGGAGGTCGAGCAGCTCGACGGCGGGACGGCCGTCGCGCGGGTGCCGGGCGGTGACCCGCGGGCCCGGCGGCAGCCCGGCCTCAGGCACGCCGACGAGGCGGCCGGCGTCGTCGAGGGCGAGCGCCGCGAACTGCTCCCAGCGGTACGTCCCGCGCAGGCCCGGCCGGCGCACCTCCAGCCCCTCCGGGCCGAGCACGCAGCGGAACGGCCGCAGCGCGCCGACCAGCACCGCCACGCCGACCGCCACGACGCCCAGGGCGACCAGCATCCGCAGCACCGGCCCGTCGCCGGCGACGGCGAGCACCATCACCCCGCCCGCCACACAGACGAGGGCCAGCGGCAGGGCCCCTCGGTTCCGGTGCAGCTCCATGTCGTTCCTCCCCGGTTCCGGTCGCCGGTGTCCGCGTGCATCATCCGCCAATCGCGCAAGGCGTGGTTGCCCCGCCGCCGGGTAGGGAACCCTGTGGGCATGAGCAGCTACCGCGACCCGACCCTCCGGGGCGACGTGCACCCGTCGGAGGAGGAGATCGACCCGACCGGCGTGGGTCCCGATCCGGCCGGGGCGGCGTACGCCACGGCCCCGGTGCCGGCGCCGACACCGGAACCCGAGCCCGACCCGGTCCCCCGGCCGGGGCCGCCGCCCCGGGCCGCCGGAGGACGGTCGATCGTCACCCGCCACCTGGACGGGTCGGTCGAGGTGGTGACCGACCTCGACGGCGACGGGGTGGCCGACGTGGTGCAGGTCGACCTGGACGGCGACGGTGTCCCCGACGTGACGTACCTGGACAGCGACCGGGACGGCCGGCTCGACACGGTGCGCCGCGGCCCGGCCCGCTGACCTCACACCTGCCGCATCACCTCGGCGGCGACCAGCTCCAGGTGGTCCAGGTCGGCCAGGTCGAGCACCTGGAGGTAGACCCGCTCGCTGCCGATCTCCGCGTACCGGCCGAGCTTGTCGACGACCTCGGCGGGCGTGCCGGCCGCGCCGTTCTCCCGCAGTTCCGCGGGCTCCCGCCCGATGGCCGCGGCGCGCCGGGCAACCTCGGCGTCGTCCCGCCCGCAGCAGAGCACCAGCGCGTTGGACCAGGTCATGCTCGACGCGTCCCGGCCGGCCTCGGCGCAGGCCTCGCGGACCCGCTGGAACTGCGCGGCCGAGTCCTCGACCGAGGCGAACGGCAGGTTGAACTCGTCGGCGTACCGGGCGGCGAGGCGGGGCGTCCGCTTCGGTCCCATGCCGCCGAGCAGGATCGGGGGGCGCGGCTGCTGGACCGGCTTGGGCAGCGCCGGGGAGTCGCTGACCGGGTAGTACTTGCCGGGGAAGTCGAAGGTCGACCCGGCCGGCGTCGCCCAGAGCCCGGTGATGACCGCGAGCTGCTCCTCCAGCCGGTCGAACCGCTCGCCCAGCGGCGGGAACGGGATGCCGTACGCGGTGTGCTCCTCGGCGAACCAGCCGGTGCCGATGCCCAGCTCGACCCGGCCGCCGCTCATCTGGTCGACCTGGGCGACGGTGATGGCGAGCGGGCCCGGCAGCCGGAAGGTGGCCGCCGTCATGAGGGTGCCGAGCCGGATCCGCGTGGTGTCCCGGGCCAGGCCGGCGAGGGTGGTCCAGGCGTCGGTCGGACCCGGGTCGCCGCTCACCGAGCCCATCTTCAGGTAGTGGTCGGAGCGGAAGAAGGCGCCGAAGCCGGTCTCCTCCGCGCGGCGGGCCACGGCGAGCAGCTGGTCGTAACTGGCGCCCTGCTGGGGTTCGGTGAAGATCCGCAGTTCCATGCCCCCGAGCATAGAAAGCGGGCGGACCGGCCGTGTGCGCGGCTCGTATTCCTTGACAGGCATATGAGCGTCGGGGCATATTGTGGGGGTGTCCGGGGATGCCTTCACCGTGCTGGCCGAGCCCACCCGACGCCGCATCCTCGACCGGCTGCGCCGGGCGGAGAGCAGCGTCGGCGACCTCGTGGACGCGCTCGGCATGAGCCAACCGGCCGTCTCCAAGCATCTGAAGGTGCTGCGGGATGCTGGCCTGGTGAGCTGCCGCACCGCCGCCCAGCAGCGGATCTACCGGCTCGACGTCCGCCCGCTGCGCGCCGTGGACGACTGGCTCGGGCCGTACCGGCGGATGTGGGCCGACCACCTCGACGCCCTGGAACGCCATCTCGACAGTGAGGAGTGACCATGGACCGCGACAGCTTCCGGCCCGGCCCGCTCGCCGACGTCTCCTGGGCGCCGGCCGGCGACCGGTGGGACCTGGTCCTCGTCCGCGACCTGCGGCACCCGCCGGCCAGGGTGTGGGCGGCGCTCACCGAGCCGGACCAGCTCGCCCAGTGGGCGCCCTTCCTCGCCGACCGTGACCTGGCCACGCCCGGGGCGGTCACGCTGAGCACCGTCGACGGCGACCGGCGCTGGCCCGCCCCGGCCACCGTGCGGCGCGCCGAGCCGCCCACCCTGTTGGAGTACACCTGGGGCGACGGCCTGCTCCGCTGGGAGCTGGCCGGCACGGAGGGCGGCACCCGGCTGACGCTGCGGCACCGCTTCGACGACCGCGCGCTGGGCGCCAGCATGGCCGCCGGCTGGCACCTCTGCCTCGACGTGGCCGGCCACCTGCTCGACGGCGACCCGGTCGGCCCGATCCGGGGCGCCGAGGCCAAGGAGTTCGGCTGGGACGAGCTGCGGGCCGCGTACGACGAGCGCCTGACGGACTGACGGATCAGCGGGTGGCGGCCGGGGCGTCCGGCAGGGTGATCGCGGTGGCCGCCCGGCGGATCGGCTCGGTGACCCGGCGGATCATCCGCTCCCGGCCGGGCATGCGCGGCATGAGCCGCAGCATCAGCGTCTGGAACCGGATCTGTGCGGCCGAGGAGAGCACCATGCCCTTGAGGTTGCGCTCGGCCAGCAGCTGGTTCGCCGTCACGAACGGGCGCATCCGCCGCTCGTACCCCGCGAAGCCGGTCACCGGGTCCCCACCGGCCTCGGCCAGCGAGGCGGCCAGCACGTACGCCCCGACGAGCCCGAGGCTGGTGCCCTGCCCGGAGGCGGGCGACGGGCCGTAGCCGGCGTCGCCGACGAGCCCGACCCGGCCGGTGGACCAGCTGTCCATCCGCACCTGGCTCATGGGCGCGAGATAGAAGTCCGGCGCGTCGGCGGCCGCGGCGAGCAGCTCGGGCACCCGCCAGCCGGCCCCCTCGAACGCCCGGGCCAGCACGGCCCGCTGGGCGGGCAGGTCCCGGTGATCGGGTTCCTCGGCGGGCGACGGGAAGAGGAACAGCGCCCGGGCGTCCGGCGCCCCGGCGGTGCGGTAGACCCCGACGGTCCGGCCCGGCGCCGGGTGCATCAGCTCGACCCGCTCCTCGCCGAACTCGGCGGGGACCGTGCAGATCGCGATGTGGTGCCCGAGCGGGCGCAGGTGCGCGGCGGCGGGGCCGAACGCGAGCCGGCGTACCGTCGAGTGCAGCCCGTCGGCGCCGACCACCAGGTCGAAGCGGCGGCGCCCGCCCCCGGCGAAGGTCACGTCCACCCCGTCGGCGGCCGGATCCAGCGTGGCGATCGAGTCGCCGAAGAGGTATTCCACGTCGCCGGTGGCCGCGACGAGCAGCCGGGCCAGGTCGCCGCGCATCAGCTCGGCGTCGTCGCCCTCCCGGCCGCCGAAGAGCGCGGCGTCCATGGTGGCCAGCTGCGCGCCGGACGCGTCCACGAAGCGGGCCAGCCGCATCCCGGTGTCGTGCCGGCGCGCCTGCTCGAGCAGGCCCATCCGGTCCAGCACGGTCAGCGCCGCGCCTCGGACGTCCACCTTGTAGCCCCCGTCGCGCAGCGCCGGGGCGCGCTCGACGACGGTCGGCCGGAAGCCGTGGCGGCGCAGCCACCAGGCGAGCGTGGGGCCGGCGACACCGGCGCCGGAGATCAGCACATCAGTCATGCCACCGACGGTACAAGCGTGTTAGACATTTGTGCAAGACCTTTGTTCAAGGAATCGGCTAGGCTGCTCGCATGGGAAATCGGGAGGACCTGCTGGCCGGGGCCAAGCGCTGCCTCATGGAGAAGGGCTACGCGGCCACCACGGCCCGGGACGTGGCCGGCGCCGCCGGCACCAGCCTGGCCGCCATCGGCTACCACTTCCGCACCACGAAGGCGCTGCTCAACGAGGCGCTCGTGGAGGCCATGGCCGAGTGGGGCGAGGAGCTGGAACGCGCCCTCGCCGAGGACGCCGGGCCGGACGCCACGCCGGAGCAGCGCTTCGAGGCGGCGTGGGAGCGGATCATCGAGTCGTTCACCCGGCTACGGCCGCTGTGGGCCGTCCAGTTCGAGCTGATCGCGCAGCTCGACCGGGCGCCCGAGCTGCGGGAGGCGTTCACCGGGGTCACCCGCCAGGCCCGGCTCGGGCTGGCCGAGGTCTTCCACCGGCTCGACCCGGGCCTCGACGAGTCGACCGCGCTCGCCCTCGGCGCCTTTCACCAGGCGCTGATCGGCGGCGTCGCGGCCCAGTGGCTGGTCGACCCGGCGGCGGCCCCCTCGGCGCGGGAGCTGACCCGGGCGCTGCGGGTCCTGGCCGCCGACTTCCGTCAGGGCTGACCGAGGCCCGCCTCCCGGGCCCGCACGATCGCCTGGGCGCGGTCGGCCACCTGGAGCTTGGCCAGCACGTTCGACAGGTGGTTGCGGACGGTCTTCGGGCTCAACGTCAACCGCCGGGCGACGACCACGTTGCTCAACCCCTGGGCGACCAGGTCGAGCACCTCGCGTTCCCGGTCGGTCAGCTCCGGAAACGGGGCCGCCCCGCCGCCGCGCGCCCCGGACAGGTAATTCACCGCCCGGCTGGCGATGACCGGGCCGAGCAGCACCTCGCCGTTGGCCACCGCGCGGACCGCGCGCTCCACCTCGGCCGGGGCGGCGCCCTTGAGCAGGTAGCCCCGGGCCCCGGCGCGCAGCGCCGCGAAGACCCAGTCGTCGTCGTCCAGCATGGTCACCACCAGCACACCGATCCCCGGGTGCCGGGCCACGATCTCCCGGGTCGCCGCCACCCCGGAACGGCCGCCCAGGTGCAGGTCCATGATGATCACGTCGGGCTGGTACTGGTCGGCGACCCGCAGCGCGGCGTCCGCGTCGGCCGCTTCGCCGACCACCTCCAGTCCGGCCGTCGAGGCCAGCAGCGCGCTCATGCCGAGCCGGAACACCGGATGGTCGTCGACCACCGCGACCCGGATCGTCTCCCCGGTCACGGGACCACCGCGAACGGCTGCCCGGCTACGTCCGCCGCGGCGTCGCCGGACAGCCGGGCGGCCGGCACCCGGACGGTGACCGTGGTGCCACCGTCCGGCCCCGGCGCGACCACACACACCCCGCCGATCCCCTCGGCCCGCTCCCGCATCGAGCGCATCCCGATCCCGGCGGGCGTGCCCGGCACGATGCCGCGACCGCCGTCCTCGACCCGGAGCGTGAGCCCCCCGTCGTCCCGATGCACGGTCACCTGGCAGGCCGTCGCGCCCGCGTGCCGGTGCGCGTTGCGGACCGCCTCGGAGACGATCCCGTAGATCGCGGTGGCCACCGGCTCGGGCAGCGGCAGCGGCTCGGCCGTCACCTGCACGGCCAGCCCCGAGCCCGCGTAGCGCTGGGCCAGCTCGTGCAGCGCCGGGGCGAGGCCGCGCTCGCCCAGCACCGGTGGCAGCAGCCCCCGGGCCAGGTCCCGGACGTGCTCCACCCGCTGGTCGGTCTCGTCGCGCAACCGGTCCAGCAACCGGCCGGCCGCCTCGGGATCCACGGTGAGCAGGTTACGGGCCGCCGCCAGGCCGAGCGCCACCCCGGCCAGCGCAGGACCGAGCCCGTCGTGCAGGTCCCGGCGCAGTTTGCGCCGCTCCTCCTCGCGCGCCTCGGCCAGCCGGGACCGGGAGGCGGCCAGCGCCCGGCCGGTGGCGGCCAGGCTGGCGGCCGAGGCGACCAACGGCACCAGGTCGAGCAGCGCCGCGCGGGTCCGGCCGTCCAGCCGCTCGCCCGCCCGGGCCCAGGCGACCAGCCGGCCGATCTCGGTGCCGCCCCGGAGCAGCGGCAGCACCAGCGGCGCGCCCACCGGGCCAGCCGAGGAGCCGTGGGCGGCGTACGGCTCCGGGCCGTCCACCTCGATCGCGCACGCGCCCAGCCGGAGCAGGTCCGTCACGCTGCGCGCCACCCCGTCCAGCACGTCCGCCGGGTCGGTGGAGGCACTGATCCGGTGGCCGACGCCGCGGACCACGCCGAGCGGCTCCACCGCCTCGCCGTGGATCAGCCGGTCCACGCCGCGCTGCACCCGGGACCGGGCCGGTTGGGTGCCGGCGGCCACGAGCGCGGTGACCAGCACCCCCGGCACGGCCGGCGACGACGGCAGCAGCCCGTCAAGCAGACTCACCCCGATCACGTACGCGGTCACCAGCAGGAAGGTGAGCAGGAACCAGACCAGGGTGCGGCGCACCGCGATCTCGATCCCCCACAGCCGCTGCCGGAGCACCACGGCCAGCACCGCAGCCGGGAAGAACGCCTGCGAGGCGAGCATCGCGGTCGGGGCCAGCCAGTCCGGGACCTGGCGGGCCCACCCGGCGGGGAAGCCGAGCGGGGCGAAGCTCACCGCGAGCAGCAGGGTGCCGACCGCCAGCCAGCCCAGCCCCACCCGCTCGGCCGGCGGCCCGGTACGCCACCGCCGCAGCACCCCGGCGGCGGCCACCAGCCCGAGCAGCGGGACCACCCGGAACAGCCACGGCTCCCCGGCGACCACGAACTCAGCCCAGCGCGGCGCGGTGATCGGGAACGGCGCTCCCGAGGGATGCCCCGGCCGCCCCGGCCAGGTCAGGTGGAACAGCGCGATCCCCGAGGTGACCAGCGTGCCGGCCACCACGGCGACCCGGGCCGGCGCGGGCAGCCGCCCCTCCCGGACCAGCCAGGGCACCACCGTGATGAGCGAGAGCATCCCGGGCACCCAGGCCCAGTCCCGGGCCGAGGTGAGCAGCACCGGCGCGGGCAGGTCGGGCCGGACCGCGAGCAGATCCACGTACTGCGCGCTCAGCGCGGAGACCCCGCCGCCCAGCCCGGTCGCGGCGAGCAGCCAGGCGACCGGGTGACCACGGCGCAGCAGGACCAGCCAGGCGACCGTGCCGTAGACCGCGCAGTCGGTGAAGTCGACCAGGAAGTAGAGCTGCGACAGCCCCCACGGCCGGTGGGCCGCCACCCAGCAGGCCGCCGTACCGACGAGCAGGAGCGCGCAGCCGACGGCGACCAGCCGGGCGGCGACCGGGCGGCGGCGGTCGCGGGGAGGCGCGGGCGTCGGCGGGACGGACATGGCCCTGATCCTGGCAGTCGCCGGCTCAGTTGCCGAGGCCCCGCCGTTCCAGCGCGAATGTCAGACCGGCGACAGTGGCCCAGAGCGCCACCGGGGCGAGCGCCAGGTACTGCAGCGGCACCGCCTGGGTGACCAGCACCAGCAGCGTCATGAGCAGGCTGAACACCGCGAGCCAGCGGCTCACCGACCGGCGGCGCAGCCCGGCCACGGCCACCGCACCGGCGCTCAGCCCGGCCCCGGCCCACACCCACGGGAGGGTGCTGTAGGCGGCGGCCAGCGCGGCGACGGTGTCGGGGTCGGTCTCGGACAGGTGTCGCAGGTCCCAGTACAGCTCGGTGGCCACGCCGCCGCCGACGAGCAGCAGCGCGGCGGTGAGCAGCAGACCGGCCGCGGCCACGTCGGGCAGGAGGCCGCCGGCCGGCTCCCGAGCGGCCAGCCGCCGCCGCAGCCCGGCCGCGAAGACCGCCAGGCACCCGGCGGCCAGCACGGCCAGGACCTGGAACACCCAGGCGTACGCCTCGCGGCCCGCCATGGCCGCCACGAAGCGCTCGTTGTCGGCGAAGTGCGACCGGTCCACCTCGGTCAGCGCCGGGCTGACCAGGAACAGGGCTACGCCGGTGAGGCCGCCGACGGCCCCGGCGACCGCCCAGCCCCGGCGGGGGCGGCCGGTGCCGGCCGGCGCGGCGGTGGTGTCGAGCAGGGCGCTGGTCATGGGTTCCTCCTACAGGTCGGGGGCGCGGGTGGAGCGCCGCGAGTCAGAGCGTCGCCGTCCTGGCGTCCCGGGCGCATGGGGCGAGGCGTCCCGACCGTCCGGGCGCTTCCGGCGGCGTACCCGGGCTGCGGCGGTGTCCCGACCGGTCGGTGCCGGTGTCCCTGGTGGTCGGGACGGTGGGCCGCTCACCGTGGAGCCGCACACGATGCCGAGGGAGGCCACCAATGGCGCACGACCTGCTGACCGCCGTACGCGAGCTGACGCCCGAACTGACCGCGCGGGCCGCGGAGATCGAGCGGGAGCGGGAGCTGCCCGCCGACCTGCTCGACCGGCTCCGCGCCGCCGGCTGCTTCCGGATGTTCGTGCCGCGCGGCCACGGCGGGCACGAGGTCGACCTGCGCACCGGCATGGCGGTGCTGGAGGCCCTGGCCCGGGCGGACGGCTCGACCGGCTGGACCGTGATGATCGGCGCGGAGACCCCGCACCTGCTGGCCCTGCTGTCCCGGGACCGGTTCGACAAGATCTACGCCGCCGGTCCGGACGTCGTGGTGGCCGGCGCCTTCGCCCCACAGGGCCGGGCCGAGCTCGCCGACGGCGGCTTCCAGGTCAGCGGGCGCTGGGCGTTCGCCAGCGGCTGCCGGCACGCCGACTGGATCTTCGGCAACTGCCTGGTCACCGCCGACGGCCAGCCGCTGCCGGGCGCGGACGGCGCACCGCCGGAGACCCGCTCGATGCTCTTCCCCGCCGACCGGGTGACCGTGGTGGACACCTGGCACGTGCTGGGCCTGCGCGGCACCGGCAGCCACGACGTGGCGATCGACTCGGCCTTCTGCCCGGCCGAGGCGAGCTTCGACCTGTTCACCGGCACGCCGTGCGTGCCCGGGCCGGGGTTCGTGGCGCCGCTGGCGCAGTTCGTCCTGCACCTGGGCGCCGTGGCGGTCGGCATCGCGCAGGGCGCGTTGGACGACATGACCGCGCTGCTCGGCGGCGACCGGCAGCGGCTCTACGCCGGGCAGCCGCTCGCCGACTCCCCCGCCTTCCGGATCCACCTGGGCCGGGCCGACCTGAACGTACGCGCCGCCCGCACGCTCCTCGCCGATCTTGCCGACGACCTCTGGACGGCCTGCGCCCGGGACCCGGAGCGGATCCCGGCGCTGCAACCGACCATTTCCGCGGCGCTGCCGTGGGTCACCGAGCAGGCGATCGCCGCGGTGGCCACCTGCTACCGGGCGGCCGGCGGCGGCGCGGCCCGGGACTCCTCCCCGCTCCAGCGCCGGTTCCGGGACATCCACACGTTCGCCCAGCACGCGGCGGCCGCGGAGGGCTGGCTGGGCAACAACGGCGCGCGGCTGCTGGGACGGCCAACGGCGCTGGCGTACTGACCCGGTCGTGGGGACCGGTGGGGCCCGGTCTCCGGCCGGCGCGAGGGGCGCCGGCCACGCGCGGGCCGGCCGTCGAGAAGGGATCGGCGGCCGGCCCCGACGCGGGTCAGCCGAGCTTCGCCGGCCATGCCGGAACGTGGCCGGCGGATATGTCGTCAAGGATTTCCGCCCGACGCCATCGAGATCCGGAATCGCAAACGAGAAGCCCGAGCGGTGGATACGGCCGATCCACGCCGGAATATGACGAACGTATGACAGTTCTCTATCACTCCTGACAAATTCCGGGACGAGCCACGACAATCGGCTCGGTCGCCACCGAGGTTGCCCCCGGAGGGGACGAAGGGGGCAGAGAGCGGCAAAACCCCGCGTGCGGCGGCCCGGGCGGCCTGTCCTCGCTGCGTGCGACGACCGAATTCGACATCCGAGGACCGCAATTTTTTGTGGGCAGATCCACATTCCCCGCAGTCCGGGCTGGATCATCCGCGATGCAGTCGGTAGGTTTCCGGGCCGGCCCCCATGGCCGCACCGATGTGACCGATGTTGATATCGACGGACGAGACGCGAAGATGGCCACCGATGGCGCGATCCGCCAGAGGTTTTCATCGGAGAGGGGATCGTGCCTGCACTCGCAGTGAAGTCGCTCTACAAAATATTCGGTAACCGAGCCGACGAGGCGATGAGGCGCCTCGCGGACGGCGCGCCCCGCGCGGAGGCCCTCGCCGGGCTGCCGGCCACGGCCGCCGTGATCGACGCGAACTTCGAGGTACGCCCCGGCGAGATCTTCGTCGTGATGGGCCTGTCCGGCTCCGGCAAGTCCACCCTCATCCGGATGCTCAACGGCCTGCTCCCACCGACGCGAGGGAGCGTGCGGGTCGACGGGGTCGAGGTGACCGCGCTCAGGCCCGCCGCCCTGCGCAAGCTGCGCCGCGAAAAGATCAGCATGGTCTTCCAGCACTTCGCGCTGATGCCGCACCGGACGGTGCTGGAGAACGCCGGGTACGCGCTGGAGGTCGCCGGCCACCGCAAGGCCGAGCGGCGTGTGCGCGCCATGGACGCACTGCGGATGGTGGGCCTGACCGAGTGGGCGGACAAGCTCCCTCACCACCTGTCCGGCGGCATGCGGCAACGGGTCGGGCTGGCCCGCGCGCTCGCGGCCGGCACGGACATCCTGCTCATGGACGAGGCGTTCTCGGCGCTCGACCCGCTCATCCGCCGGGAGATCCAGGACCAGCTCCTGGAACTCCAGGCCGAGCTGGGCAAGACCATCATCTTCATCACCCACGACCTGAACGAGGCGATGCGCCTCGGCGACCGGATCGCGGTGATGCGGGACGGCCGGATCGTGCAGATCGGCACCGCCGAGGAGATCCTCACCGACCCCGCCAACGACTACGTCGCGCAGTTCGTCGCGGACGTCGACCGCACCCGCATCCTCACCGCCTCGTCGGTCATGGAGAAGGCGCAAACCGTGCTCGACGTCAACGTCGGCCCCCGGGTGGCCGCCCGTGCGCTGCGGGAGAACCAGACCTCGGTGGTCTACGTGACCGGTCCGAGGAAGCAGTTCCTCGGCACGGTCACCGAGGACGAGGTCCTGCGGGCGTTCCGCGAGGGCCGGCAGAGCCTGGAGGGGTACGTCTCGACCGAACAGGTTCGGACGGTCACCGCGGACACCTCCGTGGCCGATCTCTTCGCCGAATGCGCGGCGAGCGTCCATCCGGTGGCCGTACTGGACGCGACAGGCCGGCTGTCCGGCGTCATCCCGCGGATCACGCTGCTCGCCGCCCTGGCCAGTACGGCGCCCGACGGCTCCCCGACGGACGACGCCGAGCCCGGGGTGGACGACCCCGTCGACAGCGGGCCGGCCGACGCGGCAGCGCAGGCCGATCTGGACCCGATCAGCAAGAAGGGAGAGCCGGTATGAGCCTGACTCAGTCTCCGCTCGACTCCTGGCTGCCCCGGGTGCCGCTGGGCACGTGGACGGAGTCCGCCGTCGACTGGGCCACCGCCACCCTCGGCCCGGTCTTCGACGCGATCGCCACCGTGGTCGACGCCCTCGTGCGCCCGCTCAGCGACCTGCTCACCGGCGTACCGGCGGTGGCGGTCGTGGCGGTCCTCGCCGCGCTCGGCTGGTGGCTGCGCGGCTGGAAGTTCGGTCTCGGCACCGCCGTGGGCCTCGGACTGGTCGCCGGGATGCCGTACTGGGAGGAGACCATGAGCACCCTCGCGCAGGTGCTCGTGGCGAGTGCGCTCGCCCTGCTGCTGGCGATTCCGCTCGGCATCTTCGTGGCGGAGAACAAGCGCGCCTCCGCGATCGCTCGGCCCGTGCTGGACCTCATGCAGACCATGCCGGCGTTCGTCTACCTCATCCCGGCGATCTTCTTCTTCGGCATCGGCACGGTGCCCGGTGTGCTGGCCACGCTGGTGTTCAGCATGCCGCCCGGCGTACGTCTCACCGAACTGGGCCTGCGCCAGGTGGACAAGGAGATCGTGCAGGCGGCCGAGGCGTTCGGCGCGCCGCCGTGGATGGTGCTGCTGCGCACCAAGCTGCCGCTGGCCCTGCCCACCATCATGACCGGGGTCAACCAGGTGATCATGCTGGCCCTGTCCATGGTGGTGATCGCCGGCATGGTCGGCGCGGGCGGCCTCGGCGACGTGATCATGTTCGCGCTCTCCCAGGTCGAGGTGGGCAGCGGCTTCGAGGGCGGGATCGCCGTCGTGGTCCTCGCCGTGGTGCTCGACCGGCTCACCGATTCCGTAGGCGACCGGTTCCCCTCCGCGCGGGCACAGCGCCTCGCGCGGGAAGCCGCCTGACTGTCGCCCTCCGCGCCGGCACCCCAGTTCCCGCGTAGGCGGGTCCGCCGGCCTGTTCCACAACCGGAAGGACAACCCTGTGTTCACGACCATGAAGCGCGTCCTCGCGCTCGCCGTGACCGCCACCCTGGCGCTGGCCGGTGCGGCCTGCACCGGCGAGTCGGACGGCTCCGGCAACGGCAACGGCAACGGCAAGAAGATCACCATCGGCTACATGGCCTGGGACGAGGCGATCGCCGCGTCCCACCTGTGGCAACACATCCTGGAGGAGAAGGGCTACCAGGTCCAGCTCAAGAACCTGGAGGCCGGTCTCGTCTACGGCGGTCTCGCCAGCGGCGACATCGACCTGTTCCTGGACGGCTGGCTGCCCCAGACCCACGCCTCCTACCTGGAGAAGTACGGTGACAAGCTGGAGAAGCTCGGGGTCTGGCACGACGACGCCAGCCTGAGCATCGCGGTGCCGAAGTACGTCGAGGGCGTCGACTCGCTCGACGACCTCGCCGCGAAGGCCGACACCTTCGGTGGCCAGATGATCGGCATCGAGCCGGGCGCCGGTCTCACCAAGGCCACCCAGGAAAAGGTGCTCCCCAGCTACGGCCTGGACGACGCCATCAAGCTGAAGACCTCGTCCACCCCGGCCATGCTCGCCGCGCTCGACGGCGCGATCGCCGACAAGAAGCCGATCGTCGTCACCCTCTGGCACCCGCACTGGGCCTACGCCAAGTACGAACTGAAGGACCTCGCCGACCCGAAGGGCACCCTCGGCCAGGCCGAGCAGATCAACACCTTCGCCCGCAAGGGCTTCGGCAAGGACTTCCCGGAGGCCACCGAGATGCTGAAGAAGTTCAAGATGGACGGCCAGCAACTCGCGTCCCTGGAGGACCTGATGTTCAACACCCACAAGGGCGACGAGGAGAAGGCCGTCGAGGAGTGGCTCAAGGCCAACCCCGACTACGTGAAGGCGCTCGCCTGACCTGACCGAGGGCCCGCCGGGATGCCCGGCGGGCCCCGCTGTCATCTCACCTGCCGCCGCAGCCACCCCGCGCCGCCACTGACCACCGTCGCGCCGGCGGCGGTGCCGATGGCGACCAGCGCCGCCCCCACGGCCCAGAGCCCGGTGTCGTCCGTTGACGCGGCCCGCGCCGCCCAGGCCGCGGTGAAGGCCACCGTCATCACCGGCGCCACCAGCCACGGGCTCCAGAACCAGCCGCCCACGGCGGCGATCACGAGCAGGGTGAGCACGGCGGCGGCCACCTGCCAGACGGCGTACGGGCCGCTGGTCGCGCCGGTCTCCGGGTCGACCGTGTAGCCCGACTCCCAGCCCAGCCAGGCCCACCAGGCGCCGACGGTCGCGGCCGCCAGGAGCAGGCCGCCGAGCAGGGTACGCGTCGTCTTCGTCACGGCCCGATCCTGCCGGGTCGCCACGGTCGCGCGGATGAGCATGCGTACTCGGTCGGGGGGCGCGGGCACCTCAGCCGTGCCGCGCCCTGTCGGAGAGGCCCCTTTCGCAACCGGTCATTCGAGGGCCCAGCGCACGTGGGGCGGCCGGACCCGGGCGCAGATCGGCCCGCCCTGGGCGTCCGTCAGCCCGAGCCGGCCCACCAGCACACCGGCACCGTCGTGGCCGGCCCGGAGCAGCTCGGGCGGGATGTCACCGAACAGGATCTTCGCCCGGCGGAACATCTCGAAGCGGTCGTCCGTCACCGCACCCCAGCTCAGGTAGAGGAAGCGCGCCCCCGGCCGGCAGTGCACCCACGGCCCGCCCACGTCGAGCAGGTCGTCCACCTCACGGCTGGTGACCTCGCACCGCCAGGCCGCCTCCTGCGCGTCGACCCGGATTCGGTCGACCACCGCGGCCCCGCGCTGCATCCCCACGTGCACGTTCCGGAGCCGGAGCAGGTCCGCCTCGGCCCCGACGCGCCGCCCCGGCAGGTCGCTGCCCTCGATCCGGATCAGCATCCTCCGACTCTAGGCGGGACACCGACGAGTTCGATGACGGTGTCGGGCTCCCCCGCGGCCGCGAGGGCTGGAACGATCGCGAGATGGTCTCCCTACCTCGATCCGACGACCTGGCGCCCTGGTCCTGCGCAACGGCCCGCACGGGCGACGCGGCCGGGGGCGGTCCGGTGAGCCCCGGCACGGCTGTTCCCCGGGTTGTCGCGGACGAGGACCTGGCCGGCTTCACCGCCGGCCAACTCCTGGCGGTCATGAAAGTCCTGACGATGATCCTGACCCTGCCCCAGTCGGCCGCCCGCCAGGTCGACGCGCTCGTGGTAGCCGTCGGTCAGGGCGAGGAGTGGCGCCTCACGCACGCGATCCGCAGCTGGGAGGCCAACCCGGCGCTGTCCCATCTTCTGGTGGCGAACGGCAACCCGGACGAACGGACCCACGTCGACATCACGCTCGACCACCTGCGGAGCCTCGGCCTTCGTCGTACCGACGGGGTCCACCTCCAGGCCGAGCCGGCCGCCAACACCGCCGTGCAGGCCGCGTGGATCGTCAGTCAGGTCCGGGCCCGGGGCATCACCAGCCTCGCCCTCGTCGTCTCCCCCTACCACCTGGCCCGCGTCTACCTGACGGTCCTCAAGGCCCTCACGAAGGCGGGAGTCCGAGTCCCCATGATCCCGATGCCCGTGGCCGTCTCGCCCGACACACCCGTCCCGGAGACCGGAGCGACCGCCTACGACCTCGTACCCGGCGAGATCAAACGCATCCTCACCTACATGGAGGAAGGGTGGGTCGCCACGCCCGAGGAGGTGCAGCAGTATCTCCGGTGGCTCTGGAGCCACCGGGCTCCCATGCTGGTCGGTACCTGCGAGACCGACACGTCAGCCGACCGCTCGTGCCCACGAGTTGCCCCTGGATGACGACGGTCTGGAATGCTGCGCCCATGCCGTCCTTCCCGCCCACCTTCGCCGACCAGGTCATCGCACAGCCCGCACCTGCCCAGTTCGAGGCGTTCCTCGACGAGCACCGCGGCGCCCTCAACGGTTGCCTGGACGGGCTGACCGAGGAACAGGCGCGCCGGTCGTTGGTGGCCTCCCGGACCACGCTGCTGGGTCTGGTGAAGCACGCGACCTTCGTGGAGAAGGTCTGGTTCGACCAGGCCGTGACGGGCCGGTCGCGCGCGGAGATCGGCATCCCGGCGAGGTCGGAAGAGTCGTTCATCCTCGATGACGGCGACACGATCGCCACCGTCCAGCACGCGCACCGCGAGGCCTGCGAAGCGTCACGGCGTGCGATCCGATCCCTGGGTCTGGACGACATCCTTCACGGGCATCCGCGGGGCCCGCTGCCGCTGCGGTGGGTCTATCTCCACGTGCTGCGCGAGCTGGCCCAGCACTGCGGGCACGCGGACATTCTCCGAGAGCAGATCGTCAACGCGTAGTTCGCGGCCGTCCGCCGATCCGCTGGTCCCTGCCGACCGGTCGCGCCGGGTCGGGTGAGGAAGGCCGGGTCACGAATGCGGCGATGACCGTCGGCCCGTCGAGGTTCGGCGGTTCGGCTCCTGCCGGGAAGCCGCCTGATCACCAAGACTGAAGCGATGTCTCACGATATCCGGGCCGCGCCGCGTACCCAGGTGACCGTCACCGCACTGCTCATCGTCGCCGGCGTGCTCATCCTGCTCATCCCCGCCGGTGACGAGGGTCCGGTCCTCGTACCCGTCAGCGAAGGTCACGGGCTGTCCGCCGTGGACGCGGCCGGCGCGGCACTGCTCGCGGTGGGCGGCACCTGGCTGGAAGTGCTCGTGGTGCGGCGCCTGCCACACCTCGCCCTGCCCCCACGGGCCTTGTTCGGACTCGGCCTGCTCGCCGGCCTCGGCGTGGGGCTCCTGGTCGCCTCGGTCTTCTCCGGATTCTTCTGGTGGTGGGCGATCGGCGCCGCCGCACTGGGCGTTGCCGTCCTCGTCCTCGCGCCCCTCACGGCACGCCGCTCGGAGTCGTGAGCGCCTGGCCGGTAAATGACTGGACGGGACGATGCCCGGGCTTGTAGCTTGCAGCTGCCCGTGACACCGCCCGAGGAGGTGAGACCCATGACCGCTGTATCGATGTGGGTGCTCCCCCTTCCCGTCGCGGCAGGGCGATTGACGTAGGTGTCGCCGGGAGCGCCCCGCCATGAAGGCACTCCCGAAAGGCATCACCTATGCGCACTCCGCACGTCACCGCCGCGCCGTCGTCGACCGACACGGTCCAGCACGATTCCGTCGTGGGCGACGCCCCCGGACTCCCCGCGCCAGCCTCCGGCACCGACGGCGCGTCCCCCATGTTCGACGTGATCATTGCCGGGTGCGGGCCGACCGGTGCGATGCTGGCCGCCGAACTGCGGCTGCACGATGTGCGGGTTCTCGTCCTCGAGAAGGAAACCGAGCCCGCGTCGTACGTCCGCATCGTCGGTCTGCACATTCGCAGTATCGAGCTGATGGCGATGCGCGGGCTGCTGGAGCGCATTCTCCAACGCGGACGGCGGCGTCCGGCCGCCGGCTTCTTCGCCGCCATCGACAAGCCCGCGCCCGCGGGCCTGGATTCCGCGTACGCCTATCTGCTGGGCATCCCGCAGCCGGTCATCGTCCAGCTGCTCGAAGACCATGCGATCGAACTGGGTGCGCAGGTCCGGCACGGTGGTGCGGTGGCCGGTTTCGCGCAGGACGACGACGGTGTGACCGTCGAGTTGGCCGGCGGGGAACAACTGCGTACGCGCTATCTCGTCGGTTGTGACGGCGCGCGCAGTACGGTGCGCAAGCTGCTCGGCGTCGGCTTCCCCGGCGAGCCCTCGCGGACCGAGACGCTGATGGGCGAGATGGAAGTGGGTGTGCCGCCGGAGGAGGTCGCCGCCAGGGTGACCGAGATCCGTGCGACCGACAAGCGATTCAGCTTCGGGCCCGCCGGCGTCGGGGTCTACCGCGTCGTGGTCCCCACCGCGGGAGTCAGCGGTCGCGCGGAACCGCCCACGCTCCAGGATTTCCAACAACAGTTGCGCGCCATCGCCGGAACCGACTTCGGCGTGCACTCCCCGCGCTGGCTGTCCCGCTTCGGGGATGCCACCCGGCTGGCCGAACGGTACCGGGTGGGGCGGGTGCTGCTGGCCGGCGACGCGGCGCACATCCATCCGCCCATCGGCGGGCAGGGCCTCAACCTGGGCGTTCAGGACGCGTTCAACCTCGGCTGGAAGCTGGCCGCGCAGATCCGGGGTTGGGCGCCGGACACGCTGCTGGACACCTACCAGGCCGAACGCCATCCGGTCGCCGCGGACGTGCTGGACAACACCCGCGCCCAGATGGAACTGCTGTCCGCCGGACCGGGGCCGCAGGCCGTGCGCAGGCTGCTCACCGAGCTGATGGACTTCGACGAGGTGAACCGCTATCTGCTGGAGAAGATCACCGCGACCGGCATCCGCTACGACTTCGGCGAGGGCCACGACCTGGTCGGCCGCCGCGTGCCCGACGTCGACGTGAAACAGGGCCACCTCTACGGTCTGCTGCATCGCGGCCGCGGCCTGCTGCTGGACCGCACCGAACGCCTGACCGTCGGCGGCTGGGCGGACCGGGTCGACCACCTCGCGGATCCCACCGCGGCCCTGGACGTTCCGTGCGTCCTGCTACGCCCCGACGGCCACGTCGCCTGGATCGGCGACGACCAGCAGGACCTGGACGACCACCTCACCCGCTGGTTCGGCAAACCCGCCAACTGATTCCGCGGAGCAGGACTGGACCCGACCAAGGCATACCTGGAGGCCGACGGCTCCGTGGAGGCGGCAGAAGCGCTCCGCTACCTGCTGGAGTGCGAGGCCGCCGGCGACTTCGACACCTTCTCCGTAGCCGAGGAGGCCCGCTGGAATGCCGGCTACTACCTGGACTGACCAAGCGACCCAGACCGAACGTCACGCATGGGGTGGGACCAGACACGCCTCGAGTTCGGGAAGTCGGCCGAACAGTTCGGGGAGGCCGCGCACTCCGTTGCGCACGGACACGTGCGACAGCGCGAGGTCAGGGCCCGTGCTCGCCTCGATACCGGCGAGGCAGCGGAGGATGTTCCACCTCGTGAACCCCAACCAGCCGCCGATCATGAACACGAACCAGCTCGGACCCGGCGGCGGCAGCGCTCCGCCTCCTGCGACGTAGCCGTCGAGGACCGAGCGGAAGATGGCGGGCTTGATGTCGTCGAAGCCGGGTCCCTTCGCGAGGCTCAGCGCCGTCGAGCCGAGCTCACCGGACAGGTCGAGCACCCCCGAGAGCTCCCAGTCGAGCACCACCGGCCGCCCCTCGCGAGCGAGCAGGTTCCACGGATGGATGTCCCTGTGGGTCAGCACGACGGGGCCCGGTCGCTCGCAGGTGTCGACGAAGTGGGCGATCGCGAGGAACGTCCCGACCTGGGAGGCGAGTTCGCCGGCCCACGGCTGCCCGGTCGCCGCCGCCCGCTCGGCGAGCTCGGGCCAGTCCCGTGGCGTCTGGTCCTCGATCGAGACGTGGGTCCACGCGACGTCGAGCGCGTGGACGCGCGCGAGAATCTCACCGATCTCGAACGCGTACGCCGCCGACACCGGCGCCTCGGGCACCTTCTCGCCCTCGACCCACCGGTGGACGAGGGTGTGGTGGCTGGCCGAGATCGGCTCTGGCATCGGGATGCCGGCGGCGAAGGCCGCCCGCTCGAACCTGAACACATCCTCGGCCCGGTAGGTCCAGCGGCGATCGAGGAGGTTCAACTCCTTCACCGCGAATGACCCCTGGTCGGTGTCGAGTCGGTACAGCCGGTTGGCGAACCCGCCGTGGACGCGGAGCATCGGACCGATCGGCGCGCCGAGATGTGAAAGGTCCACCCACGCAACCTAGGGCTGGCAGTTCGTCGACGCATGCGGGCCGCCTCGGGAACCGTTCGCCGCGCACCGAATCGTCTCGCCCATACCCTCCCGAAATGATCCAGACGAACGATCACCTGACCATCCATCCCAAGATCCTCTACTTCGGGACGCCTGTGGTGCTGTTGAGCACCGAGAACGAGGATGGGACGAGCAACCTCGCGCCCATGTCGTCGGCCTGGGCGCTCGGCCAGGTCGTGGTGCTTGGCCTCGGGGCGGAAGGACAGACCGCCCGCAACCTGCGCGAGCGGCCAGACCTCGTGATCAACCTACCTGGCGCAGAGCAGTGGGAAGCGGTGGAGCGGCTTGCCCCGCTCACCGGCCGCGACCCGGTTCCAGACCACAAGCGGGGTGCCTTCCGGTATGAGCCGGCGAAGTTCGCCGCCGCTGGTTTGCGTCCCGAGCCCGCAGCGCTGGTGCGACCGCAGCGGGTCGCGGAGTGCCCGCTCCAACTGGAGGCGCGGGCCGCACGGATCAACCCCGACCTGCACGGCGACTTCCTGATCGTCGAAGCGCACGTGCTCCGCGTGCACGCAGATCCCGCCATCGTCGTGCCCGGTACGGACCACGTCGCCCCCACCGCTTGGCGCCCACTGATCTACAACTTCCGGCACTACTTCGGCCTCGGCCCTGAACTCGGGCACACCTTCCGATCGGAGACGCCGGTGGCCGGGATGGCAGGTGCCGGGCGGTAGGACACCGGACCCGACCAAGGTCGGGCTCATGCGCGGGGACTTGAGGGGTCAATTCGGCAACTGCGGCTTGACGATGGTGCAGCGGACGGCGCTGACCTACGCTTCACCGACAGTGAGGTGACCGAGGTACACCAGCAGCTGGTCGAGGCGGCCAGGGGAAAGAACGTCTGGATCCTCGGCGGTGCGGAGCTTGCGACCCAGTTCGTGCAGGCCGACCTCGTCGACGAGCTGCACATCGGCGTCGCACCGGTCCTGGTCGGCTCCGGCACCCGACTGCTGCACGCAGCGGCATACACGCCGTGGACCTTGGCAGAGACCAACCAGTACGGATCATTCCTTGCGTTGCGCTACGTCGCGCCCGGCCGCGAGTCCTGACCGCCCGGGTTTCAGCCGACATCTCTCACCATTCCCCGCCGTCCGTGAACCCCCGCCCCGAGTGGAGCCAGGCGTCTCTGGCCCAGCCTTGTGGGTACGTCTAGCGTTCGCTCAGCGGTTGTCCGTCCGCTGATGCTGCGACCGTCTGCCAACTGCGACAGGCGCGGATCGCGGCAGGTCCGAGAGCGCACGCGACCTGCGACATGGGCGGGCGCTCTCGGAAATGCTGCGAGTCGATGGGGCACGTCCAGCGACGCGACGTCACGGATGCCGGGCGGCTATGACCCGAACTTCTTCCATTGCCCTTCGGAGACCACCTCGACCGAGCCGTCGACGACCTTGATGGCCGTCTGTTCGTCGATGGCGTAGGCCGGGACGCCGATCTCCGCGGCCCACCGCTCTGCGTCGGCCAGGGTGTTCGTTGGGAAAGCGTCCAGGTGCGGGAAGATCGAGAAGTCGACGACTCCCAGGGTGCGGTCGTCCGGCGCGGACGGCCACTCGACGAAGTACGTTCCGATCCGGGGCGTCATCACCATGCTTCCGGCACTCACTCCCACCCAGACCATGTCGGGCAGCGATGGCAGCAGATCGGCCAACCCTGACTCCCGCATCCAGTGGCACAGATACGTCGCGTCGCCGCCGTCGACCAGGAGAACGTCGGCCTCCCTGACCCAGGGGATCCATCGCTCCGCGCCGATGGTGGGCAGTGCGGTGAGCTCGAGGACACCGAGCGACGCCCAACCCAGGCCGGACAGGTGCCACTCGGGTTCGGCGGCTACGAAGCCCCGCACCGATTTCGGACCGCACATCGGGTGACCCCACTGTGCTGTCGGGATGCAGAGGGCGTGGCACTCGGCGACCGGCTTGCCGAGGAGCTGCACGAGCGCCGCGTGGATGCTCGGGTTCGTGACGCCGCCTGACGTCAGCCGGAGCTTCAAGGTGCCTCCAGGTTCGCGCGCGGAGTGGATGTACCTGAAGACCCGGGACCGTGCGGAAACTCATCGGAGGTCGAGCAACCTCTTCGAGAGGTTCCTCCGGGACTCAGTGCGGACCGAGGGCTTCGGTCCGGACCTGGACGCGGTTCGCCCCGGGTCGTCGGCAGCATCGTTGACCAGGGAAAACGGATGGTGGGGCGGGCGGGACTCGAACCCGCGACCGAGGGATTATGAGTCCCCTGCTCTAACCCGCTGAGCTACCGCCCCGCTACCGCGCCGGATCGTAACCCGCTCAACGGATCACCGGCCATCACCCGTCGGGCCGGTTGATGATCTGGCCGGCACGATGGGCAACGCGAGGATAACAGCGCGCAGCGTCCCTTTCGGTGGCACCGGCGGAGGCCGGAGCGCCCGCACCGCCGGAGAGCCGTCAGGGTGCGGGTGGTCCTGCTCCGTGCGTGCCGCGCAGCTCGGCGAGCACCGCCCCGGCGGCCCGCCAGCCGCTCGCCAGGGCCCCCTGGATGGACGGGGTGTCCCGGTGGTCGCCGGCGACGAAGAGCCCGTCGCCGAGCGCGACCGGCTTGCGCAGCCGGCCCTGCGGTGGCGGCGCGGCGGGCAGGGCGTGCGGCACCGACACGGTCGCCAGGTGGGTCCAGTCGGCGGTGGAGCGACCGTAGAGCCGGTCCAGCTCGCCGCGGATCAGCGGCTCGGGCGGGGCCTGCGGGCCGACCACCGAGGTGGCCACCAGGTGCTTCCCGGCCGGCGCGTAGGTGGGTGCCGCGTTGCTGACCACCACCGTGTTGGCGACCAGTTCGCGCCGCTCCCCGTCGAGCAGCAGGATCGGCTCGGCCAGCGGTGGGGTGTCGGTGCTGTGGTAGTAGGTCGTGTAGCTGTGCATGCGTACCCGTTGGAGCCGGGGCAGCAGGGTGGCCGCCGCCGGTGGGTCCGCGGCGATCAGGACGGCGCGGCAGGCGATGTCGCCGGCGGGGGTGCGGACCCGGCCGGGTGCGACCTCGGCGACCGGGGTGTGCAGGTCGATCAGCTCGGCGGGCAGCGGGCCGGCGACAGCCCGGGGCAGCGCGGCCATGCCGCGGGCGGGCAGCCCGATCCGGCCCCGGGCGAACGCGCGCAGGAGGACGGCCAGCACGTGGCTGGAGGTGGCGAGCTCGCGGTCGAGCAGCACGCCGGAGAGGAAGGGCCGGAGCAGTTCCTCGATGAACGCGGCGGAGAGCCCGGCCCGGCGCAGCGCGGCCTCGCTGGTGGTCTCGGGCGCGTTGAGCAGCCGGCCCATCGGCAGGGTGGCGCAGCCGGTGGCGAGCGCGGCGAAGCGCAGCCGGTCGACCAGCGACCCGACGCCCGCGGCCACGGTGCCGGGTGCGCCAGCGGGGTCGCGCAGCGGGTTGACCAGGCGTTCCAGCCGGTCGCCGCGGCGCACCAGCACGCCGGAGGTGAACCAGCCCAGGTCGAGGGCGCCGAGGTCGACCAGGCCGCCGAGGCGCGGGTACGCCGTGTTGAGCACCTGGAAGCCCCGGTCCAGCAGGTAGCCGTCGACCTCGTCGGTGGCGACGCGGCCGCCGAGCCGGTCAGCGGCCTCCAGCAGCCGCCAGGGCACGCCGGCGCGGTGCAGCCGGCGGGCGGCGGCGAGGCCGGCCAGGCCACCGCCGACGATGACGACGTCCGTCTCAGCGGGCACGGTCCGCCTCCGTCCCGGCCCGGTCGCCGTTGCGGTTCGTCCGGGACAGCCGGCCCGGCCACCAGACCTTCGGCCCGATGTCGTACGCGAGCGCGGGCACCAGCAGCGAGCGGACCACGATGGTGTCGAGCAGCACCCCCGCGGCGACCGCCACGCCCAGCTCGACGAGCACCACGAGCGGCAGCACGGCGAGCGCGGAGAAGGTGGCGGCGAGCACGATGCCGGCGGAGGTGATCACGCCGCCGGTGACGGCCAGGCCGGTGAGCACGCCGGCCCGGGTGCCGCGCCGGACCGATTCCTCGCGGACCCGGCTCATCAGGAAGATGTTGTAGTCGATGCCGAGCGCGACCAGGAAGACGAACGCGAACAGCGGGAACGACTGGTCCACGCCGGGGAAGTCGAGGACGTACCGGAAGATCAGCGCGCAGAGGCCGAGCGTCGCGAGGAACGACAGCACGACCGTGGCGATCAGCAGCACCGGGGCGAGCAGGGCCCGCAGCAGCAGCGCCAGGATGACCGCGATGACCAGCAGCACCACCGGGATGATGACGTTGCGGTCCCGGGTGGACGCGTCGGCGGTGTCCACGTTGATGGCCGTGAAGCCGCCGATCACGGCGTCCGCACCGGGCACCCGGTGCACCGCCACGCGCAGCTCGCGGAGGGCGTGTTCGGCGCCGTTGCTGTCCGGCGGGTCGGCGAGGGTGGCCTGCAACTGCACCCGCCCGTCGACCACCTCGGGCGACCCGGTGGGTCCCTGCCGGCTGAAGGGCTGGACCGAGGACACCCCCGGTACGCCCTGCGCCACCCGGGCGACCTGCTCGGCTGCGGCCTGGTTGGTGAAGATGGTGGCCGGGCTGCCGGTGCCGGCCGGGTAGTGGCGGGCGATCACCTCCTGACCGGCCACCGAGTCGGTGCGCTGGGTGAACAGGTCGGACTGGCCGAGGGTGGTGGCGCCGAGCTGGGTCACCCCGAGGGCGAGCGCGGCGAGGACCACCGCGGTGACGATCCAGACGGTACGGGCGCGGCGCGCCACGAAGCCCGCGATCCGCCCCCAGATGCCGTGTTCGGTTCGCGGGTCGGCGTGGTCGAGGCGGGGTCGCCGGGGCCAGAACGCCCACCGCCCGCCGAGCATCAGCAGGGCGGGGAGGAAGGTCAGCATCACCAGCAGGGTGGCGGCGATGCCGACGGCGCTCACCGGGCCGAGCGCCCGGTTGGAGTTGAGGCTGGACAGGAGGAGGCAGAGGAGGCTGACGATGACCGTGGCGCCGGAGGCGATGATGGCCGGGGCGGCGCCCTTCCAGGCGGCCCTCATGGCGTCCCACGGCCGCTCGTGCCGGTGCAGTTCCTCCCGGTAGCGGGCGATGAGCAGCAGCGCGTAGTCGGTGCCGGCGCCGAAGACGAGGACCGTGAGGATGCCCTGGGCCTGCCCGTTGAGCTTCACGACGTCGTTCTTCGCCAGGAGGTAGACGACGAGCGAGGCCAGCGAGTACGACATCCCGGCGGCGAGCAGCGGGAAGACCCAGAGCACCGGGCTGCGGTAGACGATGAGCAGGATGACCAGCACCACGACCAGGGTGACCAGCAGCAGCGGCCCGTCGATGGCGGTGAACACCTCGATCAGGTCGGCGAGCAGTCCGGCCGGGCCGGCCACGTCGACGGTGAGTCCGTCCCGGTCGGCGCCGGCGATGTCCCGCAGCTGGTCGACCACCGCGCCGATCTGTTCGCCCTCGGCCGCGTCGATCGGGACGATCACCTGCACGGCCTGCCGGTCCTGGCTGACGATCGGCGGCGGCAGCGGGCCGACGACGCCGGGCAGGTGGGCGAAGCGGGCCGCCTCGGCCCGGATCCGCTCCTGGTCGGCGGGGGTGATGCCGGAGGCGCGCTCGTAGACGACGAGCGCCGGGGTCGTCTCCCGTTCCACGAAGCCGGCGGCGAGGTCCTGCGCCCGGGTGGCCTCGGCGTCGGCGGGCAGGAAGGCGGCGTTGTCGTTGGTGGCGACGTCGCCGAGCTTCCCCGAGTAGGGGCCGGCGAGGCCGCCGACGACCAGCCAGCCCAGCACCACGACGACCGCGACCAGCGTCGCGGTCCAGCGGCTCCGCCCTCCGGCCATCCCATCCACCCTCGAATCGACGCAGCAATCGACGCAGCGCGAGTCTAAGTCGACATCGACCATCCTGCCGGGCGAAGCAGCACCGGCGGGCGGAAACCACCCGACCCGGCGCGCGGGGCGGCACAACGGGAAACGCCCGCCGGCTGGGCCGACGGGCGTTGCGTGAGTGGAGCTCCCCCGTTTGGACTCGAACCAAAAACCTGCCGGTTAACAGCCGGCTGCTCTGCCAATTGAGCTACGGGGGACCGTAGATCGCCCGGCTGCGGATCTCTCCGTGCCGTGCGACGGGGACAAGAGTACAGGACATCGGGGGGTGGTGCGCCAGGGGGTTACCCGACTTCCGCCGCCCGGTGGCCCGCCCCGGAGCCCGCTCAGATTACCGGACAAATCGCCATCTCGGCACAGGGAGGCATGAGCGGAGAGCAGGATGGGTAGTTAGCCGCCGACAGAGAATGCAGGCGCGAGAAGGTCGCTCCCGCCGGGACCCCCCGGTCGGGATCGGCGGCGCGTCAGGTACGGAAGGAGCCGCCATGCGCGGAAAGATCATGTTTCTTGGCGGGCTGGCTGCGGGATTCGTCCTGGGCGCCCGTGCCGGCCGAGAGAAGTACGAGGAGCTGGTGGTCCGGGGTCGCAAGGTGCTCGACCACCCGACCGTCCAGGAGGCGGCGGGGGTCGCGCAGGCCCAGGCGACCCGGCTCTACTCGGAGGGCAAGGACAAGCTCGGGCAGACCAAGCTCGGCGAGAAGCTGGGCACCGGCAACGGCAACGGCGCCGGCAGCAAGCCGGGGCTGACCGACGCCGACAAGCCGTTCGCGGGCACGCCGGCCGCCGTCGGCGCCAAGTCCGGCTCGACCGGCACGGGTTCGACCAGTTCGACCGGCTCGTCGACCACCAGGTCGTCCGGCACGAGCACCAACCTCTGACCCAGCGGGAGCGGGCCGGTCGCCATCGGGCGACCGGCCCGCTCTCGTCTGTCCGAATGGGACTCGCTCCGACTTTTGCTCATCCTGAACAAAAGTCGCGGGGATTAATCGCAAACTTTTGGCTTCAACCTCTTCTCTTTGGTCGCGGGCACAAATATCGTCTCGCGTAGAACCTGGCCAGGCTCTCGTCACTTCCAGCGACCTCCTCAGCCTCGTCCCGGCGCTGAGGCGGACCCGCCCGACCAGAGCGAGGTTCGATGCGCAGAAGACCGTTCGGCCGCAGGGCCACCACATATCTCGGCCTGCTCACTCTCGTCGCTGCGACGCTCGTCGCGACGGCGGAGCGGGCCCCGACCCCGGCGCAGGCCGCGCCGGTGCTCACCGCCCCCGCACCCGTCAGCAACGGCATCCAGTACAAGGTGCTCGTCTTCACCCGGTCGGCCGGCGGCAACAACGCCGCCACCGCGGCCGGCGTGCAGGCCGTCCAGCAACTCGGGCAGGACCGCCGCTTCACCGTCGAGGTCACCAACGACCCCCGCAAGTTCGATCAGGCTCACCTGAAGCAGTTCCGCGCCGTGGTGTTCCTGAACACCGCCGGCGACGTGCTCAACGACGCCCAGCAGGCCGCCTTCGAGGCGTACTACCGCGACGGCGGCGGCTTCGTCGGCGTCCACTCCGCCATCGAGGCCGAGCCGGACTGGTCGTTCCTCACCAACGTGCTCGGTACCCGGGCCACCGGCGCGCCGACGGCCGCGAGCCGAGCGACCGTCACCGTCGCCGACCGGGTCCACCCGGCGTCGGAGACGCTGCCACAGCGCTGGTCCACCACCGACCGGTGGTACAACTTCGCGGCCAACGTTCGGGGCGTCTCGCACGTGCTGGCCACGGTGGATGAGAAGACCTACGCCGGCGGGAGCATGGGCTTCGACCACCCCGTCACCTGGTGCAAGGACTACCAGGGCGGCCGCTCGTTCTACACCGGGCTCGGCGCCACCCCGGCGAGCTACGACAGCGCCGACCTGCGGGCCCACCTCGGCGGGGCGATCCAGTGGGCAGCCGGCGTCACCGACGGCGACTGCGGCGCGACGGTGCTCGCCAACTACCAGATGACGGTGGTCGGGGCGCAGCCCAACGTCAACGAGCCGATCGGCTTCGACGTCCTCCCCGACGGGCGAGTCATCCAGACCGACCGGCGCGGCGGCGTCCGGCTGCACGATCCGGAGACCAACCAGACCACGGTGCTGGCCCAGATCCCGGTCTACACCAACAGCGAGGACGGGATGTACGGCCCGGCGGTGGACCACGACTTCGCCACGAACAGGTGGGTCTACCTCTACTACGCGCCCCCGCTGGACACCCCGCCGGGGAGCGCGCCGACCACCAGCACCGACCCGGCCGCGTGGGAGCAGTGGAAGGGCTACTTCCAGCTGTCCCGGTTCAAGTTCGTCGACGGGGAGACGCCGTCGCTGGACGTGAGCACCGAGCAGAGGATCCTCCAGGTGCCGGTGGACCGGGGCGCCTGCTGCCACGTGGCGGGGGACATCACGTTCGACTCGAAGAACAACCTCTGGCTGGTCACCGGGGACGACACCCCGGCAGGCGGCGGCGGGTCGGGCGGTTTCTCGCCGCACAACGACTCGGTGAGTGCCAGCGGCGTCTACCAGGCGCCGTTCGTCGACGCCCGGCGCAGCGCGGCCAACACCAACGACCTGCGCGGCAAGATCCTGCGGATCACGGTCGGCGCGGACGGGTCGTACACGGTCCCGACGGGGAACCTGTTCCCGGCCGGCACCGACAGGACCCGGCCGGAGATCTACGCCATGGGCTTCCGGAACCCGTTCCGGATCACCCTCGACAAGAACGACATCGCCTACATCACCGACTACTCGCCGGACTCCTCGGTCGCCCAGGTAGGCCGCGGTCCCGCCGGCACCGGTCGGATGATGGTGGTCGACAAGCCAGCGAACTACGGCTGGCCCATGTGCGTGCAGCCGAACCTGCCGTACATCGAGATGAACTGGACCACCAGCCCGATCTCGCCGGTGGCCCCGTTTGACTGCGCGGCACCGAAGAACACCTCGCGGCACAACACGGGCCTGACCGACCTGCCGCGGGTCGAGAAGTCGGAGCTGTGGTACTCGTTCCAGGCCCCAACGCCCTGCCCGGAGTCCTACCTGTCGACTCCGACGCAGACCTGCCCGGTGCTCTTCCCGGAGCTGGGCACGGGCGGCGTCGGCCCGCACGGAGCGGCGAAGTACGACTTCGACCCGGAGCTGAGGTCGGAGACGAAGTTCCCCGAGTACTACGACGGCGCGATCTTCTTCGGCGAGTTCACCCGGGACACCCTCAAGGAGATCCGGCTGGACGACCAGGGCGACATCCTGAAGATCAACAACGTGCTGAACTGCGGACAGGCGCCCACCACGCCCGCAAAGCCGTTCCTCTGCGACAACCCCATGGACATGCGCTGGGGCGCGGACGGCAACTTCTACCTGCTGACGTACGGGGACGGGTTCTTCAACGTCAACCCGGACGCGGCCATGCTCAAGTTCAGCTACGTCAAGGGCCTGCGGGCGCCGACGGCCGCACTGAACGCGACCCCCACCAACGGCCGGGCGCCACTGACCGTCGCCTTCTCCAGCGACGGCTCGGCGGACCCGGACCCGGCGGACTCCATCTCGTTCGCCTGGGACTTCGACGGCAACGGCACCACCGACTCGATCGACCCGAACCCGTCGTTCACCTACACCACCAACGGCGTCTACACCGCCCGGCTCACGGTGACCGACTCCAGCGGCAAGAGCGCGTCGGCGAACACCACCATCACCGTCGGCAACACGGCGCCGACCGTCACGGTCACCACCCCGCTGGAGGGCGGCTTCTTCAACTGGGGCGACGACATCCCATGGACGGTCACCGTCACCGACCCGGAGGACGGGCCGGTCGACTGCGCGAAGGTGGAGGTGACCTTCGTGCTCGGCCACGACAGCCACGGGCACGGCGAGGCCAACCAGTTCGGCTGTTCCGGGGCGCTGCCCACGGACGCCGACGACGCCTCGCACGGCGGCTACATCTACGGCGTGGTCAGCGCGTCGTACACCGACCAAGGGGCCAACGGCCAGCCGGCGCTGACCACGGTGGACCAGCAGATCATCCAGGCCAAGCGGCAGGAGGTCGAGTTCGCCACCGAGGCGTCCGGTACGACGGTCGGCACCACCACCGACACCGGGGGCGGGCAGCAGCGCGGCAGCCTCGACCCCGGCGACTGGATCGCGGTCAACAACACCGTGAACCTGCGGAACATGCAGTCGGTGACGCTGCGCACCTCCGGAGGCAGCGCCGCCACCGCCGGGCAGCCCCGGTTCGGCGTCCAGTTCCGGCTGGACTCCCCCACCGGCCCGCTGCTGGCCACGGCCACGGTCAACGCGACCGCCGGCAACAACGCCTTCACCAGCACCACCGTGCCGGTCACCGACCCGGGCGGGACGCACAAGCTCTACCTGGTCCTGACCACCGTCCCCGGCGGTCCGGCCAGCGGCTTCGGCAACCTCAACTGGGTCGAGTTCACCGGCCAGGGCATCGGCGTCACCCCGTGACGCCCGGGGTGGGGTCGCCACCCCGGCGGCCCCACCCTCACCCTCTCCCTCCCACACCACCAGCACCGTGAGAAAGGCAGTCAGGACATGACCGAGACATCGCACGGAATGAGCCGCCGCCGGGTACTCGGCACCATCGCCGGGGCGGCGGGCGCCGTCGCCGTCGGCGCGGCCGGACTCCCGTCGGCCGCCTTCGCCGGCAACGGGGTGCTCGTCCCGACCGGCAAGCGGGGCATCATCCTCTACAGCGTCCGCGACCGGATCAGCGCCGCCCCGGACGCCACCGGCGTGCCGTACGGGTTCGAGCGGGTGCTCGCCCGGCTCGCCGAGATCGGCTACAAGGAAGTCGAGTTCGCCGGGTACACCCAGCACACCTCGATTCTCGGCCGGCAGATCACCCCGGCGGAGATCCGCAAGGTCCTGGACGACAACGGGCTGCGTGCCAACGGCTCGCACGCCTCCGTCCCGAACACGGTCACCCCGGACACCATCGCCGCGTTCGAGCAGACGCTGGACACCGCCGAGATCCTCGGCATGACGCACATCGGCACCGGCAACGACCCGACCGGCAGCAACTACAAGGCCGACTGGGACGCCGCCGTGGACCGCTGGAACACCTTCGGCGAGATGGCCGCCGCCCGGGGTCTGAAGCTGTACACGCACAACCACGACGCCGCGTACAACTTCCTGCTCGACAGCGGACCGCTGGACGCGCTGGGGCGGCCGACCCGCTCCTCCGGCGTACGCAAGCTGGAGTACTTCATCGCGCGGACCAACCCGGAGTGGGTCTGGTTCGAGATGGACATCTACTGGGCGCACGTGGCCCAGCACCGGTTCCGCAGCTACACCGACCCGGACGGGGTGACCCAGACCAGAATCTTCGACCCGCTGGCCGTGGTCGCCGCCCAGACCATCCGGTTCCCGCTGTTCCACGCCAAGGACGGCACGTACGACCCGGCCAGCGCGGCCGGCTACGAGATGGTGCCGCTCGGCCAGGGCGACATCGACTACGGCAACTTCTTCGCGAACATGGGCGCGAAGGGTTACCACAACCCGATGTGGGAGCAGGACAACGCACCGGGCGGCGCCGCCGACCCGGGCCGGTCGCTGCGCTACGCGGAGATCAGCTACCAGCACATGTCGGGTCTGCGGGGCTGACGGACTCGACACCAGGATCGCAGGGGGCCGCGCCCGGGAAACCGGGGCGGCCCCCTCGCATCACGCGGTCGTGATGCCGGTATGGCACATTCGGGGGCAGGTGATCGTGATGACGATGGTCGGACCGGAGACCGCCGACCAGGCGCGGCTGCTGCGCCTGCTGCGTGACGACGGTCCGCGCTCGCGGGTCGAACTGGCCGACGCCCTGGGCCTGCCCCGGGCCCGGTTCACCGCCGAGGCGGACCGGCTGGCCGCGCAGGGCCTGGTGGAGACCGCCGGGCCGGCCGCGTCCCGGGGCGGCCGGCGCTCCTCCCTGCTGCGGGTCGGCGGGCAGGTGCGCTTCGGCGCGGTGCGGATCGGCGACGGGCGGCTGGCGGTGGCGCTCACCGACGGCGAGCTGACCCCGCTCGCCCGGCACGACGAGCCGGTCGACGTGCGGCTCGGCCCGGAGGTCGTGATCGGCCGGGCCGTGGAGCTGCTCGGCAAGCTACGGGCGGAGGCCGGGCTGGCCCGGCTCACCGGCGTCGGCGTCGCGCTCCCCGCCCCGGTCGCGGTCCGCGAGGGCGCCCCGGTCGCCCCACCCGCACTGCCCGGCTGGCACCAGTTCCCGGTACGCGACACGATCGCCGCCGAGCTGGGCTGCCCCGTGCAGGTCGACAACGACGCCAACGTGATGGCCCTGGGCGAGCGGCACGCCGGCACCGGCCGGCCGTTCGACGACTTCCTCTACGTCAAGCTGGGCGACGCGGTGGGCTGCGGGCTGGTGCTCGGCGGGGCGCTCTACCGGGGCGCGGCCAGCGGCGCCGGGGACATCGGGCACCTCCAGCTCACCGAGGACGGGCCGCTCTGCGGGTGCGGCAGCACCGGCTGCGTCGAGGCGTACTGCGGGGATGCCGCCCTGGTGCGGGAGGCGGTGACGGCCGCGCGGGCCGGGCGCTCGACGGCGCTCGCCGACCGGCTGGCCGCCGCCGGCGCGCTCACGGTGGCCGACGTGGCCGCGGCGGCGACCGCCGGGGACCCGGCCGCGCAGACGCTGGTCCGCGACGCCGCCCGCCGGCTCGGGCAGGTGCTGGTCGGCCTGGTCAGCTTCGTCAACCCCGCCATCGTGATCATCGGGGGCGCGGCACCCGGTATCGGGCCGGTCCTGCTCGCCGAGATCCGGGGCGTGGTCTACCGGCGCTCCACCCCGCTGGCCACCGGCAGCATGCCGATCGTCCTCTCCGACCTCGACGACCGGGCCGCCCTGATCGGCGCGGCCCGGCTGGTCAGCGACCAGGTCTTCGCCGCCTGCTGACCGCCCACCGCCCCGCACCGGCGGCCGACCTTGTCTCGGCGCTACGAACTTGATGACGCAGGTGACTCACCCGCCGACCGTCCGGGTCGCCGCCCGGCGGAGCGGATGAGTCGTTCACGCCATCAAGTTCGTAGCGGCCGACGGATCTAGGCCCTGTTTCAAAAATGAAAACCGTCTGATCGTCCGCCGTTGGCCCGCACCGGGCCGGCTCAGGCGTGTCGGTGATCGATAGACAGTGAGGTCTCCGGTAGAGGGTTCATCGACCAAGACGAACTTTCATACCGGAGACCTCGTGGCCACCTTAGCGGTGACGAGGCGACACGACCTGACCGACGCTCAGTGGGCGGTGCTGGAGCCGTTGCTGCCCAGGCTGCGTGGGTCAGGACGTCCGCCGAAGTGGAGCAGACGGCAGTTGATCGACGGGATTCGGTGGCGCACCCGGGTCGGCTCGCCGTGGCGGGACGTGCCGGCGCTCTACGGGCCCTGGCAGACCGTCTACGGGTTGTTCCGGCGGTGGCAGCGGGCCGGAGTGTGGCGGGATGTGGTCACCGGGTTGCAGGCTCGGGCCGACGCGGCGGGGATGATCACGTGGGACGTGAGCGTCGATTCCACCAGCGCCCGCGCTCATCAGCACGCTGCCGGCGCCTGCAACCGTGGCCAGTTGCAGGTCGAGTCGCCCGGCGGTGTCGATGACGAACCCGATGATCATGCGTTGGGGCGGTCACGAGGTGGGTTGACCACCAAGCTTCACCTGGCCTGTGAACAGGGTCGTAAGCCGTTGTCGACGGTGCTCACCGCCGGGCACCGCGGCGACAGCCCGCAGTTCGTTCCCGTGCTGGCTGGTATCCGGGTCCCCAGGGTCGGCGGTGGCCGGCCCCGCACACGACCGGATCGGGTCCTGGCGGACAAGGCCTACAGTTCCCGCGCCAACCGGCAGCACCTGGTCCGTCGAGGCATCGCGGCGACCATCCCGATCAAGATCGACCAGGCGGAGAGCCGACGCAGGAAGGGCTCGAAAGGCGGCCGGCCACCGACCTTCGACCCCGGCACCTACCGGCAACGCCATGCCGTCGAGTGCGGCATCAACCAGCTCAAACGCAACCGAGCGCTGGCCACCCGCTACGACAAGTTGGCCGTCCGCTACCACGCCACCGTGCACATCGCCACGATCAACGAATGGCTCCGACCCGGCTTATGAAACACGGCCTAGTTGTGCTGTCCAGGGACGTTGGTCAACCTGGTGATGGGTGGTAGGCCGCCGATGGCTGAGTGAGGCCGGTGGTGATTGTAGTGATGCAGGAAGGCCGGTAGGGCTTTCCTGCGGGCTTGTTCGCTGTTGTAGAAGCGGGCGATGGCCCAGCCGTCGGTCAGGGTGCGGTGGAAGCGCTCGACTTTTCCGTTGGTCTGGGGCCGGTAGGGGCGGGTCTTCTTCGGCCGGATGCCGAGTTCGGTGCAGGCATCACGCCAGGCGAAGGATTTGTAGGCCGAGCCGTTGTCCGACAGCACGCGTTCGACGGTGATGCCCCGGGCGGCGAACCAGGCGACGGCGTTGCGCAGCACGTCGATCGCGGTCGCGGCTTTCTCGTCATCGCGGATCTCGGCGTAGGCGACGCGGGAGTGGTCGTCGATGACGGTATGCACGAACGCAGTACCGATCTGTGGTTCGTAGGTTTTGCTGCGGGCTCCGGTGCGTCCGGCCGTGGCCTCACGGTTGCGGCGGCCTTGGACCCGGCCGACGTAGCGCCAGCCGCCGCCGTCAGGAATGCTGCCGTACTTGGTGACGTCGACGTGCAGCATCGCCCCGGGCCGGTCGTGTTCGTAACGCCGGACGGGTTCGCCGGTGATCCGGTCGAGATGACTGAGCCGGCTGAGCCGGCAGCGGGTCAGCACCGCATGCACGGTCGAGGCCGGGATACCGAGCCGCCCGCCGATCTGCACTGGACCCAGCCGCTGTCTCCACCGCAGATGCACAATCTTGCGGACCACCGGCCGTGGTGTCCGGGCCGGGCTGTGATGCGGGCGTGACGAGCGGTCCTGCATCCCCGCCTCGCCCTGCTCGGCGTAACGCTGGGCCCATCGTTTCGCCGTGCGCCAGGACACGTCATAGCGTTCGGCGGCCCGCGCGACCGGCCAGCGTTCCTCGATGATCAAACGCGCCAGCCGCAGACGCGCGCGTGGAGTCAAAGCAGCATTACGGTGGAGCACGAAGGCCTCCTGTTGCCGGAGCGGTTCCTAGACAGCTCCACTCCACAACCGGAGGCCTTCACCCGTCCAGGATCTAGATCAGGTCGTCACACAACCTCGACCAACCTGCCTGGACAGCACACCTAGTCGCGGCTGCTGCTGAAGGCCGCGTCGAAGGCGGCGGACGGGGCGTCGAAGGCGAGCCGGCGGACGAACTGGAGCGCCTCGGGCGCGCCGACCAGGCGGTCCATGCCGGCGTCCTCCCACTCGATCGAGATCGGGCCGGTGTAGCCGATCGCGTTCAACGCGCGGAAGCAGTCCTCCCACGGCACGTCACCGTGGCCGGTGGAGACGAAGTCCCAGCCCCGCCGCAGGTCCGCCCAGGGCAGGTGGGACGAGAGCCGGCCGCGCCGGCCGTCCCCGGTGCGCACCTTCGCGTCCTTGCAGTCGACGTGGTAGATCCGGTCGGCGAAGTCGAAGATGAAGTTGACCGGGTCCAGCTCCTGCCAGACGAAGTGCGACGGGTCCCAGTTCAGCCCGAACGCGGGCCGGTGGCCGATCGCGTCCAGGGCCCGCTTGGTGGTCCAGTAGTCGTAGGCGATCTCGCTGGGGTGCACCTCGTGGGCGAAGCGCACGCCCACCTCGTCGAACACGTCCAGGATCGGGTTCCACCGGTCGGCGAAGTCCTGGTAGCCGCGCTCGATCATGGCGGGCGGGACCGGCGGGAACATGGCCAGGGTGTGCCAGATGGACGAGCCGGTGAAGCCGACCACGGTCTTCACCCCGAGCTTCGCCGCCGCCCGGGCGGTGTCCTTCATCTCCTCGGCGGCGCGGCGGCGTACGCCCTCCGGCTCGCCGTCGCCCCAGATCCGGGCGGGGAGGATGTCCTGGTGCCGCTCGTCGATCGGGTGGTCGCAGACCGCCTGCCCGACGAGGTGGTTGGAGATGGCGAAGACCTGGAGGTTGTGCTTGGCGAGGGTGGCCCGCTTGCGGTCCACGTACGACTCGTCGGCGAGCGCCTTGTCGACCTCGAAGTGGTCGCCCCAGCAGGCGATCTCCAGACCGTCGTACCCCCACTCGGCGGCCAGCCGGCAGACCTCGTCGAACGGAAGATCGGCCCACTGGCCGGTGAAGAGCGTGATGGGTCGCGCCATTGTCCTTCTCCCCTGTCGTGATGGGGGGATTCCGTAGCGGACCGGGGCGAGGGCGACCGGGGTGCGGGCGACCTCGACGGGCACCGGTGGACGCGGTCGCGTCTGGGCCCGACGGGTTGCGCCTCCCACCGAGTCACCGGCCACCTCGCGGTCGCCGCCCTCACTCTAGGTCGGTCGGGGCCGGCGCGGAAGGCCCGGAACCGTCAGGCCGGGTCGGCCTCGTCCTCGGGGGCGGGCAGCTCGGCGCGGACCAGCCAGCCGCCCTCGGGGCACGGACCGGCGTGGACGGCCCCGCCGACCGACTGGGCCCGCGCCCGCAGGCCGGCCGCCGGGATGGCCGGCCCGTCGCCGCGTACCTCGACGGTGAGGCCGGCCGGGTCGTAGCGCAGCCGGACCGCGACGGCCGACCCCGGCGCGTGCCGGCGCGCGTCGGTCAGCGCCTCCTGGATGATCCGGTACGCGGCCGCGTCGACCGCGGCGGGCAGCGGGCGGGGCTGGCCGCCCACCCGCCAGCGCACCAGCTGGCCGGCGGCGAATTCGTCGATGAGCGCGTCCAGCCGGGTGAGGCTGGGCGCGGGTCCGGTGGACGGTGCCGGCGGCTCGGCGCGGCCCCGCACCCGGAACAGGGCGGCCCGCAGCACGTCACCGACGTTCGGGCCCGCCCGGGCGACCCGACGCCACCGCTCCAGGCGTCCCACACGGTCAAGGTACGGCAGCACCCCGGCGGCGGGCCGGGCGGATCCCGCAGGTCGCCCGGTCCGCCGCCGGTCGGCCGGTCAGGGCAGGGTCCACTTCTGGTTCGCCGCGCCGGTGCAGGTCCAGAGGTGTACGGGGGTGCTGTCGGCGGAGTTGTTGCCGGAGACGTCCAGGCACTTGCCGGACTGCGGGTTGCGCAGCGTGCCGTCGGCCTGGGCCGACCAGTTCTGCGCGCCGGTGCCGTTGCACGTCCAGAGCTGGATCTTCGTGCCGTCCGCCGACCCGCCGCCCGAGACGTCCAGGCACTTGCCCAGTGCCCGGACCGTCGAGTTCGGGGTCACCGTCCAGGTCTGCGCGGTGCTGCCGTTGCAGGTGTAGAGCTGGATCTGGGTGCCGTCGGCGGTCGCGCCGCCCCGCACGTCCAGGCACTTGCCGGCCAGGCCCCGGACCGGACCCGTGCCGCCGCCGCCCCCGCCGCCCCGGACCAGGGTGAAGTCGTCGACGTCGTACAGGCCGGTGCCGGTGCCGGCGAAGGTCAGCCAGACGGTCTGGCTGCCGGCCGGCACGCCGGCCAGCGCGGTGCTGACGTCGGCGAAGGTGGTCCAGCCGCCGGTGTTGGGCACCGCCACCTGGCCGAGCACGGTGCCCGTCGGGGAGCCGGTGCGGAGCTGGAGGGTGCCGCCCGGCCCGCCGGAGACCACCCGGGCCCGCAGCGCGGTCACCCCGGTCAGGTCCAGCCCCTGGTACGCGGCCCAGTCGCCCGGGTCGACGTACCCCAGGGTCTGCCCGCCGTTGGCGCCGGCCTTGGTGAACGGGGTGACCCCGCTGGCCGAGCTGAACGCCTCGGCCTGCACGGTGGTGCTGCCGGTCGGCGGGTTGCCGCCCAGCTCCTTGATCCGGATGTTGCGGAACGAGACGTCGTCACCGGTGCCGTGGTTCTGGATGCCGATGTGGCCGGCGAGCGAGCGGGCCGGGTCGGTGTTGGTGAAGTCGTTGATCTTCACGCCGTTGAGGAGGACCTGGAGCCGCTCCCCCTCGACCAGCAGCTCGTAGGTGTTCCACTCCCCCGCCGGGTTGAGCGCCGCGTCCCGCGCGGGGAGGTCGGCGGACTTGAAGGTGTAGACCGCGCCGGTGGTCCGGTCGGGGCTGTCGGTCGGGTCGATCTGGATCTCGTAGCCGTTGTCCACGGCCGACCAGGGGTCGCTCGACGGCGGGAAGCCGATGAAGACGCCGGAGTTGTCGTCGCCGGCCAGCCGCCAGTCCAGCTTGAGCGAGTAGCTGGTGAACTGCCGGGCGCTGTACCAGTAGAGGCCCATCCCGCCGACCGAGGTGAGGGTGGCGTCGGCGTTGGTGAAGCTGCCCGGACCGGCCTGGGACCAGCCGGTGGTGGCGCCGGCGTAGAGCGGCGCGTAGCCGGTCTCCGGGCGGCAGTCGGCCTTGGCGCGGCCGGCCGCGTACCGGATGCCGCCCAGCAGGTGAGCCCGGAACGCCGGGTCGGCGTAGGACGCCTGGGTGTGGCCGCCGCCGGTGTAGAAGGACCGGCCGCCCGCGTACGTCTTGCACCAGGCGTGCGGGTGGTCGCCGCCCATCGAGCCGCCCGAGTACGACGACTCGTCGAGGGTGGCCAGCACGTGCGCGGTGGACCGGGCGTTGGTGCGGTAGTTGTACCACTCGTCGGTGCGGTTCCAGGCCTGCGGCAGGTGGGCGGTGGCCGCGTGCGCCCGGTCCTCCACCCGCACGGTGGCCGGCTGGATCGCCGGGTGGGAGGCGAACCAGGCGCCGACCAGGTTGCCGTAGAACGGCCAGTCGTACTCGGTGTCCGCGGCGGCGTGCACGCCCACGTAGCCCCCGCCCGCGCCGACGTACGCCTCGAAGGCGGCCTGCTGGGTGGGGTCGAGCACGTCGCCGGTGGTGTTGAGGAAGACCACCGCCTCGTACCGGGCGAGGTTGGCGGTGGTGAACTGGGCGGCGTCCTCGGTGGCGGTGACGGTGAAGTTGTTGGCCGCGCCGAGGTCCCGGACGGCCTGGATGCCGGCCGGGATGGCGTCGTGCCGGAAACCGGCGGTCTTGGAGAAGACCAGCACGTCGTACGGCGCGTCGGCGGCGGCCGCCGGGGTGGCCGGGGTGGTGCAGGCGAGGGTGGCGAGGACGGCGGTGGCCGCGCCGAGGACGGTGCGGAGGAGTCTCATGTCGCTCTCCAGGGCCGGACGGGGTGCGGAGCCGGCGGACCGGCCCCGCACCGTCGGATCAGGGCAGGATCCACTTCTGGTTCGCCGCGCCGGTGCAGGTCCAGAGGTGTACGGGGGTGCTGTCGGCGGAGTTGTTGCCGGAGACGTCCAGGCACTTGCCGGACTGCGGGTTGCGCAGCGTGCCGTCGGCCTGCGCCGACCAGTTCTGCGCGCCGGTGCCGTTGCACGTCCAGAGCTGGATCTTCGTGCCGTCGGCGGTCGCGCCGCCCGAGACGTCCAGGCACTTGCCGAGCGCCCTGACCGTCGAGTTGGGGGTCACCGTCCAGCTCTGCGCCGTGGTGCCGTTGCAGGTGTAGAGCTGGATCTGGGTGCCGTCGGCGGTCGCGGCGTTGCGCACGTCCAGGCACTTGCCGGCCAGTCCACGGACCGGCCCGGTGCGCGCGCCGGACGTGGTGAGCGTGAACGAGTCGAGGTCGTAGAGCGCGCCGGCGCCGCCCGCGAAGGTGAGGTAGAGCGTGGTGGTCCCGGCGGGCGGGTTGGCGACCGTGCCGGTCACCGTGGTGAACGTGTCCCACGCCCCGGTCACCGGAACGGTGGCCGAGCCGAGGACGGTGCCGGTCGCCGAGCCGGCCCGGACCTGGAGGGTGCCGCCCACCCCGGCGGAGGAGACCCGGGCACTGAACCCGGTGACGTTGCCGAGCTGGTAGGGCTCGAACGCGATCCAGTCCCCGTTGTGGATGTCGCCGACGGTGCGGCCGCCCTCGGCGGTCGCCTTGTCGAAGGTGTTGATGCCGGCCGAGGTCTTGAAGTGCTCGGCCTGCCGGTGCCGGGGCTGGAGGGTGTGCTGGGTGTGCGTGGTGAGGCCGCCCGAGTCGGTGTACTCGGCGTCGAAGATCGCGAAGATGTTCGCCGCGTCGTCGTGCTCGCCGTCGACGGGGATGCTGATCGACCCGGTGCAGCCGGTGGCCGAGGTGATCTGGTGGCCGTGCTGGTCGTGGCCGAGCACGTAGGTCATCTTGACCTTCGTGCAGTCGATCGTGCCGTCCTCCGGGTCGGTGACGGTGATCCGGAACGGCACGGTGTCGCCGAAGGAGAAGAGCTGCCCGTTGCCGGGGCTGTTCACGGTGACGGTCGGCGCGGTGTTGCCGACGGTGACGACCACGCTGGCCGTGCCGGTGGCGCCCTGCGGGTCGCGGACGGTCAGCGTGGCGGTGTAGCGGCCGTTGGCCGTGTAGGTGTGCGACGGGTTGGCCGCCGTGGAGGTGCCGCCGTCGCCGAACGCCCACGCGTACGTGAGCGCCCCGCCCTCCGGGTCGGACGATCCGGCCGAGGAGAAGGCGACGGCCAGCGGAGCCACGCCGGAGGTCCGGTCGGCGGCGGCCCGGGCCACCGGGGCGCGGTTGCCGCCGCCGAGGTAGTCGAAGCGGTACAGCGCCGAGTTGGCGTCGCCGTTGAAGTAGCCGGTGCCGTAGTCGAGCACGTAGTAGGCGCCGTCCGGCCCGAACGCGGAGTCCATCACCTGCTTGCCGGTCCACGGGAAGGCGTCGATGGTGCCGGGTGAGCCGTCGGCGTTGAGGTGGATCGGCTTGATCCAGCCGCGGCCGAACTCGGTGGCGAAGAACTGCCCGTCGAAGGACTGCGGGAACTTCGTGGTGGAGGGGTTGGCGGCGTCGTAGCGGTAGACCGGGCCGGCCATCGGCGACTCGGAGCCGCCGCCGAACTCGGGCGGGCTGCCGGCGTCGCCCGCGTACCGGATCCAGGCCGGCTTCGCGGCCGGCAGGGTGCTCTGGCCGGTGTTGCGGAACGAGTTGTTGGTCGGGCCGCCCGCGCAGTTGAACTTCGCGCCCGCGGTGCCGGTGGCGAAGTCCCACTCGGCGTACGTCTCGGCCGCCGTGTTGGTGCCGGTGCAGTACGGCCAGCCGTAGTTGCCCGGCCCGGTGACCCGGTCGAACTCGACCTGCCCGGACGGGCCGCGGGCCGAGCTGGTGCCGGCGTCCGGGCCGTAGTCGCCGACGTAGACGGTCCCGGTGGCCCGGTCGACGCTCATCCGGAACGGGTTGCGGAAGCCCATCGCGTAGATCTCGGGCCGTGTCCGGGCGGTGCCGGGCGGGAAGAGGTTGCCGGCCGGGATGGCGTACGACCCGTCGGCGTTCACCTTGATCCGCAGGATCTTGCCGCGCAGGTCGTTGGTGTTGCCGGCGCTGCGCTGCGCGTCGTACGCGGGGTTGCGCTCGGTCCGCTCGTCCAGCGGGGCGTAGCCGCCGGAGTCGAACGGGTTGGTGTCGTCGCCGGTGGAGAGGTAGAGGTTGCCGGCGGCGTCGAAGTCGATGTCGCCGCCGACGTGGCAGCACATGCCCCGGTCGGCCGGCACGTCGAGCACGTCGACCCGGCTCGTCTGGTTGAGCGTGAAGTCGGCGTTGAGGTTGAACCGGGAGAGCCGGTTGACGCCCCGCCACGCGGAGAAGTCGCCGCCGGTGGCGGGGGCGTCGCCGGCCGGGGTGGACAGCGGGGGCGCGTAGTAGAGGTAGATCTGCCGGTTGCTCGCGAAGCCGGGGTCGACCCCGACGCCCTGGAGCCCCTCCTCGTCGTGGTTGTAGACGGGCAGGGTGCCGATCACGGTGGTGGTGCCGGCGGCGTCGGTGCGCCGGAGCGTGCCGTTGCGGGCGGTGTGCAGGACCGACCGGTCGGGCAGCACCGCGAGGGACATGGGTTCGCCGGTCTCGGCGACGCCGCGGGCGAGTTCGACCTGCTGGAAGTCGCTGGCCGGGATGGGGTGCGCGGACGCCGGGACGGGGGTCGCGGCCAGGCTGACCGCGCCGGCGGCCGCCGCGAGCAGCAGCGCCGATCCGGCGGGGAGCCATCGTCGGGTGGGGGTGTGGTGGGGGCTGGACATGCTTCTGCTGTCCCTTCCTGACGCGCGCAGCCTGGATCGGGCGCGCGTCGCGCCGGATGCCGTGCGGGGATGCTGCGCCGGGCCCGCCGGGTGCGGCCCGGCAGGCCGTGACCGCCGGTGGTTGCGGCCGGCCGGTCACCTCGACGAGGGTGCCGGGTGCGGGCGGTTCACCCTCGACGAAACAGCTCTGTGCTTGCGGACGACATTAAGACCTTTCGATCTGCCTGTCCATAGCTTCCGCTGGTTCCGGAACGACTTTCGTCAATGAGCGACAAAAGTGGGGTCAGCGACGCCGGTCGACGGCCCGGGCCGCCAGCTCGGCCAGCGCCGTCCGGGCCGGCTCCGCCAGCGGCAACCCGTCCAGCGCGGCCAGGGCCGCGTCCGCGCGGGACCGGATCATCCGCTCCACCGTCGCCCGCGCCCCGGACGCCTCCACGATCGCGCGCACCTCGGCCGCCCCCGCCGGGTCCAGGGCCGGATCGCCGACCAGCGCCCGCAACCGCGCCACCCCCGCCGGCCCCGCGGCCGCCCGGGCCAACGCCATGAGCACCGTCGGCTTGCCCTCCCGCAGGTCGTCCAGGTTGGACTTCCCGGTCACCGCCGGGTCGCCGAAGACGCCGAGCAGGTCGTCGCGGAGCTGGAAGGCGTCCCCCAACGGGTCGCCGAATCCGGCCAGCGCGGCCACCACGTCCGGATCCGCACCGGCCAGGGCGGCACCGAGCTGCACCGGCCGGGTGACCGTATAGCGGGCCGTCTTGAGCCGCACCACCGCGAGGGCGCTCTCCACCGAGCCGTCGCCGGCCGCGGCCACCACGTCGAGGTACTCCCCCGCGATCACCTCGGCCCGCATCCGGGCGAACACGGCGTGGCCCCGGCGCAGCCGCTCGGTGTCCAGCCCGCAGCCGTGGAACATCTGGCCGGACCAGGCGGCGCAGAGGTCCCCGCAGAGCAGGGCCGCCTGCCGGCCGTACGCCTCCGGGTCGCCCTGCCAGCCGGACCGGGCGTGCCACTCGGCGAAGACCCGGTGCACGGTGGGCCGGCCGCGCCGGCGGTCGCTGCGGTCCAGGATGTCGTCGTGGATCAGCGCGAAGGCGTGGAACAGCTCCAGCGCCGCCGCGGCCACCACGATCGGGCTCCCGTCGGTGCCGCCGAAGCCCCGCCAGCCCCAGTAGCAGAACAGGGGTCGCAGCCGCTTGCCGCCGGCCAGGACGAACCGGCGGAGCACGGCGTGGACGGCCGCCGTGCCGTCGTCGTCCGGCCGGCCCGGCCGGCGCTCGTGCAGGAACGCGGCGAGCGCGGCGTCGAAACGGCCCCGCAGCAGGGCCGCGTCGGTCGGTGCGACGGTCACGGTCACAGCGCCCTCCCGGGGCGCCCGATCCAGGCAGATCCCGAGCCGGTCGGTATCCATGGCTGACAATACCGCGCGTGCCTGTCCCGTGGAGTCCACCGGACAGCCGCTCAGCCTCGGGGCCCGCCCAGGTCGGCGAGATCCAGCCGGCCGGACTGACCGTAGAACTCGACCGGGTTGCGCCACAGCACCCGGTCCACGTCGTCCTCGGTGAACCCGGCGAGCAGCATGGCCTCCCCGGTGTCCCGGGTGAGCAGCGGGTCCGAGCGCCCCCAGTCGGCGGCCGAGTTGACCAGCATCCGCTCGGTCCCGTACGCCCGCAGCAGCTCGACCATCCGCGGCGGCGACATCTTCGTCTCCGGATAGATCGAGAAGCCGAGCCAGCAGCCGGTGTCCCGCACCAGCTCCACGGTGACCTCGTTGAGATGGTCGACCAGCACCCGCCCGGGGTCGATGCCGGACTCGGCGACCACGGCCAGCGTGCGCGCGACCCCGCGCGCCTTGTCCCGGTGCGGGGTGTGCACGAGGGCGGGCAGGTCGTGCGCCACGGCCAGGGCGAGCTGGCCGGCGAAGGCGGCGTCCTCGGCCAGGGTCATCGAGTCGTAGCCGATCTCGCCGACCGCCACCACGCCGTCCTTGTCCAGGTAGCGCGGGAGCAGATCGAGCACCGGGCGGCAGCGGGTGTCGTTGGCCTCCTTCGGGTTCAGCGCCACGGTGGCGTGGTGCCGGACGCCGAACCGGCCCGCCCGGAACGGCTCCCACCCGATCAGCGAGTCGAAGTAGTCCACGAAGGTGTCCACACTGGTCCGCGGCTGCCCCAGCCAGGAGGCCGGCTCCACCACGGCCCGCACCCCGGCCGCGGCCATCCGCTCGTAGTCGTCCGTGGTCCGGGACGTCATGTGGATGTGCGGGTCGAAGATGCGCATCACGCCTCCGGCGCGGTGGTCGACGGGGAGCGGGCGCCGAGCCGGTCGAGCAGGTCGGCCGCGTCGGCGGGCATGCTCCGGCCGGCCGCGTGCCGCTCCTCGGCGAGCCCGGCCAGCATCACGGCCAACTCGCCGTCGGCGCGGCCGGCCAGGTCGTCGACGACGGCCAGCGGAACGCCGGTGAAGACGCACTTGAGCACCGCCTGGCGCCACGCCGGCTGCTCCAGGTGCCGGGCGTACGGGCCCAACGCGGCGGCCACCAGCCGGGTGTCGTCGGTGCGGATCGCGTCGTGCAGCAGCGGCACGCACTCCGCCCCGATGGGCAGCAGGGGCAGGGCCCGCAACACGGCCCGCTTCTCGGCGGCGTCGCCGTGCCGGTAGAGCGCCTCGGCCGCCGCGGCGTGGCCGGTGGGAAGCGCGGTGAGCAGCAGCGCCCGGGCCGCCTCGTCGACGGTCCAGCCGGGCCGGCCGGGCAGCGGCCCCCGGCCGCACGCGCGGGCCGCGGTGGCGAACAGCCGCGGGATCGCCGCGGGATCGGTCGCGACGCGGCGCAGGGCCGCGTCCAGCCACCGCGGATCGGGTACGCCCCGCAGTGCGGTGCGCAGTCGGTCGGGTGTCATGCCGTCTCCCCTCCGAGCCGCGTGGCCGGGTGTCCGCCTCCCCGTTCTCGGGCCGGTCGGCCGGTGCGGCCGGGGAATCCCGGTCCGGCCGCACCGGACGGCCGTGCTGATTCGTGCCGGCCGCGGGTTCGGCGCGGCGGCACGCTCTCCGGGGCCGGCCTCGTCCCCGCCGCGGGGCGCAACCGCGGCGGGCCCTCGCCGGTCGGCACCGGAAAGCCCTTCGGGTCGGCGCGTGGAGCGCCGCCGTGGATCGGTCAGGCGGCCACGTCGGCCAGCGCGGGCTCCACCTCCGTCCACGCGGCCCGCTCGGCGGAGCGGGCCACCGCGTCGAGCACGAGCTGGACCTGCAACGCGTCGGCGAACGACGGCGTGGGGTCCACGCCGGTGGCGACCGCCTCGACGAAGTCGCGCATCTGGTGGGTGAAGGAGTGCTCGTAGCCGATGATGTGGCCGGGCGGCCACCACGCCGACAGGTACGGGTGCTCCGGCTCGGTCACCAGGATCCGGCTGAAGCCCTGCTCGGCGGCCGGCCGGGTGGCGTCGAGGAACTCCAGCTCGTTGAGGCGTTCCAGGTCGAACACCACGCTGCCCAGCGAGCCGTTGATCTCGACACGCAGGGCGTTCTTGCGGCCGGTGGCGAACCGGGTCGCCTCGTAGGTGGCGAGCGCGCCGCCGTGGAGCCGGGCCACGAAGACGGCGGCATCGTCCACGGTGACCGGGCCGGTCGCCCGGCCGTTGCCGTCGGCCTGCGCGGCTAGGCCGCTCGACCCGGCCGGCAGCGGCCGCTCCTTGACGAACGTCTCGGTGATCGCGCTGACCCCGGTGATGAGCTGCCCGGTCACGTACTGGGTCAGGTCGATGATGTGCGCGCCGATGTCGCCGAGCGCGCCGGAGCCCGCCCTGTCCTTCTGCAACCGCCAGACCAGCGGGAACTGCGGGTCCACGATCCAGTCCTGGAGGTAGACCGCCCGGACGTGCCGGATCTCGCCGAGCCGCCCGTCGGCGACGAGCTGCCGCATCAGGGCGACCGCGGGCACGCGGCGGTAGTTGAAGCCGCACATGGCGCGTACCCCGGCGGCTTGGGCCCGGGCGGCGGCGGCCGCCATCTCCCGGGCCTCCTCGACGGTGTTGGCCAGCGGCTTCTCGCACAGCACGTGCTTGCCCGCGGCCAGCGCGGCGAGGGCGATCTCGCAGTGGCTGTCCCCCGGTGTGCAGATGTCGACGACGTCGATCTCGTCGGATTCGACGAGCCGCCGCCAGTCCGTGGTGTGCCCGTCCCAGCCGAGCCGGCCGGCGGCCTCGGCCACCTTCGGCTCGTCCCGGCCGCAGACCAGCGCCATCCGCACCCGCGCCGGTAGGTCGTACACGCGGTTCACCGTGCGCCACGCCTGGGAGTGCGCGGCGCCCATGAACGCGTAGCCGACCATGCCGACGCGCAGGACGTTGTCGTGAATGGACAAGGTGGGTCTCCCCCCGTGTGTCAGAACCCGAGCTTCAGGTAGCTGCTCGCGTTCTCCTTGGTGATCGTCTCGGAGGCGAGCACGATCTCCTTCGGTACCTGGAGTTCGACCAGGTCGGACATGCCCTTGCCCTGGCCGATCAGGCGGGCCAGGGTGATGGCCGAGGAGGCCATCGACGGGCTGTAGGTGACGGTGGCCTTCAGCACCGTGTTGTCGGCCGCGATGTCCTCCATGGCCTTCTTCGAGCCGGCGCCGCCGACCATGAAGAACTCCTTGCGGTTGGCCTGGTTGACCGCGGCGAGGACGCCGATGCCCTGGTCGTCGTCGTGGTTCCAGATCGCGTCGATCTTCGGCAGCGCCTGGAAGAGGCCGGTTGCGGCCTGCTGGCCGGAGTCGGCGGTGAACTCGGCCGGGCGGCGGTTGGCCACCTTGAGGCCGAACGAGTTCAGGGTGTCGACGAAGCCCTTGGAGCGTTCCTGGGTCAGCTCCAGCGAGTCGATGCCGGGGATCTCACCGATGACCGGGTTGCTGACGCCCTTGGCCTTGAGCTGCTCGGCGATGTAGGTGGCGGCGGCCACCCCCATGCCGTAGTTGTCGCCCTTGATCTGCAGCCGGTACGCCTTGGCGTCCGGGAAGGCCCGGTCGAGGTTGACCACCGGGATGCCGGCCTTCATGGCCTCCAGGCCGAACGCGTTGAGCTCCTTGCCGTCGTGCGGCAGCAGCACGATCACGTCGGGCTTCTGGGAGATCAGGGTGGACAGCGCCGCGCGCTGGGCCGCCGCGTCCGCGCCGGCCTCCACGCTCTTCAGCTCCACGTCCGAGTACGCGCCGGCCTGTGCCTTGGCGTTGTTGGTGATGGCGGCGATCCAGCCGTGGTCGGCGGCCGGGGCGGAGAAGCCGATGGTCACCTTCTTGCCGGGCTCGCTGTTGGCGCCGGCCGCCGCGGCCTTGGTCTGCGCGGCGGTCGGGGCCTGCTCGTTGCTGGTGCAGCCGGCGAGAAGCACTCCGGCGGAGAGCGCGGCTCCGCCGAAGAGCATCCGGCGGCGCGACAGGTCGCTGCCCTGGCTTGTCATGACGGCCTCCTGAAATGAGGTGGTGGGAGTTTTCGGGTGCGGTGGGCCGGACCACCGTCGGATGACGGCGGCCGGGCGGTCGCGATGGGATCAGGTGGTGGTGACCCGGTTGCGGGCGAGGAACTGGGTGAGGCTGCGGAACTGCACCTGCTGGACCAGGACGGCGGCGACGATGATGCCGCCCTTGACCATGTTCTGGGCCTCGGTGGAGAGGCCGTTGATGGCGAAGAGGTTGGTGATCGTCGAGAAGATGATCACCCCGAGCAGGGAGCCGATGATGGTGCCCCGCCCGCCGCTGAGCAGCGTGCCGCCGATGATCGCGGCGGCGATCGCGTCCAGCTCGTAGAGGTTGGCCATCGCCGCCTGCGCGGAGGTGGCCTGCGCGGTCAGCATGATCGCGGCGATGCCGCAGCAGAGGCCGGAGAGCGCGTAGAGCAGCACGGTGTGCCGGCGGACGTCGATGCCGGCGAGCCGGGCCGCCTCCGGGTTACCGCCCACGGCCACCGTGCGGCGGCCGAAGGTGGTCCGGTTGAGCAGCACCCAGCCGGCCGCGACCACCGCGGCGAGGATGTAGACCAGCAGCGGGATGCCGAGCAGCTTCGCGGTGGCGATGCCGTTGATGAAGCTGTCGTTGGAGACCTGGGTCTGCTTGTCGGAGATCTCGGCGGCCAGGCCGCGCGCGGCGACCATCATGGCCAGCGTGGCGATGAACGGCACCAGCCGCCCGTACGAGACGAGCAGCCCGTTCACCACGCCGACGGCCAGCCCGACGGTGAGCGCGGTGAAGATCATGCCGCCGGCGCCGTAGCTCTGGGTGGCGAGCGTGGTGCACCAGACCCCGGCGAGCGCGACGATCGCGCCGACCGAGAGGTCGATGCCGCCCCCGATGATCACGAAGGTCATCCCGACGGTGACCACGCCCACCACCGAGGCGAGCTTGAGGATGGTGAGCGTGTTGCCCCACACCCAGTTCGCGTCGCCGTAGAGGTCGGGCCGGGTCAGGATGCCGATGACCACCAGCACCACCAGGGTCGCCAGCAGGCCGAGGTTGCGCTTGGCGCCCTCCCCGCGGTCGCCGCTCCACCAGGAGAGCCCCGGCCGGGCTTCGGCCTTCGCGGTCTCGGCCGGGTCGACCGGCGGCGACTGGGCCGGCAGCCCGGCTGCCCGCTCCGGCGCCGCCGTGGGTGTCGTGTCGCTCATGCTGGCGCGCCTTCCATGAGGGACCCCGCCATGACGAGGTCGAGCACGGTGTTCTCGTCGAGTTCGCCGGCCGGGGCCTCGCGGACCACCCGGCCCTCCCGCATCACCAGCACCCGGTCGGCCAGGCCGAGCACCTCGGGCACCTCGCTGGAGACCAGCAGCACCCCGACGCCCCGCGCGGCGAGTTCCCGGATCACCTGGTAGAGCTCGGCCCGGGCGCCGACGTCCACGCCCCGGGTCGGCTCGTCGAGCAGCAGCAGCCGGGTGTCCCCGAGCAGCCACCGGCCGACCACCACCTTCTGCTGGTTGCCGCCGGACAGGGTGCGCACCGGCCGGCGCACGTCCCGGGGCCGCAGCTCCAGCGAGGCGGCGATCCGGTCCGCGGCGGCCCGTTCCCGCCCGGCGTCGGTGAAGCCGAGGCGCGCGTACCGGCCGAAGGTGGCCAGCGTGACGTTGCGGTAGATCGGTTCGCCGAGCAGCAGCGCCTGGCTCTTGCGCTCCTCGGGGGCCATGCCCATGCCGGCCTTCACCGCCGCGCCGACGCTGCCCGGGCGCAGCGTCCGGCCGCCCATCCGGACCGTGCCGGCCTCCGCGCGGCGGGCCCCGTAGATCGTCTCCAGCAGCTCCGAGCGGCCCGAGCCGACCAGCCCGGCGATGCCGACGATCTCCCCGGCCCGCACGTCGAGCGAGACGTCGGCGAACTCGCCCTGCCGGGTCAGCCCCTCCACCCGCAGCAGCTCCGCGCCGGCGGGGTCGTCGGCGGGACGGTCCGGGAAGACGTACTCGATGGTCCGGCCGGTCATCCGGGCGACCAGGTCGCGGGTCGGCGTCTCGCGGGCCGGCAGGTTCGCCGCGGTGGTCCGGCCGTCCTTGAGTACGGTGACCCGGTCGCCGATCTCGCGGATCTCCTCCAGCCGGTGGGAGATGTAGATGACGGCGATGCCCTGCGCGGTGAGCTCCCGGATGATGCGGAACAGGTTGCCCACCTCGTCGTGGGCGAGCACCGCGCTCGGTTCGTCCATGATGATCAGTCGGGCCTCGTGGGAGAGCGCCCGGGCCATGCTGACGACCTGCTTGCCGGCGGCCGGCAGGTGGCGGACCAGCCGGCCGGGCGGGATCTCCGGGTGGCCGAGCCGGGCCAGGATCTGCCGGGTCCGCCGGGCCATGTGCCCGCGCCGGACGAAGCCGAGCCGGCGCGGCTCGTGGCCGAGGAAGGCGTTCTCCGCCACCGACAGCTCCTCGACCAGGTCGAGTTCCTGGTAAATGGTGGCGATCCCGGCCCGCATGGCGGCCTGCGGGTTGGCGAAGGCCGCCGGCTCGCCGCGCCACACCACCTCGCCGGAGTCCGGCCGGTGCACCCCGGCAAGCACCTTGATGAGGGTGGACTTGCCGGCGCCGTTCTGCCCGAGCAGGCAGTGCACCTCGCCGGCCCGCACCTCCAGCTGCACGCCGTCCAGCGCGCGTACGCCCGGGAAGGTCTTGACCACGTCGGTGAGGCGCAGGACCACCTCACCCGCGACGGTGTCGGCGGGCGCCTCGACCAGCGGTTCGTTCGTCACCTCGGGCTCCTCGCTGTCGTTCATGCGGCTTCGCCGAAGGCGAGGTCGCTGGCGAGCACCGCGGCGCCGGCGACGCCGGCGCGGGGACCCAGCTCGGAGAGGACGACCGGCAGGTTGCCGGTGGCCAGCGGCAGCGAGCGGCGGTAGACCACGCTGCGGATCTCGGCGAGCAGGATGTGGCCGAGCTGGGCGAGCCCGCCACCGATCACGATCATCGACGGGTTGGTGAAGCTGACCAGGCCGGCCAGCACGCTGCCGACCCGCCGGCCCCCGTCGCGGATGAGCTGGATGCAGGTGACGTCCCCCTCGACCGCCCCCTGCGCGACGTCCAGCGCGGTCACGGCGCCCCGGGCGGCGAGCCGCTCGACGAGCGCGGGCGACACCTCGGTGCGGGCCGCGGTGGTGGCCGCCCGGGCCAGCGCGGCCCCGCTGAACACCGCCTCCAGGCAGCCGAGGTTGCCGCAGGAGCACATCGGACCGTTCGGGTCGACCTGGATGTGGCCGATGTCGCCGGCGCACCCGTCGGTGCCCCGGTAGACCTCGCCGTTGAGATAGATGCCGCAGCCGACGCCGGTGCCGATCTTGATGAACAGGAAGTCGTCCACCGAGTGGGCGACGCCGCCGTGCCGCTCGCCGATGGCCATGATGTTGACGTCGTTGTCGACCACCGCCGGGCAGCCGTGCTCGCGGGTGAGCAGCTCACGCACGGGGAAGCGGTCCCAGCCCGGCATGATCGGCGGCGAGACGGGCACGCCGTCCCGGAAGCTCACCGGACCCGGCACGCCGATGCCGACCGCGTCGAGCCGCTCGTACGCGCCGTCCACTCTGGCCTTGTGCAGCAGCTCGTTGACCCGCTGGAGGGTCACCTTCGGGCCGGAGCGGATGTCGGCGGGCTCGGCGTAGGCGGCCACCGGCTCCAGCCGGCCGTTCACCACCTCGACGTCGATCGAGCTGGCGCCCAGGTCGACCGCGGCGAAGCGCAGGTGCGGGCTCAGCTCGACCAGGGTGGACCGGCGGCCGCCCCGGGACGCGGCCAGCCCGGCCTCGGCCACGTAGCCGAGGTTGACCAGCCGCTCCAGCTCGGCGAGCAGGCGCGGGCGGGGCATCTGGAGCCGGTCACCCAGCTCGGCGCGGGAGACCGCGCCATCGTCCCGGAGCGTTCGCAGGAGCTGCACGTGCAGGGGGTCGACCGTCCGCACCGGGACTCACCTCCGCATCGGAGTCGTTCACATCGACGCAACGGCGATGTGTCGTGTCCGACACAGTAGGAGCCTTCCAGGTCACGTGTCCATAGCTTCGGCACATCCGGTCGAAAGTTTTGTCCATCTGAGCAAAAGCAGGGAGTGGATCATGAAAAGCGGCCGCCCCCGCCGCGTCGAGCGCGGTGGGGGCGGCCGGTCTCGCCCGCTGCTCAGCGCCGGGTGGCGGCGTTGCGCTTCTTCTTCAGCTTGCGGTCGTCGCGCAGCTCGACGTACGGCTCCTCGTCGGCCGGGTGCCCGGCCTCGATGGCGCGGCTGCGCTCCAACTCGGCGTCGAACTCCGCGCCGAGCAGGATGGCGATGTTGCTGAGCCAGAGCCAGACCAGGAAGACGATCACGCCGGCCAGCGCGCCGTAGGTCTTGTTGTACGAGGCGAAGTTGCTGACGTAGAGGGCGAACAGGCCGGAGATGACCAGCCAGATCACCACGGCCAGGATGCCGCCCGGGCTGACCCAGCGGAAGCCGCCGTGCCGGGCGTTGGGCGAGGCCCAGTAGAGGATCGCGAACATCAGGCTGACCAGCACGAGCAGCACCGGCCACTTGACGATGTTCCACACCGTGACGGCCGTCGAGCCCAACCCGATGGCGTCGCCCACCTGCTCGGCGAGACCGCCCGTGAAGACCACGATCACCGCGCTGGCCAGCAGCATCACGCCGATCACCGCGGTCACGCCGAGCCGGATCGGCAGGGTCTTCCAGATCGGCCGCCCCTCCGGCACGTCGTAGATGCTGTTGGAGGCGCGCATGAAGGCGGCGATGTATCCGGACGCCGACCAGAACGCGGCCAGCAGACCGATGATCGCCGCGATGCTGGCCAGCCCGCCGGAGGCGCCGGCCTGTTCGATCGCCTTCTCCACGATCTGCCGGATGTTCTCCTCCGGCACGGCCTGGTTGACGGTGTCCTTGACCCCTTCGGTGGCCTTCTCACCGAGCAGGCCGAGCAGGGAGATCAGCACGAGCAGGCCCGGGAAGATCGACAGCACCCCGTAGTAGGTGAGCGCGGCCGCCCAGTCGGTCAGGCTGTCGTCCTGGAACTCCCGCACGGTGCGCTTGAGCGTCGCCACCCACCCCGTCGCGGGCAGGTCGGTGGGGCTGTCCGGCCCCTCGTCCGGGCCGACCGGCCCGGTGCGGTCGCGCCCGTGCCGGGCGGAAGACTCCTCGGCGGCCATGGCCCCTCCCTCGTCGTCGGTGCGTCACCACGACATGCCCCGGCGGGAGGGCCGGTTAACCACTCACTTGTACAGCAACCTGCTCATCCGCCGGGAGGCCAGCGCGAGCATCCCGACGGTCAGCGCCACCAGGTAGGCCACGTCGACCAGCCAGGACCAGCCGGACCCGCCCACGCAGATGCCCCGGATCAGGTGCACCGACCGGTAGAGCGGGGTCAGCTCCACGACCCAGCGCAGCACCGACGGATAGGCCTCCGCCGGGACGAACGTGCCGGAGAAGAGGAACAGGGTGAACTGGGCCGATCCCATCAGGTCGAAATCCTGCCAGCTGCGCATCAGCGTGGAGACGGTCATGCCGAGCGCGCCGAAGGCGAAGCCGACCAGCGCCGCGGCCGGGAACGCGGCCAGCGCCCGGCCCGCCGTGGTCAGGTCCATCCCCACCATGAGGACCAGGAACGCGGCCGAGTAGAGGCCGCCCCGGACCATGGCCCAGCCCAGCTCACCGAGGGCGATTTCGAACGGCTGCACCGGGGTCGCGATGACCCCGTCGTACAGCTTCATGTATTTCATCTTGCCGAAGAAGTTGAAGGTGGTCTCCGACAGCGCCCCGCTCATCGCCGACGAGGCCAGCATGGCCGGGGCCACGAACGCCGCGTAGGAGACCACCTGACCGCCGGTCAGGGTCAGGTCACCGACCAGCGCGCCCACCCCGACGCCGATCGAGAAGAGGTAGAGCACCGGCTCCAGGAAGCCGGAGAGCAGCACCAGCCAGTAGGCGCTGCGCAGGGCCGTGAAGTTGCGCTCGGCGACCGAGGCCGAGCGGCGGGCCGCCGCCGGATTGACCAGCCGGGGCAGGACGAGAGCGACCACGACACCCTTCCTAGACGACGAGCTGACGCTGGAACACGCGCCGCGCCAGCCACCAGCCGGCGCCGGCCCAGACCGCGAGGTAGAGCAGGTGGCCGGTCACCGACCACTGCGGAGCGACGCCGAGCGTGGCGGCCCGGCACAGGTCCACCCCGTGCCAGAGCGGGGTCGCGTAGGCGAACTGGCGCAGCCCGACCGGCAGCGACTCGACCGGGAAGAACACCCCGGCGAAGAGGGCCATCGGGATGATCGCGAAGCGGAACAGCAACGCCAGGTAGCTGTCGCCGGGCACCACGGCGGCGTACGCGAAGGTCGGCGCGGCCACCGCCAGGCCCAGCAGCACGCTCACCAGCGGGACGGTCACCGCCCAGGGCGAGCGCAGCGCCCCGAACAGCGCCGTCACCAGCAGGAACGCCACCGTGCTGGTGAGCACCCGGAACAGCACGAAGGCGAGGTGCCCGGTCAGGATGTCGCCGGTGCGCAGCGGCGCCGCGACCTGCGCGTGGTAGGTGCGGATCCAGCGGAAGTTGCTGAGCACCGGCCAGGTCGACTCGCCGACCGCGACCTGGAAGGCGGTGGAGGCGATCAGGCCGGGCACCAGCCAGTCGAGGTAGGGCACCCCGCCCACGCCCTGGTCGACATAGGCGCCGACCCCGACGCCGAAGCCGAGCACGGTGAGCACCGGCAGCAGGAAGGACGAGAAGACGCCGGCCCGCCAGGTGCGCCGGTAGCCGACCAGGTGGTGGGAGAGCACCGCCAGCGCCGGCACCCGGGGCAGCGCCCGCCCGGACCGTTCCGCCACGGTCACCTGGACCACCCCCGTCCTCCGCCCACGTCACCCTTCCTACCGCTCGGGTACGACAAGGCCGCCGGTCACCCTACGACGGGCGGCGGACGGTGTCGCCACGGTTTCCGCCGGGGCCGCCGCGGGCGCGACCGGGGATCGGGCCGCTACGGCCGGCCGGCGACCCGGGTGACGAACGCGCGCCACGCGTCCGGGCCGAACGTCAGCACAGGACCGGCCGGGTCCTTGGAATCGCGGACGGCGACCACGCCGGGGAGGTTCCCGGCCACCTCCACGCAGGCGCCGCCACTGCCGTTGCTGCGAGTGCTCTTGCGCCACTCGGCGCCGGTCAGGTCCATGTCTCCGCCACTTCCGAGATCAACTCCAGGGACTGCTGGTGCGACAGTGCCTCACCGCGGACCGACTCCCACACCTCGACCATCTGCTGCACGAACTCGGAGCGGTCCACCACCTGGCCGTGACGCTGGCCCTCCAGGTAGACAACATCTTCCCGGCCGGTCGAGGTGGCGATCACGAAGGGGCCGTCGAGCCCAGCGTAGGCCCCGGCGGAGAGCGGCACGACCTGGATTCGGACCCGGGTCAACGTGCGGCCGAGCTTGACCAGGTGCGCCAGTTGCTCGCGCATCACCTCCGGGCCGCCGACCCGGCGGCGCAGCACGTACTCGTCGACGACGGCGGTGAACAGCGGCGGCCGGTCGCGGGTCAGCACGCTCTGCCGGTCCAGCCGCGCGGCCACCTGCTGGTCGATCTCGTTGGACGCGAACAGCCCGGCCCCGGACAGCACGGCGCGGGCGTAGCCCTCCGTCTGCAGCAGGCCCGGCACGTAGAGCGGCTCGAACCAGCGCAGCGCGGTGGCCTCCAGCTCGATGCCGGCCCAGTCGCGGAACCACGGCACCACGGTTTCCCGGCTGATCCGCCGCTGGATCCGCTCGAACCGCCCGTCCGTGCCGAACACCGTGTCGCACCGGCGGGCGAAGTCGAGGCCCGGCCGGCGCTCACAGGTCTCCACCTTGGCCACCAGCGCCCCCGAGTAGCTCAGGGCCTCGGCCAGCGCGCTCTGCGACATGCCGCTGCCGGCCCGGGCGAGACGCAACTCCTCGGCGAAGTGGTCCAGCATGGACGAACGGTCCACGGACAGCCTCCGTACATCCTCGTACCGCTGCGGGCCGGCCGGCGTACGCAATGGTCGTCAGCGCGCGGGATCTCCCACCGTAGTCGCCCGCTCACCAGACTGTCACGCAGCGGGACCGCTCACGGGCACCGGACGGCGGGCGGAACCAGGCCGGGGGTGCCCGCGCACGGCGAGGTGCGCGGGCACCCCCATCCCACGACGGAGGCCCATCGCATGCGACCCAGGTTCCGGCGTCCGAAGCCGCGCGGCGGCGCGGGGGGCGTGCGCTGATGCCCCGCTACCGCCCCCATGTCGCGGCGCGGCCGTCCTGGCGCTGCCGGGCCTGCGGGGCGCCGTGGCCGTGCTCGCCGGCCCGGCTGGCGCTGCTCGGGGAGTATCGCGAGGACCGGATCGCCCTGCTCGTCCACCTCGGCACGCTCCTGTGCGAGGCCACGGCGGACCTCACCGATCCGCACGGGCGGGACACGCCGCAGCGGCTGGCCGACCGCTTCGTCAACTGGGCGCGGGCGCGGTGACGGCCCGGCGTGTCCGGTGGCGCGAACCCGGCCGGGTCAGCCGGCCGGGGTGGGGCGGACGGGGAGCAGGTTGCGCTCCGCGAAGACCTTCTTGGCGACGAGGGTGGCGTTGACCGCGCGCGGCACCCCGCAGTAGACCACCGCCTGCAGCAGCGCCTCGACTATCTCGGAGGGCGTCAGGCCGGCGTTGAGCGCGCCGTTGACGTGCACCTCGAGCTGGGACCCGGCGTCACCGAGGGCGGTGAGGACGCCGAGGCACATCAGCTCCCGGTCGCGGCGCGCCAGTTCGGGCCGGACGTAGAGGTCGCCGTAGGACCAGGCCACGGAGCGGTGGCTGAGCTCGGGTGAGACGTCGGCGAGGGCCTCCAGAAGTTTCTGCCCGGCTCCGCCGTCGGCCTGCCGCAGCGCTTCTAGACCTCGCTCGTACTGTTCGTCTCCGGCCATGGTCACGCCCCGCCTCTGCCCAGTCGTCCGGTCGGCTGGACCCGCGGTTACCCGCGGCCCTGCCGGACAAACGACCCGCCTTCCGGCCGGGCCGGTCAGGCGACCCGGCGCTCGGCTTCCGCTCCGGTGGCCTGGTGGTGGAGGCCGCGCGCGCGGACCAGGGCGAGCACCGCGTAGGCCAGGAGCAGGGCGCCCGTGCCGGTGCCGACGACCAGGCCGGCCGCGACCGCCGAGACGAGGCCGACGACCAGGCCCGCGAGCGCGACCAGCGTGACGGCCACCCCGAGCGGCACGAGCAGCCGGTCGCGCAGCACCGGGGCCAGCGGCACGAAGTGGACGCCGACCACGGCGCCGATCAGCACCGGGACGTAGCCGCCGAGCCCCGCGGCGGCCAGGAGCAGGCCACCGATCAGGGCGACGGCGAACTCGGCGACGACGATGAGCCCGTAGCGGCGGTCGGCGGACCGGTCGCGCTCGCCGGCCGGCCGCCGCCCGGCCCGCACCACGAGGGCGGCGCCGACGGCCGCGGCGACCAGCGCGACGACGCTGCCCACCACGAGCAACGACCGCAGGGGCGGATCGGCCTTCGGGACGCTGAACCAGACCGCGGCGAACACGCCGAGGTAGAGCGCCGTGAGCCCGGCCTGACGCCGCGGCAGACCCACCATGTCGGACACCCCCGTCAACCACCGGGCCGCCCGAGGTGGCGGACCGGGACCCGTCACCCTAGTCGATCAAGGTGCGGCCGGTGAGGTGGAGGAAGACGTCCTCCAGGCTGCTGCGCCGGACCAGGACGCTGGCCGGGACGAGGCCGCGCGCGGTCACCTCGGCCAGCGCCGCGTCGCCGTCGGGCACGTAGAGCAGGATGCGGTCGGGCAGCACCTCGACGCGCTCCCCCAGCCCGCCGAGCTTGCCGGCGAACGCCTCCTGCGAATCGGCCGCGAAGCGCAGCTCGACCACCTCGCGGGTGGAGTGCCGCGCGATCAGCGCCCGGGGCGAGCCCTCGGCGACGATGCGGCCGCCGTCCATCACCACCAGCCGGTCGCAGAGCTGCTCGGCCTCGTCCATGTAGTGGGTGGTGAGGACCAGCGTGACGCCCTGCTGCTTGAGCCGGAACAGCCGCTCCCAGACCAGGTGTCGGGCCTGCGGGTCGAGACCGGTGGTGGGCTCGTCGAGCAGGACGATCTCGGGGTTGTTGACCAGCGCGCGGGCGATGGTCAACCGCCGCTTCATGCCGCCCGAGAGCGGCTCCACCTTGCTCTCGGCCCGCTCGGTGAGCTGGACGAAGTCGAGCAGCTCGGCGGCCCGCTCGCGGGCCGTGCGGCGCGGGATGCCGAAGTAGCGCGCGTAGGTGGTCAGGTTCTCCCGGACGGTGAGCTCGGGATCGAGGCTGTCGAGCTGCGGGCAGACCCCCAGCCGGGCCCGGATCGCCGGGCCGTCGCGGACCGGGTCCATGCCGAGGATGCGCAGCTCCCCGCCGGAGGGCGGCGAGATGCAGCCGATCATGCGCATGGTGGAGGACTTGCCGGCGCCGTTGGGCCCGAGGAAGCCGAAGGCCTCCCCGGGGCGCACCTCGACGTCGATGCCGTCGACGGCGGTGAAGTCACCGAACCGCTTCACCAGCCCCCGCGCCTGGATGAGTGGTTGCGCGCTGGTCACCGACCGACCCTAACCGCCGGGTCCGACAGGCTCGACCGGTTAACGCGGGGGCGCGGGCGGACCGACACGGGCGGTGACGCCCGCTACGGAAGGTGATCATCCGGCTGGCGGCCACAGAAGCGGATCAAATTCGCCATAGTGGACGGATCGCTGGCCCGTCCCGCTGAATGCCGGAAAATTGTTGCGGCTTTCCGGCGACAATTGTGAAGGCCGCTCGGAATCGGTGTGCGGTGAGTGAGCAACCCTTCATTCCGATCACTCCACGCAATCACGCCGGGCAATGTTCCCATGATGTAGACGATTCGCGTATCGTGCCCGATCGTGCCGCCCGTTCGCTCCTCCGACGCGAATCTTCCGCCGCCCCGGCCCCCTGCGGCGGATTCCACGGCGTCCGACGTGGACACCGCTCCCGTGCCGCTCGCACCCGATGACGGCGCGGTCGCCGATCCGGTGTGTGCCGACGACGGGCCGGCGGAAACGCACCACGACACCCGGGAACTGGCGGCCCGGTTCGAGGACGAGAAACCGGGGCGGGTGCTGACCGGACCGGTCGCGCTGCTGTTCACCGGCGGCACCCTCGCCGTCGCGCTGCTCGCGCTCTGGCAGGTGTTCTTCCCGCTTCCGCAGGGCAGCAAGTACTACCTCATCATTTTCCTCGCCGGCGTGCTGCCGATGGTGTTCCTGGCGTACCCCTCCGGGGTGCGGCTGCGTCGCCGGCCGGCCGGCGACGGGCCGGCCGAGCGGCGCGGCCCCAGCCCGGCCGACTGGCTGCTCGCCGCCGTGGCGCTGCTGGCCTGCCTCTACCCCGTGCTGCCGGTGACCCTCGGCGCGGGCGGCGGCGGCTACGACGCGTTCCTCGACCGGCAGGGCCTGCTCGTGCCGCTGGACGTGGTGCTGGGCACCGTGCTGCTGCTCCTGCTGCTGGAGGCGTGCCGGCGCACCACGGGCTGGATCCTGCCGGCCGTCTGCCTGCTGTTCCTCGCCTACGGCTACTACGGCGGGCTGCTGCCGCAGTCCTGGCCGGTGGCCCACGCCGGGCTCGACTTCGCGCAGCTCGTCGACGCGTTCTACAACTCCGACAGCGGCTTCTACGGCACCCCGCTGGACGTGGCCGCCTCGTACATCGTGCTGTTCACCATCTACGGCGCGGTGCTGGACCTCTCCGGGGCCGGGCGGTTCTTCGTCGAGCTCTCCGCCGCCGCGTTCCGCCGCTCCCGCACCGCCGCCGGGCGCACGGCCGTCGCCTCCGGCTTCCTGCTCGGCACGGTCTCCGGCTCGGGCGCCGCCACCACGGTCAGCATCGGGGCGGTGACCTGGCCGATCCTGCGCCGCGCCGGCTACCCGCCCGAGCGGGCCGGCGGCATGCTGGCAGCCGCGGGCGTCGGCGCGATCCTCTCCCCGCCCACGCTGGGCGCCGCGGCGTTCATCATCGCCGAGTACCTGGGCGTGTCGTACCTGCAGGTGCTCGGCTGGGCCACCGTGCCGACGATCCTCTACTACCTGGGCATCCTGCTCTCCGTCGAGATCGACGCCCGGCGCTCCGGGGTCCGCCCGGTGGTCATCGACACCGGCTCGGCCGGGCGGCTGCTGCTCCGCTTCGGCTACCACTTCCTCTCGCTCATCGTGATCATCGTGGTGCTCGCGATGGGCGCCTCGGCGACCCGGGCCGTGGTGATCGCCACCGTGCTGGCCGCCGCGCTCTCCTTCCTGGACCGCCGGCACCGGCTCACCCCCGCCCGCCTCGTCGAGGCGCTCAGCGGCGGCGTACGCGGGGTGCTCGCGGTGAGCGCGGTCTGCGCCGCGGCCGGCATCATCACCGCCACCACCACGAAGACCGGCCTCGGCCCGCAGGCCGCCGCGCTGCTGGTCAGCGGGGCGCAGACGGTCAGCTCCGAGCCCGCCGTGGTGCTCGCCCTCACGGCGCTGCTCGCCGCCGTCGCGCTCAGCCTGCTCGGGCTGGCCGTGCCGGTCACCGCCTCCTTCGTGATCGGCTGGGTGATCATCGGCCCGGCGCTGCTGCACCTCGGCGTCGCCGCGCCCGCCGCGGCCATGTTCGTCTTCTACTTCGCGGTGCTGTCCGAGGTCTCCCCACCCACCGCGCTCGCCGCGGTCGCCGCCGCCGCGGTCACCGGCGGCCGGCTGGTGCCGACCATGTGGCAGACCCTGCGGTACGCGCTGCCCGCGTACCTCATCCCGATCGCCTTCGTCATCACGCCGACCGGCCTCGGCCTGCTCGGCATCGGCGGCGTCGGGCGGATCGCGGTGGCCGCGGTGGTCTCGGCGTTCGGCGTCACCGTGCTGGCCGTGGCGGCGGGCGGCTGGCTGCCCGGCGTCGGCCCGGCCGGCACGCCGGAGCGGATCCTCGGCGCGGTCGCCGGGCTGGTGCTGCTCTGGCTGGAACCCCTGCCCGTCGCGGTCGGCGCGGTGCTCGCCGCGCTGGCCGTCGCGGGCGTGCTCGTCCGACGTGGCTCCGCCGGTCGCGCCGGCGGCCCGTCGGTCGCTGAATTGGTGGACCACCGGGAGGAGAAAGAGTGAGACGGATCGACGTGCGGATCGCCGCGGGCGTCGGGGCGCTGGCCCTGGTCGCGGCCGGCGCCGCCGGATGCGGGGGCCGTCAGGACGGCGCGGCGAAGGACGACGCCGCCCGGGAGATCACCTGCAAGGTCACCAAGGACACCCGGGTCGGCATCGCCACCGGCAACGCCACGGGCGTCTACTACGTGGTCGGCAACGCGCTGGCCGGCCAGCTCTCGGCGGCCACCGGTGGCAAGCTCACCGGCACCGCCGCCGAGACCGGCGCCTCGGTGCAGAACGTGGAACAGCTCGTGGCCGGCCAGTACGACGTGGCGTTCTCCCTCTTCGACACCGCGGTCAACGCGGTGCAGGGCAAGGACAGCTTCAGCTCACCGCAGCCGGTCAAGGCGCTGGCCCGGATCTACGACAACTACACGCAGGTGGTCGTCCGGGCCGACTCCGGGATCACCTCGGTGGCCGGGATGAAGGGCAAGAAGATCTCCACCGGGTCGCCCAAGTCCGGCACCGAGGTCATCGCCAACCGGCTGCTCACCGCCGCCGGGCTGGACCCGGCCAAGGACGTCCAGGCGCAACGGCTCGACCTCACCAAGACCGTCGACGGAATGAAGGACGGCAGCATCGACGGCTTCTTCTGGTCCGGCGGCGTGCCCACGGGCGGGGTGACCGACCTGTTCACCACCGCCGGCGACAAGGTGAAGTTCCTCGACATCAGCCCGCTGCTGCCGAAGATGGCCGAGCTGAACCCGGCGTACCAGGCCGGCACCATCGGCAAGGACATCTACCGGACCGGCGTCGACGTGCCCACCATCGTGGTGCCCAACGTGCTGCTGGTCCGCGACAACCTCGACGCCGACGTGGCCTGCGTGATCACGAAGACGGTCTTCGAGAAGAAGGACACCCTGGCCCAGGCCAACCCGGCCGCCAAGGGCATCGACCTGGCCAATGCCCGCAAGACCGACCCGGTGGGGCTGCACCGTGGGGCGGACCGGGCGCTCAAGGACCTCGGCGCGAGCTGACCCCCGACGGGCCGGGCCCGGACCACCCGTCCGGGCCCGGCCATCGACGAACGACCCGGGAGACCCCCGTGCCGCTGCCCCACCCCGCCCGCGTACGCCGGCATCACCGGCCCGCGGACCGCACCGGGCACCTCCGCTCGGTCCGGGTCCAACTGCTCGCGCCGATCCTGGTGGCCACGGTCGGCCTGGTGGTGCTGGGCGCCGCCCAGACCGGCGCCGCGCTGGACGCCTCCGCCGACGCCGACCGGGCCCGCGTGCTCGCCGGCACCGCCACCGCCACCGTGCGGCTGGTGCACGAGCTGGAACGCGAACTGGGCGAGACGGCGGCGCTGCGCCAGCGCGGCGGCGCCGCCGGCCGGCCGCTGGTCGACGCGCAGCGGCGCCGGGTGGACGCGGCGGTCACCCGCTACCGCGCTGCGAGCGGCGACGCCCGCCGGGCCGCACCCGACCTCACCCCGGTGCTCGACGACGCGGACGGGCGGCTCCGCCAGCTCGCGCCGACGCGGGACCTGGCGCTGAGCGGGGACCGGGCCGACCCGGCGTACGCCTCGCTTGTCGAGTCCCTGCTCGCCGTCGCCGACGCGCTGCCCGCCCAGCTCCGCGACGCCGAACTGGCCAACGAGGCGCGCGAGGTGGCCGCGGTGGCCGCCCAGGAGCACCTCTCGGCGCTGGAACGCGACCTGCTGCGCGGGGTGTTCGTGCGGGGCGCGCTGGTCCGGGGCGAGCTGGCCGGGCTCGGCCGGCTCCGGGGCGCCCGGGAGCAGCGCCAGGCCGAGTTCCTCCGGATCGCCGCCGGCCCCGCCAACTCCGCCTGGTACCGGCTGGTCGGCGGTACTGACGTGGAGACGGCCCGGCGGATGCGCGACGGCGTGCTGGACAGCGACGGCGGGCCGGAGTCGCTGAAGACCGACGGCGACGCCTGGTACGTGGCGCAGAGCGGCACCATCCGCCGCTACAACCTCCTCGGCCGGGAACTGTCCGACGGGCTGGACCGGGACGCCGCGGCGCTGGCCCGGACCGCCCGGCAGCGGGCCCTGCTCACCGCCGGGGCGACCAGCACCGTGGCGCTCGGCTCGCTGCTCACCGCCGTGCTGCTGGCGGTCCGGACCAGCCGGCGGCTGCGCCGGCTGCGGGTCGCGGCGCTCACCATGGCCAACCGGGAGCTCCCGGACCGGATCACCGCGATCGCGGCGGGCGAGGGCGGCCCGGGCGCGGGCACGGCAACGCGGCTGACCGACGGGATCCGCCGGGGCCGCGACGAGGTGGCCCAGGTGGCCGAGGCGTTCGACACGGTCAACAAGGCCGCCCTGCGGCTCGCCGGTGAGCAGGCCGAGCTGCGGCTGGACGTGACCCGGATGGCCGAGGCGCTGGCCCGCCGGATCCGCACGCTGATCACCCGCCAGCTGCGCCTGCTCGACGAGTTCGAACGCGAGGAGACCGACCCGGACGCGCTGGCCCGGCTCTTCGCCCTGGACCACCTGGCCGCCCGGCTGCGCCGCAACGGGGAGAACCTGCTGGTCCTCGCCGGTGGCGAACCCGGCCGGGGGCACGAGGGCGCGCTGCTCCTGGACGACGTGGTCCGGGCGGCCGCCTCCGAGATCGAGGACTACCCGCGGGTCGAGATCGACGTGCCGACCGCCGCCGTGCACGGCGCGGCGGCCGGCAACCTGGTGCACCTGCTGGCCGAGCTGCTGGAGAACGCCACCGTCTACTCGCCGCCGGACGCCCGGGTGCTCGTCGACGGGCGGCGCACCGTGGACGGGCTCACCCTGCGGGTGCACGACCAGGGCATCGGCATCAGCGAGACCCGGCTGGCCACCATCAACGAGCGGCTCGCCGCGCCGGCCACCCTGTCCAGCGCCGCGGCCGGCAGCATGGGCCTGCACGTGGTGGCCCATCTGGCCGCCCGGCACGGGATCCGGGTGCAGCTGCACCACACCGCCAGCGGCACGGTCGCCCAGGTGGACGTGCCCGAGTCGGTGCTCACCCGGGTCGAGTCGGTGACCCGGCGGCCGGCCGCCGAGCGCGGCCATCCGACCGGCCGCCCGGCGCCCTGGTTCCGGCCCCGCGCCGCCGGCCCGACCCCGCTGCGGCCGGCCACCGGCGCCCGCCACCTGGTCGTCACCGCTCCCGCGCCGGCCGTCGCCGGGCCGGTCGCCGGCGGACCGCCGCTGCCCGCCGGCCCCGTCCGGGGCGTCGCCGCCGTACGCCCACCGGGCGCCGCCCTGCTGGCGCCGAGCGCCGCCCGGATCCGGCCGGCCAGTTCCCCCGCGCCCGCGGGGACCACCGGCGCCGGCCTGCCGCGCCGGACCCGGGGTGGGCAGCTCCCCGCGGCGCTGCCCACCACCGCCCCGCCGCCCCGGCCCGCGGACGACCTGCTCGACCCCGAGGTGGTACGCGCCCGCCTGTCCGCCCTCGCCGAGGGGGTGGCCAGCGCGATGCGCCGTGCCCCGAACACCACACCCACCGGGAGAAATCCATGACCCCACCCGTGACCGCCGGGCTCGACTGGCTGCTGGCGAACTTCGCCGAGCAGGTGCCGGACGTGTCCCACGCCCTCGCGGTGTCCGAGGACGGCCTGCGGCTGGCCGCGTCCCCCGACCTCGCACCCGACCAGGTGGACCAGCTCGCCGCGGTGATCAGCGGGTTGGCCAGCCTGACCGTGGGCGCGGCCCGGCTGATGTCCGCCGGCCGGGTACGCCAGCAGATCGTCGACATGGACGGCGGGGTGATGCTCGTGATGGCGGTCGGCGAGCGCGCGCTGCTCGGGGTGCTCGCCGCGCCCGGCTGCGACCTGGGCCAGATCGGCTACGAGACGGCGACGCTGGTCCAGCGGGTGGCGGAGGCGCTGGAACCGGCGGCCCGCCGGTGACCGGCCGCCCGCTGCGGCTGGTCGCCGCCCTCCTGCTGGCCGCCCTGGTGGCGGGCTGCGGCGGGGCGGACGCCGAGCCGAGGGCCTGGCACGACGGCCGGATCTTCCTGGCCACCGGCAACACCACCGGCGTCTACTACCAGCTCGGCGGCGGCTACGCCGACCTGATCAGCCGGCACCTGCCCGGGTACGAGGCGCGGGCCGAGCCGACCGGCGCCTCGGTGGAGAACATCACGCGGCTGGCCGGCGGCGACATGGAGATCGCGTTCAGCCTGGCCGACACGGCCGCCGACGCGGTCAGCGGCCGGGGCGGCTTCGAGGGCCAGCCGCAGCCGGTACGCGCGCTGGCTCGGATCTACAGCAACTACACCCACGTGATCGTCCGCGCCGACGGGAAGATCGACAGCTTCGCCGACCTGCGCGGCAAGCGGATCTCCACCGGCTCGCCGAAGTCCGGCACCGACATCATCGCCGGCCGGCTGCTCACCGCCGGCGGGATCGACCCGGCCCGCGACATCCAGCGGCTCAACCTGTCGCTGCCCGAGACGGTGCAGCGGATGCGGGCCGGCAGCCTGGATGCGATGTTCTTCTCCGGCGGCCTGCCCACCCCGGGCATCAAGGACCTGCTCTCCGGCGCGCCGGGGGCGTTTCGGCTGCTCCCGCTCACCGAGCTGATCGAACCGCTGTCCGCCCGCTACGGCTCGGTCTACACGACGGCCATCCTGCCCAAGGACATCTACGGCACCCCGGCGGCCACCCCGACCATCACGGTGGCGAACGTGATCCTGGTGGCGGCCGACATGCCCGACCAGCTCGCGTACGACCTGACCCGGGTGCTCTTCACCTGGCAGGGCGAGCTGATCAGGGTGCACCCGGAGGCGGCGAACTTCACCCGGGACAGCGCGGCCGCCACCGATCCGATCCCGCTGCACCCGGGAGCGGAGCGCTTCTACCGCAGCGGGTGACGGCTCACAGGTCCGCGGGGGCGGTTGCCGCCCGGGCGGCGGCGACGAGCCGGTCGGTCTCGGCGGTCACCGCCTCGTCGTCGGTGGGCGTGCCCGGGTCGTAGCGCACCGTCCAGGTCAGCCCGTCCACGCCGGGCACCCGCCGGGCGGCGACGCGGCCGGCGCCGCCGGGCACCGGGTGGTGCGCCGTGTACGCGACCGAGCGGGTGACCCGGGCCCGCACCTGGTGGGGCAGGTCGCCCGGGTCGAGCAGCAGGTAGGTCTCGGCCGGGCAGTCGGCCACCACCACGTAACCGTCCCGCTCGGTGACCCGGTCGGCCGGGGTGACGGTGAGCTCCCGGCCGGACCAGACCGCCTTGAGGATGTCGTGCCAGCCGATCCGCTCAGCGCGGCCGGGCAGCCACAGCCCGAGGTTGCTGGCCACCACGACGCCGTCGCCCTCGCCGTTGCCCACGGCGGCCCAGGCGAGCACCCGCTCGTCGCCGCGCAGCGGCGGGCGGTCGGCGGGCGGCACCTTGGGCTTGCGATTGAAGAGTCCCATCACAGCCCTCCGGCGGCCTGCTCGCGCAGCGCCCGCGCGTGCTGTTCCAGCGAGAGCAGCTCCCCGAAGAGGGCGAAGTACTCGTCCTTGTTGCTCACCGGGTTGATCCGCTGGATCTTCGACTTCAGGTCCTTGATCCGCCCGGTCACCGAGCCGAACTGGAGGCGGGCCATGGTGATCGAGACGTACCGGGGGTCGGGCTCGCCGTCGATGCGCAGCGGCTCCACGGCCAACTCCCCGACGAGCGCCTGGCCGGCCAGGTCGTCGCAGGCGTCGCGGACCTGCTCGATCCAGACCGCGCCGCCGGTGGCCGTCGCCGCCCCGCCGGCCGCGGCGATGGCGGCGCGGAGTGCGGCGTGCACCGGGTGCCGGTATGCGGCCGCCTCGACCGCGTCGAACATCGGCCCGGCCAGCACCGGCTCCTGGAGGGCCAGCTTCAGCGCCTCCCGCTCGACCATCGACTGCGGACTGTCCACGCTGGGCGCGGCCGGGGCGGGGCGGGTGGGTGCCGCCACCGTGCCGGCGGGCTGCCCGTTGGCGGCGGCCAGCACCGCGCGCTGCACCGGCTCGATCTCCATGCCGAGATCCCCGGCGAGCTTGCGGACGTACTCGGGGCGCTTCTCCCGGTCCTTGATCTTGGCGACCAGCGGGGCGGCCCGGCGCATGGCCTCCACCCGGCCGTCGACGGTGTCCAGGTCGTAGCGGTTGATCATGTGGCGGAGCGCGAAGTCGACAAGCGGCTCGCGGCGGGCGACCAGGTCGCGGACCGCGAGGTCGCCCTTGGCCAGGCGCAGCTCGCACGGGTCCATGTTGTCGGGGCTGACCGCGATGAAGGTGCGCCCGACGAAGCGCTGGTCGTCCTCGAAGGCGCGCAGGGCGGCCTTCTGGCCGGCGGCGTCACCGTCGAAGGTGAAGATGATCTCGCCGGCGACCGCGTCGGTGTCCATGAGGAGCCGGCGCAGCACCCCGATGTGGTCGGCGCCGAACGCTGTGCCGCAGGTCGCCACGGCCGTGGGCACGCCGGCCAGGTGGCAGGCCATCACGTCGGTGTAGCCCTCGACCACCACCACCTTGCCCTGCTTGGCGATCTCCCGCTTGGCCTGGTCGATGCCGTAGAGGACGTGGGACTTCTTGTAGATCGGCGTCTCGGGGGTGTTCAGGTATTTCGGGCCGTCGTCGTCGTCGAAGAGCTTGCGGGCGCCGAAGCCGATGACGTCGCCGGTGAGGTCGCGGATCGGCCAGAGCAGCCGGCGCCGGAACCGGTCGATCAGGCTGCCCGAGCGGGACGGGCGGGACAGCCCCGCCGTGACCAGCTCGTCGTGGGTGAAGCCCTGCTGGCGCAGGTGCTTGGTGAGCAGGTCCCACGCGTCGGGGGCGAAGCCGCAGCCGTAGCGCTCGGCGGCGGCCCGGTCGAAGCCCCGCTGGGCGAGGAACTCCCGCGCCGCCCGGGCGCCGGCCGTGGTGAGCTGGCCGCGGTAGAACTCGGCGGCGGCCGCGTGCGCGGCCACCAGGCGCTGACGCTGCCCCTGCTGAGGGCGGGCGCGCGGGGCCGAGCGGTCGTCCTCGACGTAGCGCAGCTGGATGCCGGCGCGGTCGGCGAGCCGCTCGACGGACTCGACGAAGCTCAGGTGCTCGGCGTCCATCAGGAACTTGATCGCGTCGCCGCCGGCGCCGCAGCCGAAGCAGTACCAGACGTTGCGGGCCGGCGAGACGTTGAACGACGGGCTCTTCTCGTCGTGGAACGGGCAGAGGCCCTTGAGGTTGCCGCCGCCGGCCGACTTGAGCGTCACCGTGTCGGAGATGACCTCGGCGATGGAGGTGCGCTCGCGGACCAGCGCGATGTCCTCGTCCCGGATCCGCCCCGCCATCTCCGCCACCTCCTCGGCGTACATCCTGCCCTGCCGGACCGACGATCCGCGCCCGGGGGGACGGACGTGTGGCGGACACCGCCCGCCCCCGGTCAGGCCGATCGGCCGGCCCCGGCGGCGGCGTCGCCGATCCGCGGGAACGGTTCGATGGAGAAGACCACCTCGACCGGCACCTCGAAGTAGGCGGCGATCCGCAGCGCCAGGTGGAGGCTGGGCCGGAACTCGCCCCGCTCCAGGTAGCCGACCGTCTGGTAGTGCACGCCCAGCGCGTCGGCGAGCTGCCGCCGGGAGATCCCCCGCTCGGCACGCAGCACGGCGATCCGGTTGTGCACGACCTCGCTCATCGGCGCCCTCTCATCCGACCCGCTGCATGGCCCGTTCCCGCCGGGCCGCCACCCGCGAGCCGGACTCCCGCCGGGCCATCCGCCGCAGCACCACGGGGGCCAGCACCAACCCGAGCACCGCCCAGGCACCGAGCACGCCGAGGGTCTCCAGGTGGCGCCAGGAGCCGCCGAGCTCGACCGCGGCCAGGTCGGCGGGGAGCAGCGCCGAACGCATGCCCAACCCTAGCCAGTAGACCGGGAAGACCTGGGCGACGCCCTGGAGCCAGCCGGGCAGGCCGTTGATCGGATAGAAGATGCCGGACAGCGCGATGAGGCCGAAGATCGGCAGCACCACCAGGCCCATGTTCCGGGGATTCTCGATCAGCGAGCCGATCACGGCGCCCAGCGGGAGCGTCGCCACCAGCCCGATCGGCACCACCCAGGCCAGGGTGAGCCACGCGCCGGGATCGCCGAGCCGGATCCCGTCCAGGAAGAACAGCCCGGGCGTGAGCTGGACCACCACGCCGATCAGCGACACTGCCGAGATCAGCACGATCTTGCCGATCAGGTAGCCGAGCATGCCGTTCGGCGTCGCCTTGGCGCGCAGCAGCGTGCCGTCCTCCCGGTCGACGATGAGCTGCTGGGAGAGGCCGAGCAGCCCGCCGAAGATCAGGCCCATGCCGATCGTGCTGGGCAGCGTCCGGGCGCCGAGGGAGAAGTCGGTGCCGGGCACCGTGGAGCCGCGCATGAAGAACATGGCGACCAGCAGGACCGCGGTCGGGAAGAAGTAGTTCCAGAGGTCCTGCCCGTTGGTGAGGGTGTTGCGCAGCTCGATCGTGCCGCGCCGCACACCGGCCCGGACGGCCGTCGCGGTCGGGTTCATCGCTCGCTCCCCTGCTGCCAGATCCGGGCGGTCCGGCCGGCCCGCAACCCGGACTCCTCCTCCTGGACCAACGTGATGTAGGCGTCCTCCAGGCTGGCCCGGCGGACCTCCAGCTCCTGCACCCGGTCGCCGTGCTCGCGGAGCAGGTCGCGCACGAAGGCGGTGGCGTCGGCGGTGGCGTGCACGAAGCGCTCGCCGTCCCGCGTCCAGCGGATCTCCGCGTCACCGGCGACCCGGCGGGACAGCTCGTCGGGCGACCCGTCGGCGATGATCCGGCCGCCGGCCAGGATGAGGATCCGGTCGGCCAGCTTCTCCGCCTCGTCCAGGTCGTGCGTGGTGAGCAGGATGGTGGTCTCCTCCAGGTCGGCGAGGCGGTGCACCAGCTCGTGGAACTCCCGCCGGGCGGCCGGGTCGAAGCCGACCGTCGGCTCGTCCAGGAACAGCAGCTCCGGGCGGCCCACGATGCCGACCGCCACGTCGAGCCGGCGACGCTGGCCGCCGGAGAGCCGGGCCACCCGCTTGCCCGCGTGGGTCGTGAGGCCGACGGTCTCCAGCAGGTCGTCGACCGGCCACGGCCGGACGATCCGGTCGGTGGCGTACGGCGCGTAGAAGTCGCCGAGGTGGGCCAGCAGGTCCCGCACCCGCCACTTGCCGTGGTCGCGCCAGGACTGGAGCACCACGCCCAGCCGGGCGCGCCAGCGCTCGTCACCCCGGGCGGGGTCGACGCCGAGCACCCGGACCGACCCGGCCGACCGCAGCCGGAAGCCCTCCAGGATCTCGATGGTGGTGGTCTTGCCGGCCCCGTTGGGCCCGAGCAGGGCGAGCACCTCACCCCGCCGGGCGGTGAGGTCGACCCCGTGCAGCACGTCGACGGTGCCGTACCGCATGCGCAGGTCGCGGACGTCGAGGACCAGGTCCGCGACGGGCGCGTGGGAGGCCGTGGCGGCCCCCGACAGTTCGACCGCAGTCATACCGCGAAATGTAGCACCTCTACTACAACTCGGGGTACACCCGCGTCCCGGGTGTAAGGCGGCCGCCGACGGGGACAACCGGGCCATGTCGGGTACGAGCAGGGCCAGGATTCCGTACCAACCGGCCCTGGACGGGGTCCGGGCGCTCGCGGTCGCGGCCGTCCTCGCGTTCCACGGCGGGGTCGCCGCCCTCTCGGGCGGCTTCCTCGGGGTGGACGCCTTCTTCGTGCTGTCCGGGTTCTTGATCACGTCGCTGCTGCTGGCCGAGCACCGCGACACCGGCCGCGTCGACCTGGTCGCGTTCTGGGGGCGGCGGGTGCGCCGGCTGCTGCCCGCGTTGCTGCTGGTGCTCCTCGTCGTGCTGCTGGTCTCCCGGAAGCTGATGCCGGGCACCGAACTCGGCGCGCTGCGCTGGGACGAGCTGGCCGCGCTCGGGTACGTCGCCAACTGGCGGATGGCGAACCGGGACGGTGACTACTTCGCCGCCACCGGCAGCGCGTCCCCGCTGCAACACACCTGGTCGCTCGGCATCGAGGAGCAGTTCTACCTGCTCTGGCCGCTGCTGCTGATCGTGCTGCTGGGCTGGGCGGCCAAGCGGGGCGCGACCGTGCCCGGCCGTCGGCCCGCCGCCGTGCTGCCGATCGTGCTGCTGGGCGCGGCCGGCTCGGCGGTCGCCGCCGCGGCGCTGTTCACCCCCGGCGCCCCGGACCGCGTCTACTACGGCACCGACACCCGGGCGGTCGCCCTCCTGGTCGGCGCCGCGCTCGCCGTGCCGCTGGCCCGCCGGAGCGAGGCGGTGACCGGCCGGCCGGCACGCCACCCGGTCCTCGGGGCGCTGGCGCTGGCCGGGGCCGCCCTGACCGGCTGGTGCTGGGCCACCGCCGACGGCGGCGATGCCTGGCTCTACCGGGGCGGCCTCACCGCGGCCGCCCTCGCGGTGGCGGCGGTCATCGCCCACGCGGTGGTGAGCCCCGCCTCCCCCACCGCGCGGCTGCTCGCCCTGGCGCCGCTGGTCTGGCTCGGGCGGATCTCCTACGGCGTCTACCTCTGGCACTGGCCCCTGTTCCAGTGGCTCACCGCCGAGCGGACCGGGCTGACCGGGCTCGCCCTGCTCGCCGCCCGGTGCGCGGTGACGCTGGCCGCCGCCGGCGGGTCGTACCTGCTGGTGGAGCGCCCGATCCGGCGGGCCCGGCGGCTGCCCCGGCCGGCGCCCGCGCTGGCCGGTACGGCGGTGGCCGGCGTGGCCGCCGTCGCGGTGCTCGGCACCGTGCCACCCGCACCGCCGCCGAAGCCGGCCATCGCCCTCGACGCCGCGCCCCCGACGGCCGGCGCCGCCGGCTCCCCCACCGCGGTGCCCCCGGCACGCCGCCCGGGGCGGCGGCCCGGACCGCCCCGGATCGCCTTCCTCGGCGACTCCGTGTCGTGGTCGCTCGGCACCTACCTGCCCGAGCAGCAGAAGTTCACCGTCAGCGTGCGGGCCGTGCAGGGCTGCGGCATCGCCCGGCTCCCCGAGCTGCGCTACATCGGCGAACCGCACCCGAACTACCCCGGCTGCGAGCACTGGGACGACCGCTGGCAGCGGGGCGTCCGCGCCGACGACCCGGACGTGGCGGTCATCCTGCTCGACCGCTGGGAGCTGATGGACCGCCGGCTCGACGGGCGCTGGCAGCACGTCGGCGAGCCGGCGTTCGACCGGTACCTCGCCGGCGAACTGGACCGGGCCGTCGGCATCGCGTCCAGCCGGGGCGCGCACGTGACCCTGTTGACCGCGCCGTACACGCGGCGGGCGGAACGGCCGGACGGCGGCCTCTGGCCGGAGGACGACCCGGCCCGGGTGGACGCCTGGAACCGGCTCGTGCGCGCGGCGGCGGACCGGCACCACGCCACCGTGCTCGACCTCAACCGGCGGGCCTGCCCGGACGGCCGGTTCACCTGGGAGGCCGGCGGGGTCCGGGTGCGCAGCGACGGGCTGCACTTCACCCCGGAGGGCGTGCAGCGGTGGATCGCCCCGTGGCTGCTCCCCGAGCTCTACCGGCTGGCCGTGCGGGGGGCGTGACGGTCAGACCGGGAGGACGGCAGACTCCTCGGCCTCGACCTGGGCGTTCCAGGCCGCCTTCGTGGAGCGCCAGCCCTCGTCGTCCATGCCGCGCCGCCAGTAGCCGGAGATCGACAGGTCGCCGCGCGGCACCCCGCGCTCGACCCGCAGCAACCGGCGCAGCTCCTTCACCGCGGCCGCCTCGCCGTGCACGAAGGCGTGCACCCGGCCGGGCGGGAAGTCCAGCGCGCGGAGCGCCTCGACCAGCGGCTCGCCCACCGGACGGCCGGCGCGGTGCAGCCAGCGCAGCTCGACCGCGCCCGCGCTGGCCAGGGGCAGCTCGTCGGCCGGGCCACCCACCTCGACGTAGACCTTGGCGGGCGCGCCGGCGGGCAGCCGCTCCAGGGCGGCGGCGATCGCCGGCAGCGCGCTCTCGTCCCCGGCCAGCAGGTGCCAGTCGGCCGCCGGGTCCGGCGCGTACGCGCCGCCGGGGCCGGCGAACAGCACCCGGTCGCCGGGGCGCAGCCCGGCCGCCCACGGCCCGGCCAGCCCCTCGTCGCCGTGGTGCACCACGTCCACGGTCAGCTCGCCGGCCGCCGCGTCCCAGGCCCGCACCGTGTACGCCCGCAGCCGCGGCC